>JAYVJV010000275.1:0-7157 GCA_043769005.1 Polaromonas sp. | reverse complement strand
AGCGACACCGCCACATTCTTCGGCTCCAAAAACACCTCATAGCTCCAGGTGCCGCCCTCGCGCCCGGTGCCGCTGGCCTTGGTGCCGCCGAAGGGCTGGCGCAGGTCGCGCACGTTTTGGCTGTTGACGAAGCACATGCCTGCTTCGATCTGCGCCGCCACGCGGTGGGCGCGGCCGATGTTTTCGGTCCACACGTAGCTGCTTAAACCGTATTGCGTGTCGTTGGCCAGTTGCACGGCATGCTGCTCGTCTTTGAAGGGGATGAGGCAGGCCACGGGGCCGAAGATTTCGTCTTGGGCGATTTTCATGCGGTTGTCTACGTCGGCAAACACGGTGGGCCAGATGTAGTTGCCTGCTTGCACGCGCGGGGGCAGGGCGCTGGCGTAGCTGGGTTGACCCGTGCCGCCGCAGAGCATGCTGGCACCTTCTTTTTGGCCTAGCTCTATGTAGCCGCGTACTTTGGCCAAGTGCGCCTGGCTGATCATCGGGCCGATGATGGTGGCATCCTGCAGTGGGTCGCCAACTGCAATTTTCATAGCACGCTGCGCAAACTTCGCTGCGAATTCTTGGTAGATGCTCTCTTGCACCAAGATGCGGCTGCCCGCGGTGCAGCGCTCGCCGTTGTTGCTGAAGATCATGAAGAGGGCGGCATCCAGGGCTCTGTCCAGGTTGGCATCGTCAAAAATAACGAAGGGCGATTTGCCGCCCAGCTCCATACTGAACTTTTTGAGGCCCGCAGACTGCACGATGCGGTTGCCCGTAACCGTGCTGCCGGTGAACGAGATGGCCCGCACATCGGGGTGGCGGCACAGCGGCTCGCCCGCATCTTTGCCAGTGCCGTGCACGATGTTCAGCACGCCGGGCGGTAGCCCTGCCTCCAACGCCAGCTCGCCCAGGCGCGCGGCGCTCATGGGGGAGAGTTCGCTCATCTTGAGCACCGCCGTGTTGCCAAAGGCCAGGCAGGGCGCGGTTTTCCAGGTGGCGGTCATGAAGGGCACGTTCCACGGGCTGACCAGCGCGCACACGCCCACGGGGTGGAACAAGGTGTAGTTCAGGTGCGTCTCGGTCGGGTAGGTGTGGCCGTCCACACGGGTGCACATCTCGGCAAAATAATAAAAGTTGTCCGCCGCGCGGGGGATGAGCTGCTTGCCGGTTTGCGCAATCACCTGGCCGCAGTCATTGGTCTCGGTGTGTGCGATGTCGGGCACGTGCGCAGCGATCAGGTCACCCAGCCTCCGCATGATTTTGGCGCGTGCTGTAGGCGCTGTGGCGGCCCAGGCGGGGAAGGCGGCTTTGGCTGCGGCCACCGCTGCATTCACCTCGTGTTCGCCACCTGCGGCTACTTGCGCCAGCACTTCCTGCGTGGCGGGGTTGATGGTGTCGAAGGTGGTGGCGCTGGCTACGTGTTTGCCGTTGATGAGGTGGTTGATTTGCATGGCACTAGCTCATGTTTGAATGTCTGGGTAGAGTAACTCAATTTGCGATGGCTTAGGGCTAAAGGCTGGAGGCGGCTGCGGCATGTGGTTGTTGGCAATAGGCGCGGGGCCGAGGTGCTGTGCTCGCCCAGGCACTTGCGTTGGGTAGCTCCGCGGCTGTCCCCCGCCCTTCGGGCTCCTCCTTGATGCCGCTGCGCTACCCAACGCAAGCGCCTGGGCTGCGGGAATATTGGTGGGTTGTACCAGATGATTTCCAGCGCCGTCTGTGTCATGGGATAGCCCAGCCATGCGCATCGAAAACCTCACGTAGTCGGTGCACAGATCGCGCTCTGTAACGCACCAACATCTTGTATCGACGTAACAACCACATCCCCCACCTTGCAGTCCACCACCCCATCCGGCGTGCCGGTCAAGAGCAAATCGCCGGGCTGCAAGGTCATAAAACTGCTGAAGTATTCGATCAGCGTAGGCACATCAAAAATCATGTCGCGTGTGTTGCCGCTTTGCGTGACCTGGCCGTTGACGGTGGTTTGCAAGGCCAGTTGCATGGGGTCGGCAATGTCGGCTGCATCCACCAGCCACGGCCCGAGGGGTGTGCAGGTGGGGCGGCCTTTGACGCGCAAATTCGGGCGGTACCAGTTCTCCAGATAGTCGCGGATCGCGTAGTCATTGGCCACGGTGTAGCCCGCGATGAAGTCGTAAGCATCGGCTTTGCGCACCTGCTTGGCGCTGCGGCCTATCACCACCGCCAGCTCGCACTCATAGTGCATCATCTGCACACCCGCCGGGCGAATGGTGTGCTGGCGGTGGCCGATCAAACTGCTTTGGCCTTTGACAAATGCCAGCGGCTCGTCGGGGGCCTTGAAGGCCAGCTCTTTGGCGTGGTCGGCGTAGTTCAGGCCCAGGGCCAGCATGGTGCGGGGACGGGGAATGTCCTGCAACGGGGGTAGCCAGGTCACCGCGTCAAAGGCCACGCGTTCGCCGTTTTCCAGCAGCAAAGCACCTTCGCCGTCGGCATGGCTGTGCCCAGCGCTGAAAGTGGCATTTAAGGTCCGACCTTGGTAGGCAATGCGGGCGTGCTTCATGCCTGCTCCTGTGCGTTGGCTACCAGCGTGTGGCACAGCGGTGCAAAACCTGGCGTGCTGATCTCCACCAGGTCGCCAGCCCGCGCCAGCGGCGCATCAAAGGGGCTGCCCAGCAGCAGCACATCACCCGCTTGCAGGTCAATAAACTCGGCCACCTCAGTCACCAACTGCGACGCGCTGCGTACCATGCTCTGCGTGCTAAAGCTTTGCACCACCGCGCCGTTGATGCGCACTGTGACGGTGAGTGCATCCAGCGCGGCCAGGTCATGCAGCGCATGCGGCGTTTGCCCGGCACACAAAAAGCCGTCCAGACAATTGAACTTGACGGGTGGCCTGTAAAAGCTCGTGTGAGGCACCGTCAGGTCACTGAAGAGTACCGCAGTTGCTATTTTTTTAGGAGCTGTTTGCGCCTGTTTTAATTGGGCTGCAGCCTTATTTGATTGGAAAATTAAACCGATGCAGGCCCGTATCTGCACCTGCGCTACCCGCGCAGGCAGCGCAATGGTGCTGCCATGCGCGCTGAAGGTATTGGCCGTTTTGATGTAGAGCACCGGAGCCTGCGGCGCGGCCTTGTAAGGCGCTACGTTCATCTGCGCCGCCAGCGCAGTATGCTCATCAGCAAAATTCATCAGCGTGCCGTACACCGTGCCTTGCGGTAGCCAGGGCAGGTTGTGTTGTGCAGTTTGAGCGGCTTCATCCATACCAAAATTGTGCGCTATTGCTGGGACAGTAAATTAGCTGTATATAAATGCAGTATTATTCGCCCATGGCTAAAGAAAAAACTGTTTATACCTGCTCCGAATGCGGCGGCACTAGCCCCAAGTGGCTGGGCAAATGCCCGGCTTGCCAGGCTTGGAACACGCTGATCGAGTCGGTGGCAGAGAACAATGCGCCGACGAAGAACCGCTTTGCCTCGCTCACCGCAGCCGCGCCCGTGCAGGCGCTGTGCGATATTGAGGCCACCGATTTTGATCGCACCCCCACTGGGCAAGACGAGCTGGATCGGGTGCTGGGCGGCGGCATCGTCGACGGTGGCGTGGTGTTGATTGGTGGCGACCCGGGGATTGGTAAATCTACCTTGCTGCTGCAAGCGCTGGATACTTTGCAACGGCATTGGTCGAGCGCCGCCGGACAGCCCCAAGGCGCGAGGGCCCCCTCGGGGGGCAGAGAGGCGCACGCTGTGGGCGAACGTGGGGGCGCACAAGGAGGTGCGTTATACGTCACGGGCGAGGAGAGCGGCGCGCAGGTGGCGCTGCGCTCGCGGCGGCTGGGTATTGTGGGCAGCCAGGTGAAGGTGATGGCCGAGACGCAGCTGGAAAAAATCCTTGCCACGCTGGAGAGCACTGCGCCCCATATTGCAGTGATTGACTCGATCCAAACCGTGTACTCTGACCAGCTCACCAGCGCGCCCGGCTCGGTAGCCCAGGTGCGCGAATGCGCGGCGCACCTAACGCGCTATGCAAAAAGTAGCGGCACCGCTATCGTGCTGGTGGGCCATGTGACCAAGGAAGGCACACTGGCCGGGCCGCGCGTGCTGGAGCATATGGTGGACACCGTGCTGTATTTTGAAGGCGACACGCACAGCAGCTTTCGACTGGTGCGGGCGATTAAAAACCGCTTCGGGGCTGTGAATGAGATTGGCGTGTTTGCCATGACCGAAAAAGGCCTCAAGGGTGTCAGCAACCCCAGCGCCATCTTTCTCAGCCAGCACAGCGAGCCGGTGCCCGGCAGTTGCGTGATGGTCACGCTGGAGGGCACCCGCCCCATGCTGGTGGAAATTCAAGCCCTGGTGGACAGCGGGGGCCCCTCACCACGCCGCTTAAGCGTCGGTCTGGACAAAGACCGCCTGGCCATGCTGCTAGCCGTGCTGCACCGCCATGCGGGCGTGGCCTGCATGGACCAGGACGTGTTTGTCAACGCCGTGGGCGGCGTGCGCATCACCGAGCCCGCTGCGGATTTGGCGGTGATGCTGTCCATCACCAGCAGCCTGCGCGGCAAGCCCCTGCCCAAGGGCTTTATCGCCTTTGGCGAAGTCGGCCTGGCTGGCGAAGTGCGCCCCGCACCGCGCGGCCAGGAGCGTTTGAAGGAAGCCGCAAAACTCGGCTTTAGCGTGGCCATCGTGCCCAAAGCCAATGCGCCGAAAAAATCGCAGATGAAAGAGTTTGAGGGGCTGACGATCCACGCGGTAGAGCGGGTGGAAGAGGCGATGAACCTGGTGCGGTCGTTGTTGTAGTGGTGTAGACGAATCTCTGCGCAGATGGCGATGTATTATTTACAGTCAACCTGCACCGCCCCACGCGCATTGCCATCTCACGTCATACAGCCCGTGCGTAGCGCGATAGCCCAGTCGGGGCGGTCGCGCTGCTCTGCCATGCGCGCCATGGGTTCCACGTCGTAGGCTACGCTGCGCAGCTCGGTATGCCAGCCGTGGGCTGATTTTTCGATAATCGCGTAGCGCGCGTGCGGACTGCCAGTTTCTGCGTAGTGTTGATACGGGTGCACATCGCCATAGGCGGGTAGGCCAACGCTGCCGGGGTTGACGATGGTGATGGCGCGCTGTGTTCGCGGTTCATCCGACATCGACCCACCAGGTACCTGCACCTGCACGACACGTGGCACATGGGTGTGGCCGCACAGTACCAAACTGGCTCTGTCTGTGTGTGGGCCACTGCCCAGGCGTTGCACCACCTCGGGCAGCGAGGCTGTCCGCATACCAATTGAGCCGTGCTGGCCAAAGTCATCGGTGATGGTTTCCAGCCAATACTCCAGATCGCTGCTGGGCGTGCCGTGGCAGGCAAATACATCCTTGCTCAGCCACTGGGTGGGCGGGGCGCTGGCCAGCCAAGCGTGGTGGGCGGCGGTGATCTCGCTGGCGGTGCAGGTGTCGCTGCGGTTGAGCTTGTGGCTGGGCAGGGTGAGTAACTGGCGCTCATGGTTGCCTGCAATCATGGGGATGTTGCGTTGCATCAGCAAGTCAGCCGTGCGTGCAGATGCCAGCGGGCCACCCAAGGTGTCGCCCAAATTGAAGATCTGCTGCACCCCCGCACGGTCTGCATCGCGTAGAACCTCTTGCAGCGCATTCAGGTTGCCATGGATATCGGAAATGATGGCGAGTTTCATGGTTTTCAGGATTGTAGCCCAATAAAATCAAGCGTAAGCAGCTATGTAATGCATAGCTGCTTATTTAATATATAAAAATATCAGGCAATGTTTGGGAGCTGTTGCAGAGCTGTGAATACACTGTACTGCGGTTTGTCTAGACCATGCTTTATACAACGCTTGCCAGACCACGCAGCAACCAGGCACGGGTGTGCGCCGGGTCGATCACTGCGTCGATCTCCAGCGTGGCGGCCATGTTGAGGGCCTGGCCTGCTGCGTACTGCTGCGCGAGAAGTTTTTGGTAGAGCGCCTCGCGCGCCGCCTCGCTGGGCTCTTGGGCCAGCTCTTTGGCGTAGCCTAGCTTGATGGCACCTTCCAGGCCCATGGCACCGAATTCGCCGCTGGGCCAGGCCACGGTAAACACGGGGGCATGAAAGCCGCCAGCGGCCATGGCCATGGCACCCAGACCATAGCCCTTGCGCAGCACAACGGCGAAAAATGGCACCTTGAGTTGCGCTGCGGCCAGAAACAGCGCACTGGCGCGGCGCACCTGGCCCGTCGCCTCGGTATCGGGCCCGACCATAAAGCCCGGCGTGTCTACCAGCGACACCAGCGGCCAGCCGTGGACGCTGCAATGCTGCATAAAATGCACCGCCTTGTCGGCAGCTTCGCCGTCAATGGCACCACCCAGATGCTGGTTGTTGTTGGCCAGCACACCCACCGTGCGGCCGGCCACGCGCGCCAGCGCCGTGACCATGCCCTTGCCAAAGCCTGCACGCAGCTCCAGCACGCTGCCCGTATCTGCCAGCGTGTGCAGCACAGTGCGTACATCGTAGGTACGCAGGCGGTTTTCGGGCACGGCATCGCGCAGCGCGGCTTGGTCGGCGCAGGGCCAGGCGGCAGGAGATGCAGGAGTTGTAGGAGTTGTAGGAGTTGCAGCAGGTGGCGCAAGAGACACGGCAGGAGGTGGGGCGACAGGCTGGAAATATCCTAAATACTGCTGGGCCGCGCGCACTGCCGCCGCTTCGTCCGCGACCAAAATATCGATCACGCCATTGGCGCTTTGCACGCTGCTGGGGCCAATGGCCTCGGGTGCAAACTGGCCCAGACCACCGCCCTCCACCATGGCCGGGCCACCCATACCGATGTTGCTGTCTTGGGTGGCAATGATGATGCCGCAGCAGCCCAGCAGGGCGGCGTTGCCCGCAAAGCAGCGCCGGGCGGCGATGCCCACCACAGGCACTTGGCCGTGCAGGCGCGCAAAGCGGGCGAAGGTGCGCACATGCAGCCCGGCCACGATGGGCATGTCCGTGTCACCGGGTCTGCCGCCGCCGCCCTCGGCAAACATCACCACGGGCAATTTTTGCGCCAGGGCGATATCGATCAGGCGGTCGGTTTTTTGGTGGCTGCGAAAGCCCTGGGTGCCTGCCAGAACGGTCGCGTCATAGGCCAGCACTGCGCAGGCACGACCCTGCACGGTGCCAATGCCGGTGATGATGCCGTCCGCCGGGGTGTTGGCCTGCAAGTCCTCGGCGCT
>JAYVJV010000274.1:0-4519 GCA_043769005.1 Polaromonas sp. | reverse complement strand
ATGCTGGCCCTGGGCCATGCACGCATGCTGGAGTACCAGGGCGCGGCTTACGCGCAGTTGTACATAGACAGGCTCCAGCAAGTGCTGCATGCCGAGCAGGCCGCCGACCCCACTGCTGCCAACCAATTTGCCACCACCCGCGAGATGGCGCGCTGGCTGGCGCTGTGGATGGCGTTTGACGACATCGTGCGCGTGGCTGATTTGAAAAGCCGCGCCAGCCGTTGGCAGCGCGTGGTGGGCGAAGTGAAGGCCAAGGACGACGATTTGCTCAAGGTGTATGACCACTTCAAACCCGGCGTGCCCGAGTTTGCGGCGCTGCTGCCGGTGTCGCTGGCCACCAAGCTCACCGCCTGGGATCGCCGCCGCACACTGCAAGGCAAAACGCCGTGGGCGCTGCCGCTCAAGGTGGGCACGCATTCCATCATCGGCATGTTGTCATTGCGATTTTTAGCCAGCCTCAAGTGGTTGCGCGTGCGCGGCAGCCGTTACGCCACTGAGCAGAGCACGATCGCGCAGTGGCTGCAAGGCGTAGTGCAAGGCACGCAGCGCCACTGGCAGCTGGGCCATGAGATTGCCCTGTGTGGCCGCCTCATCAAAGGCTACGGCAGCACCAATGAACGCGGCAAAGGCAACCTGCTGCATGTGCTGGAGCACCTGACACGCGGCGCAGATGCACAGCAAGCGGCCAGCGCAGTAAAAGCCGCCCGCAGCGCCGCGCTGGCCGACGATGCAGGCAAGGCACTGGATGCCACCTTGCAGCAGCACGGCGCGCCCGCCCGGCCTGTCAAAGAGCATCCCATCCGCTTTGTGCGTAAACCCTCAAAACTCAGTTAAGCTTTTGCATGATTCTTCACTTGCCTCAGAGACCCTCGCCCCAACCCTCTCCCGCGATACGGGAGAGGGAGTCAGACAACCTTAGGCTGGGCAGCCTCTGTCTGTTGATTTCTATCGCCATCACACCATCCTGAGAGACTTTTATGCCTAGTATTTTTAAACTAAAACGCCTGCTAGCCAGCCCAATCATTGCGGGGCCAGCTATTGCATTAGTAGCACTCTGCGCACTTGCAACTGCGCAGGCGCAAAGCTTCCCCAGCAAGCCCATCAAAATCGTGGTCAGCTTTCCGCCCGGCGGCGCGGCTGACCAGATAGCACGCACCGTCTCTACGCCGCTGGCCGAGGCGCTGGGCCAGCCCGTGGTGGTCGAGAACCGCGCCGGTGCGAACGGCAACATCGGCGCTGATGCCGTGGCCAAGTCGCCTGCGGACGGCTACACCTTGCTGATGAGCTCGGGCGGCACGGTGTCGATCAACCCGCACCTGTTTCCCAAAATGACCTACGACCCAGTGAAAGACCTCACGCCCGTGGCGGCAGCCGCCCGTGTGCTGGTGTTTTTGGAATCGCACCCCAAGGTACCGGCCAACAACGTGCAGGAGTTCTTGGCCTACCTCAAAGCCCACCCCGGCAAGCTCAGCTTTGGTACGCCCGGCAGCGGCAGCTCGCCGCACCTGGCCGCCGAGATGATGAAAAGCCAGGCCAATGTGTTTGCCACCCACATTCCCTACCGTGGTGCAGCGCCTGCCATGCAAGACCTGCTGGGCGGCCAGATCGACTTCATGTTTGACCCCGGCATCGGCCTGGCCAATGTGCGCGCAGGCAAGCTCAAGCTGCTGGCCGTGGGCAGCCCCAAGCGCTCGCCCCTGTTCCCCGACGTGCCCACGCTGGACGAGGCAGGCCTGAAAGGCTTTGATGCCGACAGCTGGTTTGGTTTTTACGCCCCCACCGGCACGCCCGCGCCCGTCGTCACCCAGCTCAACGCTGAGATCAACAAAATCCTCAGCAGCAAAGCCTTCCAAGACCGCATCACTGCCCTGGGCGCCATCGCCGCGCCCATGAGCCCGGCCGACTTTGGCGCGCGCGCAGGCATCGACAGCGCCCGCTTTGGCGCGCTCATCAAGTCACGTAACATCAAAGGTGACTGACCCGATGCGCACCATCACTCACACCGTACGCGTAGAGTTTGGCGACTGCGACCCCGCCGCCATCGTCTGGTTCCCCAACTTCTTTCGCTGGATAGACGCCGCCTCGCGCCACTTCTTCGCGCAGTGCGGCGTACCGCGCTGGGAAGACACCGCCAAAACGATGGGCATCATCGGCACGCCCTTGGTAGACACGCACACCAAATTCCTCAAAACCGCCAGCTACGGCGACCAGCTACTCCTCCGCACCCAGATCACCGAATGGCGCGAAAAAAGCTTTGTGCAAGCCTACAAAATAGTCCGTGCACGACTCGATGGCGAAGAAGATGTGATCCTGGAATGCGAGGAAGTACGCATCTTTGCCAGCAAACGCGAAGACGGCAAGAACGGTATACGTGCAGTGCCTATTCCATCGTCCATACGCACACTTTGTGAATGAAATCGACTGCTGACCAATCACTTAGCCTACCAGCTGAGCCGTCTTTGGGTCATAGACCACACCAGTAATTGACCCATCCAAAATGCGCTTGACCGCTTCGTCAATCACCTGCAGCGGCACTAAGAACCATTCTCTGGGTTTAACCGGTTGTCCAAAGCGATCTTGGATAGTCAAGTCCAGTTGCGCAGCACCAAACAATCGATGAAAAATGCTTTCCAGTTTCACCCGATTAAGGTTGTGCAACTTATAGGTAGCCACGATTTCCACCTCGGCCAGCAAATAGGTGGCTTCCTTTTCCGCGCCATCAATTCGCGTCTCCACCTTGCCACCCGTCACGCCGATTTTGTGAATCAGCTCGCGGTGCTGAGCAATATACGGAAGTGTCGATTTGCTGCGCAACACATAAATCGTCCCCGTCGCCACATCCTCAGGCTCGGCGCTATCGCCAAACAGCGGGCCGTCGTCCAGTTTGATCAAGCGCCTGCCCATCGGCGCATCCCCATCCGGATACAGCGAGCGGGCGAGGGAACGCAACAAAAGATCGCCTTCCGTGCCGTTGTCAAAGATGATTCTCAGGCGCGGATTGGGGCGACCATCATTGGTCTTGCCATCTTCAAGCGCCTCTGCAACGTAGGCAACTTGGCCGCCTACGATAAAGAGATCGCCCACATCAATCCCTGCGTTCTTCATGTAGGGTTTTTCGATCCAATGGCCAGCTTTGAGCCCAGCGATGGCTTCGTCAAACAGCGGTTTGAAATTCTGAAAATCAGCGCATCTTGTGCGGCTTGCAACCTCTTCAGCGGCTTTGGTGGCTGCTTTGATGGTTGCATAGGGACGCACGTTGCGCAGCACAGTTATGTCATTGTCGGCAGCACCGTCTGCGTTCACGCCTAATTCAGCCAGTAAAGCATCCTCATCCATGGATTGAGCTTGCGTATTTCCTCGGAAAGCTGTTGCAAGCAAACCTGCACTGTCTAACTGAGCGAGCAAGGTTTGCGCTTCTGGCAATTTACGCAATTGATCCAGCCGCACGGCATACAGGCGCTCAAAAATGTCTTTGCCTTCGCCATGCTGCGGAGCACGGCCATGCGTTTGATAGAAACGCAAAATATCCTCAAAGCCCGCAATCATCCGCTCCTCGCGCGGGGTATGGCTCGATGTTTTGATTGGTGCGACTTCTGCGCCCAGCGCCTCCAGCAGCGCATCGTCATCCAACTCAGACATTGCCTTGCTCCGTTTGCGCAGCCTTGGCTTGCGCGCGATAGCGTGCCAGCGCAGCCACGCCCTCAGCCATGCGCTTTTCCCATGGATCTGCGGAATTGATGTCTGGCAAGCGTCCACGCTCAGTTTTAAATTGCAAGGCTCTCAAAGCCAAATCGCGCGCTTCGTCTTCGGGGATGCTCACTTTCTTCGCTGCAATGCTCGCCTGCACCTGCCGCAGCGATTTTTCATCCATCGCCTTAGCCAGCACCGCATACGCCGCATCAAACGGGTTGATGCGGTCAATTAAATCAATGTCCAAATCCCGCACATTCACAAACTTGCGCACGCCATCAATCAGCGCCGTGCTGCCTGCGCTGCTACTGCCGTCTTCGCTAGCGCTGGCATCTGCGGCGGCAAGCATCAGCTTGGGTTGTTGGGTGAAATTCATCGCCGCCACAGCATGCTGGCGGATCGCTTCTTGATCTTCTCCGCTCAAATCTGGGTAGCGCTCGCGCACGATCTTGCCCATGCGCAACTGGGTAATTTCTTCGGGCAGGGTGTTGTCTTTGTCGAACAAGCCGCGCTCCAGCGTAGTTTTGTCTTGCAAAAAGCTAGTCACCACCTCGTTCAAATCTTCTTTGCAAATGCGCGTGGCCTCTGGGCTGCTAGGCGTGGCCAAGCCTTTGATCTCCACATGCACCTCGCCTGTGGCCTGGTTCACACCCAGATTCAAGCCACCTTGCACATAGCCCGCCTCGCCATAGTCAAAGCCTTCTTTCTTGCCTTGATCTTTCGGTGTGAATTCATAACGCGGGCTGAGCACCTGCTCCATCAGCAAGCTCGCTGAAATCGCTTTGAGCATGTCGTTAATTGCTTCTGCCACCAAAGACTGCTCGGCTGC
>JAYVJV010000273.1:0-5100 GCA_043769005.1 Polaromonas sp. | reverse complement strand
ATGCTGGGCATCAATAACCGCAATCTGAAAACCTTTGAGGTGTCGCTGGACACCACCTTGGGCATGCTGACAGAAGTACCTGCCGACAAGCTGCTGGTGACCGAGAGCGGCATCAGTAACCGCGCCGATGTGCAAAAAATGCGTGCAGCAGGCGTGCATGCCTTCCTGGTGGGCGAGGCCTTTATGCGGGCCGATGAGCCGGGGCTGGAGCTGGCGGCTTTGTTTGCCTAACGGTTTGCCCCATGCTGCGTATGCCTGCGAAGCGCTGGAATATGTGGGTCGGTGGCCATGTACTATAAATTCAATAGCTGCTTGCGCATTATTTTATTGGCATAGAGGCTGATTTGACCCTCAATTTGTTCGATGCAAAGCCTCCCAGCGGCGCGCAGCGCCTGCTCGCCTGGCAGCCGCAGACCTGGCGCGTGGCGGGCGACTGGCAAGCGTTGCTGGAGGCATTTTGCGCCAGTGCAGCGGGGCAGCAGTTGGGCCAGTTTGTCGCGCAGCGCTTGGCCGCTGGAGCCGTGGTCTACCCACCCCAGCCCCTGCGCGCCCTGGAGCTGACGGCGCTGTGTGATGTGCGCGTGGTGATTCTCGGCCAAGACCCCTACCACGGTCCCGGGCAGGCCGAGGGCTTGGCGTTTTCAGTAGCACACGGTGTGAAGTTGCCGCCCAGCCTGCGCAATATTTTCAAAGAGCGCCAGCGCGACCTGGGGCTGCCCATTCCAAGCCACGGCTCCTTGCAAGGCTGGGCGGCGCAGGGCGTACTGCTGCTGAACACTACGCTCACGGTCGAAGACGGCCAGCCCGCCAGCCATGCCAAGCGTGGTTGGGAAGTGTTTACGGACGCTATTATTGAAGCATGTGCGCAAAAAGCCAGCCCCGTTGTATTCATGCTCTGGGGCGGCCACGCGCAGGCCAAGCAGGGGCTGATTGCTGCGCATAACCGGGATGCCCGCCACGCCGTGCTGCTGGCCAACCACCCCTCGCCGCTGTCTGCGCTACGTCCGCCCGCGCCGTTTGTTGGCTGTGGGCATTTAGGTGCAGCGCGTCGATGGCTGGTGCAGGCAGCAGCGGCCCACGACGCTGTGCACAGCGCTGCCATGACGACAGTTCAAGCCGCAAAAACGCTATTTATTTAATAGCTGTTTGCGCTTTGTTTAATTGGGCTAGAGGGCTAAATTGCCAATAATTTAGTCGCCCAAACTGCCCATCCGCATGTCATCCAGGTAGTCGCGGGCAATGTCAACCGTGGTTTTCTTGCCCACATCGTCAAGATGCTTTTTCAACCAGCGTTGGGCACACAAACGGCCCAGGTCATGCAGTTTGCCAATGAGCAGGCCGTCTGCTGAAGTTTTGCTGGAAGCCGGATAGGCCTCCAGTGCCTCGCCACCGTCAATGCGGTGCAGCAGCACGGGGCGGTAGCGCTTGGTGTCCAGAATGCCGCGATCGAGCATGCGATTGACAAAGTCGATAGCGCGCATCTGCGCCAGCAGGCTGGCGTTAAAGGTCAGTTCATTGACGCGATCCAGGATCTCGGCCCCGCTATTGGGTAGGCTGTTGCGCTCTACCGGGTTGATTTGCACCAAGATTACGTCACTAGCGTGGCAACGGTAAATCAGCGGGTGTATGGCCGGATTGCTGGAATACCCACCGTCCCAATAATGCTCGCCATCCACCTCTACCGCGTGAAATAGGGTGGGCAGGCAGGCCGAGGCCATCAGCGCGGCGCTGGTCAGCCGCCGACCACTGAAAATCTCGGCTTTGCCCGTCAGGACATGGGTGGCAGAGACAAATACACGCGGCTCGGCTAGCTTGCCAATGCGCTCAAAGTCAAACTGCCGCTCGACCATTTGGCGCAGCGGGTTAATGTCCAGCGGGTTGGTCTGGTAGGGCGATAGCGTGCTTTGGGGCAGAGCGTCACTGGCCATGCGCCAGCCGCCCAGCCACATATCCAGCATGCTGCGCTGAACTGCGCTGGCGGCACCCAGTTGCACCACCTCGCCCCAGAACTTGGCCAGTGCAGCGCGCGCGGCCTCGCGCGTGTCTGTCGCAGTGCCTTGGGTAGAGACAAAACCCTGCGCCAGTGCCATGGCATTCATGGCCCCTGCGCTGCAGCCACTGATGCCGTCGATGTGTAGCCTGCCATCTTCCAGCAGCGCGTCCAGTACCCCCCAGGTAAAAGCCCCGTGCGAGCCGCCGCCTTGCAGGGCCAAGCTGATGGTTTTGGTGGTTTTCGCCATAAGGTGAGATGTGTTTACTAAGTAAAAACCCTATATTAATCCTCAAAAGCATTTAAGCCATGCCCAAAGACACTTGAAAAAGGCCATTAAATGATCGGCAGGGGTAAATCGCATTAAGAATTTGACGCGCAAGCCAAAACTATGGCATAATCAAAGGCTTCGCGTGAAACGACACGGCCCATGGGCTGTTCTAAAGCATGCATATCCGCCCAAACGTGGGTGGCCCGTAACGATAGTTGCAGGCTGCTGGCGACGGGCCCAAAACTGGCTCTGTAGGCGCTTGAATGTTTCAGGCGCAACCAGGGACAAGTTGGGAAGACTAGACAATGATCCAAACTGAATCTCGACTCGATGTCGCCGACAACACGGGCGCTAAATCCGTGCTGTGTATCAAGGTGCTAGGTGGCTCCAAGCGCCGCTATGCATCCGTGGGCGATGTAATTAAGGTCAGCATCAAAGAAGCTGCACCCCGTGCCCGCGTCAAAAAAGGCGAGGTCTACAGCGCCGTGGTGGTGCGCACCGCCAAGGGCATTCGCCGTAGCGATGGCTCGCTCGTCAAGTTCGACGGCAATGCCGCTGTGCTGCTCAACGCCAAGCTGGAGCCTATCGGCACCCGCATCTTCGGGCCCGTTACGCGCGAGTTGCGTAACGAGAAGTTCATGAAGATCGTGTCCCTGGCTCCTGAAGTTCTGTAAGGAATCCCACGCCATGAACAAAATTCGCTCAGGCGACCAGGTGATCGTGATCGCCGGTCGTGACAAAGGCAAGCGCGGCACTGTGTCGCTGCGCAAAGACGACAGCCATGTGGTGGTCGACGGCATTAACCTGGTGAAAAAACACACCAAGCCAAACCCGCTGAAAAACACCACTGGCGGTATTGTCGAAAAGACTATGCCCATCCACCAGTCCAACATCGCTATTTTCAATAGCGCTACGGGCAAGGCGGATCGCGTGGGTACCAAATTACAAGCCGATGGCAAACGCATTCGTGTGTACAAGTCCAGCGGCGCAGAGATTAAGGCTGCATAACATGGCACGTCTGAAGCAAATCTATACCGAAAAAATCACGCCCGAACTGATGAAGCAGTTTGGCTACACCTCGCCCATGCAGGTGCCGCGCTTGAGCAAAATCACCCTGAACATGGGTGTGAGCGAAGCGGTTGCGGACAAAAAAGTCATGGACAACGCAGTCAGCGACATGACCAAAATTGCGGGCCAAAAGCCCGTAGTCACCAAGGCTAAAAAGCCCATCGCCGGTTTCAAAATCCGCGAAGGTCTGCCCATTGGTTGCATGGTCACCCTGCGTGGTGAGCACATGTATGAGTTTTTAGATCGTTTCGTCACCGTGGCATTGCCCCGCGTGCGTGACTTCCGGGGTATCTCGGGCCGCGCATTCGATGGCCGTGGCAACTACAACATCGGTGTCAAAGAACAGATCATCTTCCCTGAGATTGAGTACGACAAAGTTGACGCTTTGCGCGGCCTGAACATCAGTATCACCACCACCGCTAAAACCGACGCTGAGTGCAAGGCACTGCTCGCTGGTTTCCGCTTCCCGTTCAAGAACTGAGGTGAACCGTGGCTAAAATGGCACTCATTCAACGCGAACTCAAGCGCGACAAACTCGTCGCCAAGTACGCACCCAAATTCGCCGCTCTCAAGGCCGTCATCAACGATGCCAAGAAGTCGGACGACGAGCGTATGGCCGCCCGTCTGGAGCTGCAAAAGCAGCCGCGCAATGCCAACCCGACTCGCCAGCGTAACCGCTGCTCGATCACGGGTCGTCCGCGCGGCACCTACCGTCAATTTGGTCTCGGACGCATGAAAGTGCGCGAGATGGCGTTCGCGGGCGAAATCCCGGGAATGACCAAGGCCAGCTGGTAAGCGAAGGAAAAATCAAATGAGCATGAGTGATCCTATCGCCGACCTGTTGACGCGTATCCGTAACGCGCAAATGGTTGCTAAAGAGTCTGTGTCGGTGCCCTCTTCCAAAGTGAAGGTGGCGATTGCGCAGGTATTAAAAGACGAAGGCTATGTAGACGGCTTCAAAGTCGTGCAAGACGCTGGCAAGTCTGAGCTGGTGATTGCATTGAAGTACTACGCAGGTCGCCCAGTGATTGAGCGCATTGAGCGCGTTAGCCGCCCTGGCCTGCGCGTGTACAAAGGCTCGGGTGCCATCCCTCAAGTCAAAAACGGCTTGGGTGTAGCAATCGTTACCACCCCTCGCGGTGTCATGACTGATCGCAAAGCGCGCGCCGATGGCGTGGGCGGCGAAGTGTTGTGCTACGTTGCTTAAACACCATACAGGAGAAAAATAAAATGTCCCGTATTGGAAAAATGCCCGTTACCGTGCCTGCTGGCGTGGACGTGTCCATCAAAGCCGACCAGATCAGTGTGAAAGGTTCTGGCGGTACGCTGGCGATCCAGACCAACGCACTCGTCACTGTCAAAAGCGACGCAGGCAAAATCAATTTTGCCCCTGCTAACGAATCACGCGAAGCCAATGCCATGAGTGGCACCCTGCGCCAGTTGGTCAACAACATGGTGGTCGGCGTGACTAAAGGCTTTGAGAAGAAGTTGAATCTGGTGGGCGTGGGCTACAAAGCCCAGGCCGCTGGCAACAAACTCAACCTCACCGTCGGTTATTCGCACCCGGTCAACTTTGACATGCCCGCTGGCATCAAGGTAGAGACCCCGCTGCCAACCGAAATCATCATCAAAGGTGCTGACCGCCAACGTGTGGGCCAGATCGCCGCTGAGATCCGTGCTGTTCGTCCTCCCGAGCCTTACAAAGGCAAGGGCATCCGTTATTCGGATGAGAAGATCACGATCAAAGAAACCAAGAAGAAATAAGGAGCTG
>JAYVJV010000272.1:0-2551 GCA_043769005.1 Polaromonas sp. | reverse complement strand
TAACTCGAATCACACGCACCTCCCGTTCGACAAGCTGGTTTAGCGGCTGGCCGCGGCACCTGAGCGAGTAACTGCTCATTTTGCGTTTGACCCCTCGGGGGTTGAGCTTGCCGCGGGATTTGATGCTTTTTTTTGCAGCGATGTCATTTAACAGGCTCTGTAGCCCAGATTGCCGCAGCTCAGGGGGGAAGGGCCGCTTGAGCGGGTAGTCTTCGTTGCAGCACTTGCACTGCGTGGATGAACGATAAGTCCTCGCTGGCTTGCTGGGTTTGGTCTGCCGCCTTGGTCATTAAAGTGCGTATGGCCGCGTGTGCCAGCAGCAGTGCGTAGAACTCTTGTTTGACCAAGTCCGGGGTTTTGCTGCGCAGCGCCAGTGACGCATTGAGTTGCGTCTTGATCTCGCCCAGCGCCAGCTCGATCTTCCATCGGCGGTGATAGAGCGCCGCCAGCTCCCGGGCCGGGGCTTGCTTGGGATCGAGCCAGTTCGTGACCAGCCGATAGGTGTCGGCACCGCCCTTGAGTTGGTACTCGATCACGCGCACCGGGGTGCCCACATCGCTGCGTCGCGCTTTGCCGTCTTCAAACAGCGCACTCAAGTAAGAGCCGTCGGGCAGGCGCTGTTTGACGGGCAGCACTTGGTTGTCGCGCACCCGAAACAAGAGCGTGGCCTGTGTTTGGAGTGCGTGCTGCCACAGTGGATAGCCCACAAAGCCGCGATCGGCAATGATGAGCATGGACTGGTCTGCGCACGCCAGCACTTCACGCGCTAGGGTTTGCTCGGCCGTGGCGTAGCTGCCCAGTCGTGCGCCAAGCAGCACTTGTGTGCCGCATTCGGCCAAAGCGCAAAAGCGAAGCTGAGGAAACGCGGCAGCACCGCGCGACGCGCCGGGGTAGCCAAAATACGCTGCATTGGCTTTTTCATCGGCCACCTCCAAGGTGCTGCCGTCCAAGCCCATGACGCGCAAGCCCCGGTACCAAACCCCGCTCATGCCGCTTGGGCCCACGGGCTTGACTTGGCTGCGATAGAGCATCTCCAAAGGTTTTGGGCCCACTTGGGCGCGTGCTATGGAAATGGCCCCCTTGGTGACCATGTGCTGGCCAATCTCATCGCCGTAGATGCCACGCAGACCCTCCAGCACCAAAGCCAGCACGTCTTCATAGGCCGATTTGCGATACAGGCACATGCACATGACGTAATAAACGAGCGCCTCATGAGGCAACTTGCGCCGCCGCTGGCTTTGTGCATCGCACTCAGCCAGCACTTCGCGCACCCGCCACAGCGGACAGTTCATCGCCAAGAAGCCAAGCGTCAAATGATCAGCCAACCGAGCACCTGCGCCCAATGCCGTTTTAGTTCTCGCCATGAATTGCCTCCGTGAACGCAAGTATACCAAAAACGCTCTAACTCAACAGTATTGGGGCTAGCGCTGTTTTGCTACCCGCGCCGCTGACTTACCAGTGCTTTTGGGCGAGCGCAGCCACAGCACCCGCAAGTGCTGACACCTTGAATGCGGGCGACCTATGTGCCCGGATTACCTTCAGGCGGTGCAGCAGGTGGCGCACAGGCCGATGGCAATATTCTTCGTCGCACGGTCCCCTTGGGCGCACCGCAGCAAGTGCACAGCCCTTTGGGGTCTGGGTTTCGGCGTGGCCGGCTGAGTCGGCGGCCCTGCCCAGGTGCTGGAGTATTTGAGCCGCTACACGCACCGCACGGCCATTGGCAATGAGCGCATTCGCGGCATCACCAGCCAGGAGGTGGTCTTTACGGTGCGTGGTGACAGTGCGGGCGGCAAACACGCTGGCAAACACGCTGGCAAACGCACTGTGCGCTTGGATGGGCTTGAGTTTGTCCGGCGTTTCTTGTTGCATGTGTTGCCCACGGGGATCAAGCGCATTCGCCACTACGGGGTGTTGGCATCGGCTTGCAAGGCGCACAAGTTGGCCGCTGCACGCCGGGCGCTTCAGATGCCGTGTGCCAATGCATAAGCCACCGAGTCGGCCCAGGCGTTCATGGCGCGGGTGGCCGCAATCGATGTGGCTGTGTGTCCATGTTGCAAGCTGGGGCGCTTGCGTGTGGTGGCGACTTTGGCGGGCTGCAAGCATTTGCCCATACCTACAACAACACCTGGGGCAGCACTCAAGCCACGCAGTCGGGGGCCACCCTGATGGCTCGTGTGACGCTTACCTGTTTGCCGTTTGCATGGCCGTTTAAGACGCGCCAGGAGAGGATCTGCGCCATGCGTGCAGCAAGAGGCTGGCTGTACGGAGTTCATCGGTCAAAGGTGGCTACCCGCAGCGCAGTTGATGCCTCAACACCTATCCCGGGTAGACCTGGCACGGCATTCAACGCCATAATTTGGGCATGCCCGCCCAAACCCAGCTTTCAATCCCCTACGAAAAACCGGGGTCAGGTCTGCCATCTTGCATTCTGATCCGATCAAGCGTATGGTTTGGCAATGACCAGACCACTTCGCATCGAATACCCAGGCGCGGTTTACCACGTCACTTCTCGCGGCGATCGGCGTGAGCCCATCGCAGTTGATGATGGGGA
>JAYVJV010000271.1:0-3661 GCA_043769005.1 Polaromonas sp. | reverse complement strand
CCACTTTGACTTGGGCGCTGCGCTGCCCCTGTACTTCAACCCCCTGCACGTTTATTTATTCGATGCCCGTGGCCTGCTGGTGCAGGCCCCCGTGCGCGGTGGAGGGCGCTAGCATGGCACGCATAGAGCTTGACTTGGCCCACGCCTACAAAAAGAACCCCATGCAAGACAGCGACTATGCCCTGCTGCCCTTGAAAATGACCTTTGAAGACGGCGGTGCCTACGCCTTGCTCGGCCCCTCGGGCTGCGGCAAAACCACCATGCTCAACATCATGTCGGGCTTGGTCGCTCCCTCACAAGGCAGTGTGCGCTTTGACGGCAAAGACGTGACCCAAGCTACCCCGCAAGAGCGCAACATTGCCCAGGTGTTCCAGTTCCCGGTGATCTACGACACCATGACGGTGTACGAGAATTTGGCCTTCCCGCTGCGCAACCGCAAAATGCCCAAAGAGCAAATCAATAAACGGGTGGGCGCGATAGCCGAGATGCTGGAGATGAGCGGCCAACTCAACCAACGGGCTGCGGGCTTGGCGGCCGATGCCAAACAAAAAATATCTTTGGGCCGTGGCCTGGTGCGCGACGATGTGTCTGCCGTGCTATTTGACGAACCCCTGACGGTAATTGACCCCCACCTCAAATGGCAACTGCGCCGCAAGCTCAAGCAGATCCACCATGAGCTGAAACTCACCTTGATATACGTAACGCATGACCAGGTAGAGGCCCTGACTTTTGCCGACCAGGTGGTGGTAATGACGCGTGGTCGTGCGGTGCAAATGGGCAGCGCAGCGGATTTGTTTGAACGCCCCAGTCACACCTTTGTGGGTCATTTCATTGGCTCTCCCGGCATGAACTTTATACCCGGCCAGGTGGATAGGGACACGCTGCACATAGCCGGTAAGGCGCTGGCTTTACCCGCAGGCAAAGAGCTGCCCAATGGAGACATCAAACTGGGCATACGACCAGAGTACGTGACACTTGCTTGCGAGAATGCCCCAGGCGCGCTGCCCATGACAGTGTCGCAGGTGCAAGATGTGGGCACCCATATTATTTTGAGCGCCAGCCTTGCGGGGCACACCCTCAAGGCGCGCCTGCCAGCAGACGCAGCGCAGTGGAACCCAGGTGACACCGTATGGCTGCGCGTGCTGGGCGAGCACACCTGCATGTACAAAAACGAGGAGATCGTGGCATGAGCACCACCACCAAACCCGTCAACCAAAAGGCCTGGTTCCTCATCTTGCCAGTGTTGCTGTGCGTCGCGTTTTCGGCCATCTTGCCGCTGATGACGGTGGTGAATTACTCGGTGCAAGACATCATCTCGCCCGAGCGCCGCGTGTTTGTGGGCACCGAATGGTTCGCCAAAGTGATGCGCGATGAAGAGCTGCACAGCGCGCTGTGGCGCCAGCTCACTTTCTCGCTGGCTGTGCTGGCAGTAGAACTGCCGTTGGGCATTCTCTTGGCATTGTCCATGCCTGCGCATGGCTGGAAGTCGTCCGCCACTTTGGTCATCGTCGCGCTGTCGCTGCTGATCCCATGGAACGTGGTGGGCACTATTTGGCAGATTTTTGGCCGGGCGGATATTGGTTTGATGGGCGCTGCGCTGCAAGGGATGGGTATCAACTACAGCTACACCGGCAACGCCACGCATGCCTGGCTTACGGTGCTGTTGATGGACGTGTGGCACTGGACACCCCTGGTGGCCTTGCTGGGCTATGCCGGCTTGCGCTCGATTCCCGATGCGTATTACCAAGCCGCCAGCATCGACGGGGCTTCTAAATTTGCCGTATTTTGGTATGTGCAATTGCCCAAAATGCGCGGCGTGCTGATGATTGCCGTGCTGCTGCGTTTTATGGACAGCTTCATGATCTACACCGAACCGTTTGTGCTGACGGGCGGCGGGCCGGGTAACTCCACCACCTTTCTCTCGCAGTTCCTCACGCAAAAAGCCGTAGGCCAGTTTGACCTGGGCCCGGCTGCGGCCTTCTCGTTGATTTACTTTTTGATTATCTTGCTGCTGTGCTTTATTTTGTACAACTGGATGCAGCGGGTGGGTACAGCCGAGAAGGAGGGTAAGCATGCATAAACCCAAGTTTCAAAAACGCAGCATCTTTCTAATTGCCTACATCATCTTCGCTTTGTTGCCCATCTACTGGATGGTCAATATGTCGTTCAAAACGAACAGCGAGATTGTGGCCAGCTTCACCCTGTTTCCGCAGAACTTTACCTGGGCCAATTACAAAACCATTTTGACTGACCCGTCTTGGTACTCGGGCTACATCAACAGTTTGATTTATGTGGCGATCAACACCGTGATCTCGATTACCGTTGCCTTGCCCGCCGCCTATGCGTTCTCGCGCTACAGCTTTTTGGGTGACAAGCATGTGTTCTTCTGGCTGCTGACTAACCGCATGACGCCGCCTGCAGTATTTTTGCTGCCGTTTTTCCAGCTCTACACCACGGTGGGCTTGATGGACACGCACCTGGCCGTAGCGTTGGCACACTTGCTGTTTAACGTGCCTCTGGCGGTGTGGATACTGGAAGGGTTTATGAGTGGCATCCCGCGCGAAATTGACGAGACGGCGTATATTGATGGTTACTCTTTCCCCCGATTTTTTGTCACTATTTTTCTGCCTCTCATCAAGGCCGGTGTGGGCGTGGCGGCGTTTTTCTGTTTTATGTTCAGCTGGGTCGAGCTGCTGCTGGCGCGCACCTTGACCAGCGTGAATGCCAAGCCGATTGTGGCCACCATGACGCGCACGGTGTCGGCCTCGGGCATGGACTGGGCAACCTTAGCAGCAGCAGGCGTGCTGACGATTGTGCCCGGCGCGATTGTGATCTGGTTTGTACGCAACTACATCGCCAAGGGTTTTGCGATGGGCCGCGTTTAACAGGAGCTGCCTATGTTTAACTGGATGGCCTGGACTTTGCCAGTGGCAGTTTTTTTTACCTGCATTGTGCTGATGCTGGTGGGCATGACGGTGTGGGAAATCAAGTCCCCCACCACGCTGCGAAAGGGCTGGTTGCCGATAGCGACCACGCGTGGTGACCGCCTGTTTATTGGGCTGCTGCTGGCGGCGTATGTCAACCTGGTTTTCATTGGCCTGGGCGGCAAGCTGGTGGCCTGGCTCGGGCTGGAAGCCGAGCCGTCGTTGTGGATCAGTTTTGTGTTGTCGATGGGCCTGCTTGCATGGGTGATGCGCAAGGGCTAAACGTGTTCCAGGTAATCCGGCCCATTGCTTCCCCAGGGCCGAGGTCACCACTGCAATCGGGGAAGCGCGATCTAAGGAGATAGACGATGAAGAAACTACGCTATACCGCGTTGACCGCCGCCGTCGTGCTGGCGCTTGCAGCGTGCGGCAAGAAGGAAGAACCGGCCGCACCGCCTGCGCCAGTAGCCACTCCGGCTGCCGCTCCTGCGGCTCTCGCGCTCTCGCCCATGGCTGCTGCGGCCAAAAAATGGATAGACAACGAGTTCCAGCCCTCTACCTTGTCCAAAGAGCAGCAAACCGAAGAGCTCAAGTGGTTTGCTGAAGCGGCTGCCAAGCTCAAGGTCAAGGGGGTAAATGAGATTGCCGTGGTGTCCGAAACCATCACCACGCACGAGTACGAAAGCAAGACCATGGCCAAGGCCTTTGAGGAGATCACGGGCATCAAGGTCAAGCAC
>JAYVJV010000270.1:0-2429 GCA_043769005.1 Polaromonas sp. | reverse complement strand
AAAGACATGGTGCGCATCAGCGACGGCCGCATGAGCGGCACCGGCTACGGCACCATCGTGCTGCACGTCACGCCCGAGTCCGCCGTGGGTGGGCCGCTGGCGCATGTGCGCAGCGGTGACCGTATTCGCCTATCAGTCAAAAACCGCGAGATCAGTTTGCTAGTGACAGCCGAGGAGCTAGCAAAGCGCGCAAATGACAATCCCGTAGTAGAACCTAGTGCAGCGCGTGGCTACAAAAAACTGTTTTTGCAGACGGTGACGCAGGCCGACAAGGGTGTGGATTTTGATTTTTTGCGCAGCACCGAACGTAACGGCAAAACTCCAAGAGATTAAGCCATCTCGGGTTTAAGCAAATTTTTATTGCGCATCAACGACGCTGCCCCAAAATTTTATCGCTACCACCACGCAAGCCCAACCACATCCGTTAAGTACCGCTAACGCAAAGCCCTCGCCACATCTGCGCGCACAGCGCCACTGGCCAGCAGCGCCCGCACCATTAAATCAATCGACACACTCGGATCGGCGGCCTCGATTTTGGCAATGCGCGACTGGCTGGATTTCATGCGTTTGGCCAGTTCAGTTTGGGACAGATCGTGCTGCACCCGAGATTGCTTCGCCGCCTGTGCCAATGACAGACGAATATCAATCAATGCACTTTCTTCGGCACTGAGTTGCAAAAAATCAGCAGTTTCACCGATTTGCCAATCAGAGCCGTGTAGTTTCTTTTTCAGTAAGGTGGTCATCGTTTTACTCCTTTGCTTCGCCCTGCACATGCTCCAAAAACTCTTGAAGCCTTGCTCGGCATACATCGATCACACTTTTGGGTGTTTGCTGGGTGGTTTTAGCAAACACATGCAGCACCACAATGGCTAGGCTGTGAATGCAATACACCACGCGCCAGGTTTTTTGCTGTCTACTATGCGCAGCTCATGGCAGTTTTTACCAATCGAAAGCATCGGTCGTGACAAAGGCATTGTGATGGTATCGCCACGTTGCAGTTGCCCCGCTTCTATGCGAGCCGCCACTGAAAATGGCGGTGTTTTGACGGCACTACGAAGCCAAGCCAAAGGCTTGTGGGATGGACTCATGATGATAATTATATGTCACATATGACATTTTTATTATCGATGACTGTAATCCATTGTGAAACCACAGGCGCTCGGTGTACCAGCCACAATCCACCGCGGCCAATGCAACCCACTTCGATTCACCACACGTCACGGCGTTCGCTCGAATGGATTTGTGAGAACCGTATTGAACTACACACCCCCATGCGGATGCGTAGGGTCAATCCACAGCACCGTCTCGGGTTTTTCTATCGGCTCTATCGGCAAGTTCACGGCTATGGCCTGGCCGTCGCTGCGGCAGAGCACGCATTCCAGGGTTTCGGTGGCGCTGGCGTTGATCTCTTGGTGGGGTACGTAGGGCGGCACGTAGATGAAGTCGCCTGGCCCCGCCTCGGCGGTGAATTCGAGTCGCTCGCCCCAGCGCATGCGGGCGCGGCCTTTGACGACGTAGATCACGCTCTCCAAGTGGCCGTGGTGGTGCGCACCGGTTTTGGCATCGGGGTGGATATGCACGGTGCCTGCCCAGAGCTTTTGTGCGCCTACTCTAGCAAAATTGATGGCAGCTTTGCGCTGCATGCCGGGGGTGGACGGCACGTTGCTGTCGAGCTGGCCTGCGGGCACCACGCGCACGCCGTCGTGCTTCCAGTCGGTGGGGGGATGGGGGTGCGGGTGTTCAGACATGCGGAGGCTCTCGCTGCGTTGTTCTGGGTTGGGTTGGTAAATTTTTCTGAACTGGCCGTGGCAAGTTGCGGGGTGCGTTAGCCGCCCTCAGCCGGCCGCAAATAGCTTTGAAAAACGCCTACATGGATAGAGGCCTGATCGGCATCGTCGGGCCACAGGTCTCGGCTGTTAAAGCGCACATCGTAGGTTGGCTCGTCATCGGCGGGCACGCCGTGGGCATGCGCATCGGGGAAGGGGTAGGCGGGCGACACACCGACCACCACGCCGGTTTTGCCGCGAATGTAGGCGGGCAGGCGGTGGTGGCCGCTGACGTGGTCGGTGCGCACCTGCACCGTGTCACCGGGTTTGAAGCTTTGCCTGTCGGCCACGTTGGTGCGGCCTGCCGAGCCGGGTGATGCCAAGGGGAAGGTGCCGCCCGCCATACGTTCCAGCTCGGCGTGTGTCACCAAGCCCTTCTCTACACACAAGGTAGCCAGGCTGGTGAGCGTGCGTTCGTAGTAGCCCGCAGACAAATAGTGGCGGGGCTCCATGCGTTCGATGGCGTGGCGGTATTCGTCCATGTTGAACACGCCCTGCTTCACGGCCAGCGAGTACATGGCGTTGACGCGCCTCTCCCACGCAGCGTGGAAGGCAGGTGCCCGGGGCGCATAGCGCACGCGGCCAAAGCCCTGTTTGCCGCCT
>JAYVJV010000269.1:0-5203 GCA_043769005.1 Polaromonas sp. | reverse complement strand
CCCCGCGTGCTTTAAAAACGCGCGAAAGGCGTGCGCCGTGGTGGCGAAACCGGTGGGCACTTTCACACCCGTGGGCAGCTGCGAGATCATCTCGCCCAGAGAGGCGTTTTTACCGCCCACCGACTCAACGTCGCTGTTTCTTAGGTTCTCAAACGGTACGACCAGGGCGGTCGGTGAGAAAAGTGCAGACATGGGGAAGCTCCTGAAGTTAAAACTGGGTGCGCTGCCATGCCACGCGCTGCGCTGGGCGCTGCTGCGGTGGGGGCGGTTGCGCTGCACTGCGCCGCTGGACCAGAGCCTGGGCTTTGGCTTTCACAAAAGGTGTGGGCGGGGTGCATAAATATTTGGATAATGCAGGCATTGTAGGCGCGGAAACCCTGTCCCCGGCCACAAAATGTGCCCACCCTCCCAACCCCAATTCCCCGCACCATGCCCAACCGAACCGTATTTTTCGTCTCTGACGGCACCGGCATCACGGCCGAGACCTTTGGCAACGCCATTTTGGCCCAGTTTGATATGCAGCCGCGCCATGTGCGCCTGCCCTTTATCGACAGCCTGGACAAGGCGCATCAGGCTGTGCGGCAAATCAAACACACGGCGGAGGTAGAGGGCAAAAAACCCATCGTCTTCACCACCCTGGTCAACATGGAGGTGCTGCATTTGATTCAAGACGGCTGCAAAGACGTGTGCATGCTGCTGGACATGTTTGGCACCTTTGTCAACCCGCTGGAGCATGAACTGGGCATCAAAAGCCACCACCGCATAGGCCGCTTTAGCGACGTGAGCAAAAGCCAGGCCTACCATGACCGCATCGAGGCGATTAACTTCAGCCTGGCGCATGACGACGGGCAGAGCAACAAAGACCTGGAGCAGTCCGACGTGATCCTGGTGGGGGTAAGCCGCAGCGGCAAAACGCCCACCAGCCTGTACCTGGCCATGCAATACGGCCTGAAAGCCAGCAACTACCCGCTGATCCCCGAAGACTTTGAGCGCCAGCACCTGCCGCCCGCTTTGAGCCCGCACAAGAAAAAAATCTTCGGCCTGTCGATATTGCCCGAGCGCCTGAGTGAAATCCGCAACGAACGACGGCCCAACAGCCGCTACGCCAGCCTGGACAACTGCCGCATGGAAGTGGCCGAAGCCGAAGCCATGATGCGCCGCGCCGGCATCCGCTGGCTGTCTACCACCACCAAGTCGATTGAAGAGATTGCCACCACCATCCTGCAAGAAATCCGGCCCGAGCGGCTGGTGTATTGACTTTGTCGGTCTTGCTTGTCTGGCAGCTTGGTTGCCAGGCAGCCCCGCTTGACGCGCTTACTGGGGCATGGCACTCCAGCCCACAAAATCATGCAGACTCACCCCCGCAAATGCGGCATAGGAGGCCAGCAGATTGCTGATGGTCTGGCGGTCTTGCAGCACCACGGTTTTGGAGTTTTTGCCGGGTGTGTCGGCATACGACACGGTATTGGCGTAGCCCAAGGTGTGGGTTTCCATACTGGCAGATACACGCGGGCGGCTGCTGGCGGGCAAACTGCTGGCGTATTGCAGGGCCGAGCGGGCGCGATTGGCGGCGTTGGCCGGGTCGGTGTTGTAGGTCATCAGCACATAGTCGTCCATGTAGCGCATGAGGTGCTGGCTGACGGGCTTGCGCACACCTGCATAGGTGGCCTGCACCGGCTCGCCGTAATAGTCATCCAGCCAGAACACCATGGCACCGGCGGTGCGCAGGCCAGCGGCCTTGAGCTTGGTGTGCGCGGTGTCGAAGAAAGCCACAAAGTCTTGCATCAGCGCCTCGCGGTCGGCGCGCTGGCTGGCCTTCCATACGCCGCCCGAGGTGCTGCTTAGCTGCGAGTCGGCCAGCTCGTTATGAAAGCTGGCGCGTGTGGGGTATTTTTGCAAATCGTCCTGCGGCTCCTGGTCAGCCATAAAGCCCACAAAGCGCGCCGCAGCCGGCACGCGGGCGTTAAAGGCAATCAAGGCATCGATACTGTTGTACAGCGCCTGCGGGCCGTCAATGTCGCTGAAGTAGCAGCGGCAGCCGTCCAGCCCCCAGACGTTGATCTGGTTTTGCCTGAGCAAAGTGTTCAGCGCCTGCAGTTGTGCGGACTGGGCGGCAAACACACCCGCATCTGCGTTGAGGTAAATGTCAGTGATGCCCGCCGCTTTGGCCTTGGTAAGTACATCCTGGCGCGTACTGGCGGTGCTGAGAACCTGGGTGGTGTTCCACACCCACATGCCCTGCATTTTGCTTGCCACGGTGGGCGCGGGCTTGTCTGCCAGCGAGGGGTCTGTGCTATTGGTGGCGCTGCCACCTGCGCCACCGCCGCAGCCCAGTAGCGTGGACAGCGCCCAGGTAGCGGCTAGCGTTTTGAGTAAGGAGAGGAAAGCCATGCAAAAACTCCCGAGGTGAATGGATTGATATGGAATGGATTAAGATAGATTGTCGCCCAAACCTGTTGCATGGCCGTGCTGGCATCTGCGTTAAGCATGAAATATGCTTGCAGCCCAATAAATACTAGCGTAAGCAGCTACTGAATCAATAGTACAACAGAGCGCGCTTCGATGCTTTGGCCCTCGCCCACGGGTCCCATTTTTTCCGCCGTTTTGGCCTTTACATTGACTTGCGATAAGGCCAGGCCCAGGGCCCGTGCTATGCGCTCGCACATGGCGGGGATGTGCGCTGCCAGCTTGGGCGCTTGGGCTATCACGGTGCTGTCGATGTTGCCTATCTCATAGCCTGCGGCGCGCACGCGGCGGGCGGCTTCGGCCAAAAGCACGATGGAGTCTGCGCCTTTGAACTGCGCATCGGTATCCGGGAAGTGTCGGCCAATGTCGCCCAAAGCAGCTGCGCCCAGGAGCGCGTCGGTCATGGCGTGCAGCAGGACATCGGCATCCGAGTGGCCGAGCAGGCCCTTGTCAAACGGGATGTGCACACCGCCGATGATGAGCTTGCGCCCAGGCACCAGGGCGTGGGTGTCCCAGCCTTCGCCGATTCTGAATGGGGCTGTTTTGGAGGCTGTTTTGGGGGCTGTGGTAGGCGCTGTCATGCGGCTGTCTTTCTACTGAGCAAAATCGCCTCGGCCAGTGCAAAGTCTTCGGGGTAAGTGACCTTGAAGTTTTGCGCGCTGCTGTGCACCAGCTTGGGGCTGTGGCCTAGCGCCTCCATGGCGCTGGATTCATCGGTGGCGCTGGCAAAGGACTGCTCCAGCGCATGGGTAAGCGCGCCGATGCGAAACATCTGCGGGGTGTGTGCCAGCCATTTGTCGGCGCGGCTGACGGTGCTGGCTACATGGCCGTTGAGGGCGGTTTTGAGCGTGTCGGGCAGGGGCAAGGCCAGCAGGCCCCCGACCGGGTCGTGCTGGCAGGCGTCCATCAAGGCATTGATCTGCTCGGGGGTAATCAAACAGCGGGCCGCGTCGTGCACCAGCACCCAGTCGTTTTCGCGCGCACCCCCTTGGCTGAGCATGGCTTTGAGGCCACTGAGCACGGTTTTGGCCCGCGTGTCGCTGGCGCAGGCGGCCACCCAGTGGGTCGAGTCCACATGCTGGGCAAACAGCGTGTCATCAGGCGCAATGACGCACAGCGTCTCGCTGATGCGCGGCACGGCAGCAAACGCAGCCAGCGTATGCGCCACCATGGGCTGGCCCGCAATGAGCTGGTACTGCTTGGGCAGGGCAGACCCGGCGCGGCTGCCGGAGCCACCGCAGGGAATGAGGGCGAAAAATTGGGCGGTCGTGGACATAGGGGCTCTATCGTTGTGCAAGCTATCTTAAGCGGATTTAGGGCTTCGTAGCGGGTTTAAAATAAGGCCTCACACCCCACTGCACAGGCTTTGGGGTGTTTTGTATTTTCTGCTTTCAAACCAGTGCGAACTTCTGTGGATTACCCCAAACTCAGCCCCGGCAAGCGCTACACCCTGCCCCGCCCCATCAGCTCTGCCGATTCTTTGCTCTTGGCCGAATTTGCCACGCGCGAGAAAGCCGCAGGCCGCATTACCGCCATCGTCACCGCCGACACGCTGGACGCGCAGCGCATGCTGGACGAGCTGGCGTTTTTTGCGCCCGACCTGCAAGCCGTGATGTTCCCCGACTGGGAGACCCTGCCCTACGACACCTTTTCGCCGCACCAAGACTTGATTAGCGAGCGGCTGGCAACCCTATGGCGCATCCACAGCCGCGCCACCAACCCGCAGGCCAAAGACACCGCCGATGTGGTGCTGATCCCCGCCACCACCGCGCTGTACCGCCTGGCACCGCCCAGCTTTTTGGCGGGCTATACCTTTCACTTTAAGGTCAAGCAAAAACTGGATGAGGCCAAGTTCAAATCGCAGCTCACGCTGGCGGGCTACAACCATGTGACGCAAGTGGTCAGCCCCGGTGAATACGCCGTGCGTGGTGGGCTGATTGACCTGTTCCCTATGGGCAGCCTGGTGCCGTACCGGGTGGACCTGTTTGACGACGAGGTGGACAGCATCCGCACCTTTGACCCGGACAGCCAGCGCTCTCTGTACCCCGTGCCCGAGGTGCGCCTGCTGCCCGGCCGCGAGTTCCCCATGGACGACCCGGCGCGCGCCAAGTTTCGCAGCCGCTGGCGCGAGCTGCTGGAGGGCGACCCGACCAAAAGCCGCATGTACAAAGACATTGGCAATGGCGTGGCGACCTCGGGCATTGAGTATTACCTGCCGCTGTTTTTTGACGACACGGCTACCGTGTTTGACTACCTGGGCACTGAGGCCACCATCGTGCTGCACGGTGATTTGGAGAGCGCGTTTGCGCATTTTTCACAAGACAGCAAAGAGCGCTTTCGCTTGGCGCAAGGCGACCCCGAGCGGCCCGTACTGCCACCGGAGGCGCTGTTTTTATCGACCGAGCAGTTTTATGGCATAGCCAAGGGGTTTCGGCAGTTGGCGATTCGGCCTAGCTCCACCAGCACAGAGCCGGGAGACGAGTTAAGCGTCCCTGCTGCGAGTTCCACCCCCACCGACTACGCTGACTTCGAGCTGCTCCCGGCCCTGGCCGCCCAGCGCGGCATGGAGGAACCTCTCTCGCTGCTCAAGTCGCACCTGGTGGGCACCCAGCACCGCGTGCTGCTGCTGGTCGAGAGCGAAGGCCGCCGCGAGAGCCTGCTGGACTTTTTGCGTGCCAGCCATGTGCTGCCGCCCTCGTTTGAATCCTTAGCTGAGTTCCAGGCCAGCGACGAAAAG
>JAYVJV010000268.1:0-9431 GCA_043769005.1 Polaromonas sp. | reverse complement strand
CTCTTTATGGATGTCTTTAACGTCCACGCTCCAACTCTTGGGCGAGTCGGCTTTGGTCTTTTGCAACGCGACAAACTCCGCCAGATCCGCGTCATTCAGCGGATTGGTCTTGCCCATGTTGCGGCCCGGATCGAGCTGGTAGAACCAGACTTTTCTGGTCTTCGTACCTTTCTCAAAAAACAGCACGACGGTTTTCACGCCCGCGCCGATGAACGTGCCGCCTGGGCAATCGAGCACGGTGTGCAGGTTGCATTCTTCCAATAATTTCTTGCGCAAGCTGACGGAAGCGTTGTCGGTATTGGAAAGAAAAGTATTTTTAATAACCACGCCACCGCGTCCACCGGCCTTGAGCAGTTTGATGAAGTGCTGAAGAAAAAGGAACGCCGTTTCGCCAGTACGAATGGGAAAGTTCTGCTGCACCTCCGGGCGCTCTTTGCCACCGAAGGGCGGATTGGCGACGATGATGTGGAAGCGGTCCTTTTCCTGCACGTCGGCGAGGTTCTCGGCGAGGGTGTTGGTGTGGATGATGTTGGGCGCCTCGATGCCGTGCAGGATCATGTTCATGATCGCGATGACGTAGGCGAGGGACTTCTTTTCTTTGCCGTAGAAGGTCGCGGTTTGGAGGGTGCGCAGGTCTTTGGTGGTGAGATGGGAGGCATGGGAAGAAGGGGACTTATTCTTCCCATCATTCCCATTTCTCCCATCCCGCAAGTAGTCGTATGCCTCACACAAAAAACCGCCCGACCCACACGCCGGATCGCAGATGGTCTCGCCAATGCGCGGTGGCACCACTTGCACGATGGCGCGAATGAGCGGGCGGGGCGTGTAGTATTCGCCGCCGTTGCGCCCGGCGTTGCCCATGTTTTTGATTTTGGCTTCGTACAGGTGCGACAGCTCATGCTTTTCAAGCTGTGAGCCAAAGCGCAACTCGTCAACCCGGTCAATCACCTCGCGCAGGTTGTAGCCGCTTTGAATGCGGTTTTTAATTTCGCCAAAAATCTCGCCAATTTTGTATTCAATGGTGTCTGGCCCGGTGGCGCGCTGCTTGAAGCCGTGCAGGTAGGGGAAGAGCTTGCTATTTACAAATTCGATCAGGTCAGGGCCAACCAGTGCGGTGTTGTGGTTGGGTTTGCCGTCAGCCGTTTTGGGCGCGGCCCAGCTTTGCCAGCGGTAGTCGGCATCCAAAATGGCTTTGTACTTTTTGCCGTCCAGTTCGGCCTCTAGCGCCTTGTCAGCTTCAAGCGCATCCAGGTATTTGAGAAACAGCAGCCAGGACGATTGCTAGGTGTAGTCCAGCTCGCTGGTGCAACCCGCATCCTTGTGCAGGATGTCGTCAATGTTTCTTAAAAGTCTGTTCAAACATGCCAAATACTCTCAAAAAACCGCTATTTTAGGTATGTTTTAGGCCTCTAGCCCAATAAAAATGGGCGCAAGCAGCTATAAAAATAATAGTGCTTAGGGGGATTTATCTGGTACACCAACAGGAACCTAATTCTTCTCTGTAGCGCCGTGTGATATCGTGTTTGTGCCCCCAAATGTGCCCCCACAACCTCGACGGTGCCCCCATGAAACTTACTGATGCCAAGCTGCGCAACCTGACTGAACCCGGAAAATATTTCGATGGCGGCGGGCTGTACCTGGAGCTGACCAAAGCGGGCGGGCGCTACTGGCGATTGAAGTACAGGCATGGCGGCAAAGAAAAGCGCCTGGCGTTCGGTGTGTACCCCGGCGTGAGCCTCAAGGATGCACGCGACCGCGCTGCTGATGCACGCAAGGTTATGCAGGGCGGCAGTGATCCTGGGGAACTGCGCAAAAACGACAAGGCCAAGGCCGCGCATGAAGCCGTCAACACCCTTGAAGCCGCTGCCCGTGGCTGGCTGGCGCACCAGTCTGCCCGCTGGGTACCCGTTACCCTTGCCCGCATTGCCGCATCACTTGAGGGTGATATTTACCCCGAGCTGGGTTCGCGCCCGATGGCTAGCATCAAGCCTGGCGAAGTGATGGCGGCAATCAAAAAAATTGAGGCACGCGGCGCAAGTGACCAGGCGGGCAGAGTGTTGCAGCGGGTCAAGTCGATTTACCGCTGGGCAGTGACCCACGAACGCATTGATTCAAACCCCATGCTTGACCTGGTGCTGTCTGAAATCCTCAAACCGCGTGAAGTCAACCACCGGGCCGCGATGCCTGACCGTGAGCTGCCCGAGTTTTTGCGCAAGCTTGATGGGTATGAGGGTGACCCGCACACCGTAAGCGGCTTGCGCCTGCTGATGCTGACTGCCACCAGGCCTGGCGAAGTACGCGGGTCACGCTGGGCAGAGTTTGACCTTGACGCTGCGCTGTGGGTGATACCACCCGAGCGCATGAAGATGCGCCATGAACACCGCGTGCCGCTGTCGCTGCAAGCCCTGGAGGTGCTGCGCAACATGCAACCCCTGAGCGGGGGCGGTGAATTGGTTTTCCCCAGCCCCTTCTACCCCAGCAAGCCCCTGAGTGAAAACACCTTTAATTCAGCCCTGGCACGCATGGGCTACAAAAACACTGCGACCGCCCACGGTTTCAGGGCGCTGTTTTCAACGGTGGCCAATGAATGCGGCTGGAATCCTGACGTGATTGAACGCCAGCTTGCCCACAAGGAACAGAACGGGGTACGCGCTGCCTACCATCGGTCAACCTACATGGCAGACCGCATCAAGCTGTTGCAGTGGTGGGCTGATTACTTGGGTGGGCGCAAGTCTGGCAACGTGGTCAAGATGCCCAAGCGGGCCGCTTGATGCTGGCAACCTGTGCCCGTTCGGCATTCGCTCCAGGTGCTTTTCTGCAAAAACACTGCGACAGTGAGGACAAATCAGCCAAACCCAATAAACATGCGGCTTTCAAGCCGATGGGGTACTGATGACAAAGTGAGGACAGGCTGAGAACAAAGTGAGAACATTTTTATATGATGAAATTTTTACACCTTCATACTTATTGCCTTCCCCCGCTGGCCAGCCGCCCACTGCTTGGCCTTTATCCCGTGATGGCCGTTATTGCACATTGCTGGAAATGAGCGCGTGAATGCCTTCCCCTGGCACACCATCACCGGGCCGCGCCTGTGGATAACTTTCCCGTGGTGATCAATTGCGCAGATGCCTATTTATTAAGCAATGCCAGCACCATGTGTAACCCCGCGTCAACATTGAAGATTCCCGAAAATGTGCAAAATCTACCCACAATACGCATATTCCACAACGGGCGTTATGTTAAATAATGTGCTGAATATTATTAATTTAGCATATTTTAGGGAGTTAATGCTATACTTGTTCTCAAGATACAAGGGTGCATCATGACGATAGACGAATTGGATACCGCATTGAATGAACTGGACTGGAAAATAAGCGACTTTTGTCGTGCAACTGGCTTGCACCGCAACACCCCAAGCCGCTGGCGCAATGACGGTGTGGAGATACCCGCATGGGTACCCAAGCATCTGGCGCTGTTGCTTGAGGTCAAGCGCTTGAATGCTGCCTACCTAGTGCCGCCCAAGTCAGACGAATAACGCGAAGCCCTGGCGCGTTTTATCCAGGGCAAAAAAGACGGGGCTAGTCGGTGCGCTAACACCTTCCAGCCCCTGACCAAAACTCACAATCAAGGCGTGAATCATGGCTACTGCGAACTCTACCCCATTACAAAACAAACCACCTAAAACGGGCGGTGTGGCCACGCAGACGCATGCGCTGCCTGCTGCTAAAGGCAAGCCCTGTGCAATGGGTGAGCACATCGGGCCGCGCCCGGTGTTGCCCCGTAAATACATGCTGGCCAGCGAGCAGCGCACCGTCAATAAAGCCATGGATATTTTGGGTTCGTACTTAAGCGGGTCTACTACCGTTTTCACCACGCCCGAATCAATCAGGCAGTACGTATGCTTGCACCTAGGCCTACTGCCCTATGAGGTGTTTGGCGTGCTTTTTCTGGATGCCCAGCACCGCCTGATTGCGTTTGAAAAGATGTTTCGTGGCACGTTAACCCAAACCAGCGTGTACCCGCGTGAGGTGGTGGTGCAAGCCTTGCACCACCGGGCTGCTAGCGTGGTGCTGACCCACAACCACCCCAGCGGGCTGGCACACCCATCAAGGGCAGACGAAGCCATTACCCAAACGCTTAAAGCAGCGTTGTGTTTGGTTGATGTGCGTGTGCTTGATCATTTCATTGTTGCGGGTAATCAGGCCACCAGCATGGCAGAGCTGGGGCTGATGTGAGTTGCATAGTTTTGTGTGTAACATACAATCCACAAAGCAATGTTTGAAGTAGAAGACTACCTAAGCCCCGCTGGCGAAGACCCCTACAAAAAGTGGCTGGCTGAATTGGCAGACAAGCAAGCCCGTGCCCGTGTGTTGGTGCGGGTGCTGCGCATAAAGGCTGGTAATTTTGGTGACTGCAAGCCGCTTGAAGACGGCGTGTGGGAACTGCGCATTGATCACGGCCCTGGCTACCGGGTGTATTACGCGCAAGCTGGCAAGCGGCTGATTTTGTTGCTTGCAGGCGGTGACAAGCGCAAGCAACAGGCAGACATTGAAAAGGCGATTGAACGCTGGCAAGACTGGCAACATCGAAAGAAAGCAACATGACAAACGCAAAAGCCCCCGCATCACGCCCACACGATACCGCTGTGGTCGAGCTGCTGAAAGAAGACCCAGAATTTGCCAGCGTGTACCTGGCTGCTGCACTTGAGGAATCAAACGAACCAGGCGGGCAGCAAGCGCTGTTATCGGCCTTGCGGCACGTTGCAGAGGCGCAAGGCATGGCAGCGGTAGCGCAGCGGGCAGGCATACCGCGTGAGAGCCTTTACCGCGCCTTGTCACCCAAAAGCAATCCGACCATCAAAACGCTGATTGCCGTGCTTGGGGCCGCTGGCCTGCAATTGGCTGTGACACGACCGCACCAGGCGGCTTAACCTATTTCGCCACGCCTAGCCCCAGGCTGATCCCCTGTGGCGAAAAGCCGGATTCCTTCATCGTCCTGGCGCTGGCTTTATGTGAAGGCCGCGCCTTGAAGGGGCTGCGATGAAATTGGAAGCTATTGCGCAGGAAATTCGGGCGCTAAAAACAATACAAAGCCGCTGGGAGTTGCGGGGTTGGCACTTCACGCCCCTGGAGCGGCTTGACGGTGAGGACGAAGTGATCGAATCGCTTTACTTGTTGCGTGATTCACCCCTGTGCTGGCCAAGTTTTGACCGTCAAGCGCTTGACTCCAACACAACTCGATTGCTTGACGACCTTGAGGAGTTGTACAACATGGCCGCTTCGCCATGGAGAGAATTTAGAACTGTAGTTGATTGCGAATCGTCAAAGCGTGCGCACTTGCGTTGGCCATATGGAACTTATTCAGCCAAGATACGAAAGGAATGCAGGCTTCGTTTTTGGGAGTTAGTGACAACAACTCGTTTTGCTGTCAACGACATACCGAACATCAACGAGCTTCAGAAAGTTAATCTCCCGTTTCCGCCCTTAACTGTCCGCCATTTGGCCAGCATTGCGGCGATGGTGTGCGTCCATGACGCTATAGGAGCACTGGAGCAAATACTTTCGTCATGGACTGTTGAAAGTCGAATCCAGCGTATCGGCAAACCCTTTAGATGGCTGGTAGAAAACGACCCCAGCCGATTGGAGCTAATACTGTCGGAGCTACTTTTAAAAAATGGCAATGAGCGTGAGTTCCACACACAACAACTGCGTGAAGCATGGGGATCGATGGAGCAGGGGCAACGGTGGCTAGCCTATCTCGATATGCTCGAAGTGCATGAGGTTGAATTGGAGCAGTCAGTGGAGGCAGCGAAAGTACAGACGCTTGCACAGGTGAAATTGCAGAAAGCCGGTCAAGCAAAAAGGGCAGCGAGTGCCCCAAGAAAACAAAGCACAGCAGGGATAACTTCGCAGATGGTTGCCGACTATTTCAATATGCACAAAAAAGAGAAATACGAAACGAATATTCTTGCTTTAGCCGACCTTCACAAAGTCAGTGAAGCCACCGTTAGGCGACGCCACACCGCCGCTAAGAATGCCAAATTACTCTCATTAGCGACGCTTTGAGAGTGACATAAAAGGGAGAGCGGTAAATCATCGGCGTTTTAACCAAAGGAACGCCATGACAACTCAAGACAATCCAAAGTCTTCCATCCCGGAAACCCTTCTACGCTTACCTGCTGTAGAGGCTAAAACTGGCCTTCGCAAGTCCAGCATCTACGAGATGGCAGGGCGTAGCCCGCCTGCATTTCCCAAGCCCATTAAATTGTCACGCCGTGCCGTTTGCTGGCCATCGTCTGCGATTGACGCATGGATTGCAGAACGTATAGCAGCCGGTGGCAAGTGATGACCAACACAGTAGCGCAGATAGCGGGTAGGCAGCCGCTGGCTGGGCGTGCCTTGAAAGAATCAAGCCGCTACACCGCATCGAAGCCGCGAGCTATTCCCCCATCTGATTCGGATACCAGACCAGCCTTGAAATTCTTGTACGAATACGCGGTGTGGGTGCTGGCCAAGCGTCCCGCTGCCAAACGATTCGCATATGAGGGTGTGCAATACGCAATTGTGTGGGCGGGTGGCCGCATGTGCGTGATGCACGTTCAAACTGCCCGCGTACTGGTTGGTGCACCGGGGCCGCGTGGTGCTTGAAGTACCGCCCCTGGCTAAATTGCCAACAGACGATAGGGCAGGTCAAGCCGCCCGCGTTGCTGACTACCTGGAGCAAAACCCAGACAGCACAGGCAGGGAAATTGATGCGGCCTGCGATACCGGGAGCGTGACAAAAGTGGTGTCGGTCATGGTCAAGCAGCTTGGCTACGGCATTAAAAAAGGCCATCGTTACGTGCCCTGTGTGGGTGGCCTGCGCACGCGCAAAGTGCGCAGCTATTCACTGCTATTTCGTCCACACGTCGAACCTGATTTATTTACACCAGAATGAAAAACAATATCACCCCCGAGTTGGTACGCGCTGCCCTGGCGTATATCCCGGCAAACCTGCCCCGTGATGAATGGGCGCGTGTGGGCATGGCCATCAAAAGCGAATTTGCAGACGGAACGGGGCTTGACCTTTTCACCGACTGGAGCAGCACCGCTGATGGCTTTGACTTGAAGGCCACAAAAAGCACCTGGCAAAGCATCAAGGCAGGCGGCGGCGTGGGCATTGGCAGTCTGTTCCACCTGGCTAAAGAAAATGGCTTCGAGCTGGCTAAGTCCACGCAAGCGCCTGCACAGCCAAGCCCCGATGTACTGGCAAGGCGTGACAGTGAACGCGCTGCAAACCAGCAAGCTGAACAAGCCCGCACAACCGCTGCGCAAGCCAGTGCAGCCGCGCAAGCGGTTGACTTGTGGGCTATGGCCGGCGCCACAGGCGAAAGCCCCTACCTGACGCGCAAGGGCGTACAGCCCTACGGTGTGCGCTTTGCGCCTGATGGCTGGTTGTTTGTCCCCTTGCGTGATGCTGATGGCGTGCTGCACAACCTGCAACGCATCGCACCAGCCAAACCCGTGAGCGATAGCCCCGACAAGCTGTTTTTAAAGGGTGGGCGCAAGTCGGGTTTGTGGCACATGCTGGGCAATGTTGCGACTGATGGCGCTGCGGGCAATGGCGGCAATGGCGGCGTGTTGCTGGTGGCTGAAGGCTATGCCACAGCCGCAAGCTTGCACCAGGCCACAAACTACCCGGTAGCCACTGCCTTTGACGCGGGCAACCTGGCACACGTTACCAAGGCACTGCGCAAGCTATACCCGCTTGCCTTGCTGGTGGTGTGTGGTGACGATGATGCGCAGACGTTTGCACGCACAGGCAACAATCCGGGGCGTGACAAGGCCACAGCGGCGGCGCGTGCGGTGCAAGGGCTTGCAGTGTTGCCCGCACCCTTGCCTGATGGCGGTAGCGACTTTAACGACCTTCACCAGGCGGCGGGGCTTGATGCTGTACGGGCGATTGTGCAGGCCGCCATCGATACGCACCAGGCCAGCCAAAAGGCCGCGCAAGCTGTGCAAGCGGGCAGGGCGGGCAAGGGCAAACAATCAGCCCCGGATGCACCGCACACCGATACAGGCCGCGCCTACGATGCGTTTGCAGTCAATGACGATGGCGTGTGGCACCAGGGGCTAGATCAAGACGGAAAACACAAATCGCCTGAGTGGGTTTGCAGCCGCTTGAATGTCGATGCGCGTACCCATGATCAAGACGATGGCGCGTGGGGCTATCTCTTGACGTTTAACGACCCGCTGGGTAACGCGAAGCAATGGGCCATGCCTGCCCGCATGTTGTCTGGCGATGGTGGCGAATACCGCGCCACCTTGCTAAATATGGGGCTGCTGATCCACACCACGCCACGCGCCCGCAACCTGCTGACCCAATACATTCAAACCCGCACGCCCGATGAATTTGCGAGCTGTACCGACCGCATCGGCTGGCATGGCCGCGCTTATGTGTTGCCACGCGAAACGATTGGCGATGATGCCAAGCGTATTGTTTTTCAGACTGACAACGCGGTTGAAAACACCTTTCGCAGCAAGGGCACGGCTGATGCATGGCGCGACCGCGTGGGCATGTTGTGCGCTGGTAACTCGCGCCTGGTGTTTGGTGTGGCGTGTGCATTCGCCGGGCCATTGATACACCCGGCAGGCATGGAAAGCGGCGGCTTTCACTTTAGGGGTGATAGCTCCAGCGGCAAAACCACGGCCTTGAAGGTGGCTGCAAGCGTTTACGGTGGTGCGAGTTACTTGCAGCGCTGGCGAACCACGGACAACGCGCTTGAAGCCATTGCAGCCCAGCACAGCGACTGCCTGCTGATACTTGACGAGCTGGCACAGGTTGACCCTAAGACCGCTGGCGAATGTGCCTACATGCTGGCCAATGAGCAAAGCAAGGCACGTGCAACCCGCACCGGGTCACCACGCACGCGGTTGACGTGGCGACTGCTATTTTTAAGCGCTGGTGAGCTGGGGCTTGCTGACCACATGGCTGAAGGCCAGAAGCGTACCCGCACCGGGCAGGAAGTGCGCATGGCCGATATACCCGCTGATGCTGGCGTGGGCTTGGGGGCGTTTGAGGAGCTGCACAGCCACAGCGGCGGCGCTGCCTTTGCAAAGCACATCACGCACCAGGCGCAAGCCGTTTACGGCACGGTGGGGCGTGCTTGGGTTGAATGGCTATGTGCCAATGCTGACACCCTGAAAGCCCGCATACGCAAAGACGCGGCGGCGCTGGCTGCACAACTGATACCCAAAGATGCAAGCGGGCAGGTTGAACGTGTGGGGGCACGCTTTGCGCTGGTGGGTGCAGCCGGTGAGCTGGCCACCACGGCGGGGCTAACGGGTTGGTCAGGTGGTGAAAGTGCGCAGGCCGCAAAGACCTGCTTTGCGGCTTGGCTTGCGGCGCGTGGTGGCGTAGGCAATGGCGAAGTGGTGGCCATGTTGCGGGCA
>JAYVJV010000267.1:0-2344 GCA_043769005.1 Polaromonas sp. | reverse complement strand
GCCAGCGAGTACATGGCGTTGACGCGCCTCTCCCACGCAGCGTGGAAGGCAGGTGCCCGGGGCGCATAGCGCACGCGGCCAAAGCCCTGTTTGCCGCCTAAGTCGTGCATGCCGTCCATGGTCAATCTCCTGATGTTTGCAAGCGTCGTGTCAACGTTGTGCGCGCTCTGGCTCTGTCGTCTGGCCCTGCACTCTCACAGCCGCGCAACACCGATCATCGCGTCCTGCGTGACCAATGCAGCCAGTTTGTCTTCGGGCCATCCCAGTGTGTGTGGCGGTTGCTCGGGCAGCACCATGTATCGGGTGTCGGCAGTGGTGTCCCACACGCGAATCTCGATGTCGGGCGGTAAATCCAGCCCCATGTCACTCAGCACGGTGCGCGACTCTCGCACCACCCGCGCGCGGTATTCGAGATCTTTGTACCAGTCGGGCGGCAGGCCAATGATGGTGAATGCCGTGCAGGAGCACAGCGTGCAGCAGATGACGTTGTGCACGCTGGCCGTATTGGGCAGCACCACCAGATGGCGGTGGTGGCGCGGCATATCCAGGCCCAGTTCGGCCACCGCGTTTTTTCCGTTGGCCAGCAGGCGCTGCTTGAACGCGGCATCTGTCCAAGCCTTGGCTACGACGCGCGCGCCGTTGTCTGGCAGCCAAGACTCCTCGTACAAATGGTTGGCCTGGTCGATAAATGCAGCGGGCTCCATGCCGCGTGCGTGCAGCACGCTTTGGATCGCATCAGCCCGCCGCTCCACCGTTGCTGCCAACGATACGTTTACGCTTGACTCAGACATGGTTGTTGCCTCCAAGTAGGACGATTGCGCGGTGCGCTGGCGGCCGATTCGATCAGGCGTAGCGGCTGCGCGCCAACGCCGCGCCCAGGCCCAGCGCTTGCAGCTTCTTCATGGCCACCTCGCGGCTCATGGGAGCCAGGCCGCAGTTGGTGCAGGGGAAGAGCTTGTCTTTGGCCACATATTGCAGCGCGGTGCCGATGGTGTCGGCAATTTGCTCGGGCGTTTCAATCACGTCGCTGGCCACGTCAATCACGCCGACCATCACGTCTTTGCCCGCCAAGAGCTTCATCAAATCGGGCGGCACATGGCTGTGAAAGCACTCCAGGCTGACCTGTTTGATGCTGCTTTTGGCGAGTGCCGGAAACACGTCGGCATACTGGCGCCACTGGTCGCCCAGGGTGTTCTTCCAGTCGTCGTTGGCCTTGATGCCGTAGCCGTAGCAGATGTGCACGGCGGTTGTGCAGGTGAGGCCTTTGGCCGCAATCTCCAGCGCCTTCACGCCCCAGTCGGCGGCATCTTTCATGTAGACGTTGAAGGCCGGTTCGTCAAACTGGATGATGTCCACGCCCTCGGCCTGCAAGGCCAGCGCCTCCTGGTTGAGCAGCTCGGCAAAGGCGTAGGCCATCTTCACTTTATCGCCATAGAAACGGTCGGCCACGGTGTCCACAATCGTCATGGGGCCGGGCATGGTGAACTTGATTTTCTTTTTGGTGTGCGCACGCAAAAAGCGCGCCTCGGTGCCGTGCACACGGCCTTTCAACTTCAAAGTAGAGACCACCTGCGGCACCTGCGCGTCGTAGCGGTTGTCGCGAATGCCCATGGTGACTTTGTGCTCAAAGTCGATGCCCTCGACCTGCTCCAAAAAGCCGTGCACAAAATGCTGGCGCGACTGCTCGCCGTCGCCAATGATGTCCAGCCCCGCGTCTTCCTGCGCCTTGATCCACAGCAGCGTAGCGTCCAGCTTGGCCTGCGCCAGCTCGTCGCCTTCAGCTTTCCACTGGGGCCAGAGTTTTTGGGTTTCGGACAGCCAGGCGGGTTTGGGCAGGCTGCCGGCGATGGTGGTTTCAAACATGGGTTGGATCTTTCTGGTTACTATGGATTTGGTAGCTGCTTACGCATTATGTTCTTTGATCAGTCGTAATTTTAGCTCTGAAGATGTACTCGCGACTTGAGTAAGTACGCACGGTTTGGTGTTTATCATCCGCCCTCATGCTGGAGTACCAGAAATCGGTCGGCTGACAAACACCAAACCGTGTACTAACCAAGGTAGCGCACTACCGGTAGCTTCGGCACATACATCTCGGAGAATACGGGTAGCGCGCCACCATCGTAGCGAGGCGAGTGAGCGTATGCAAATTGACCGATTTCTGGTACTCCAGTATGAGGGCGATTTGCATACGCTCACTCGCCCGTAGCCAACCCTGCTCGCAAACAAACGGTCAACAGTGACTCAGGCCTTCCAACGCGGCAACAGTCGCAGCGCATTTTCCCGCCCAATCGCCCGCAAATCCGCAGCAGAAAAACCGTAGTCAATCAGCCCCTTGACGTTGTCC
>JAYVJV010000266.1:0-2425 GCA_043769005.1 Polaromonas sp. | reverse complement strand
TCGGCGTTTTACTATTTGCGCGCCGAGGAAATTGACCGCGAGCAAGAAACTGTCAAGCGCGATGTGGAATATGCCCAACAGCGCCTGCGCCTGCGCCTCTTGGAGCGGCAAGAGCAGCTGATGAGGCTGGCGCGCGATGTGTCTAATGGCGAGGTGGATGCCGAAGAATTTGTGGCCCAAGGTGAATCGCTGATTAACCAATACCCAGAGTTGCAAGCCATCACCTGGCTAGATGCCAAGCGCCGCGTGCGTGCGGGCTTTAGCTCGCCCAGCGCACCCACCAGCGGTGTGTTGGCAGCGGGCGAAACCGTTTTACCGCCCGAGGCTGCGAACACCTACAACGTCGCCCGCGACGTGCGCCAACCGGTGTATTCGCGCCCCATCTACAGCACCGAATCGGTGGCCACCATAGAGCTGCATGTGCCACTCACCGAGCAGGGCCGCTTTGCAGGCGTGATCATGGCTGATTACACCGTAGATGGCCTGCTGCGCTACGGTGTGCCCACCGAGGTGAGCGCCAAATACGCCATGGCGCTCATCACGGACAAAGACCTGCTTCTGGCTGGCAGCGCAGCTCCTAGCCGCAGCGGCGCGGCCAAGCTGCTGCCCTGGGCCACCCAGCCCAATGACCACGAAGTGCCCGTCTCCCCTATTGGCAACAGCTTGGTGCTGCGCGGCCAGATGTACCGCACCTCGCTGGGCGTGGTGGGCAGCGGTTTGTTTTGGCTAGTGAGTGCCTTGAGCGCCCTCACCGTGTGGACACTGGTTGGCACATGGCGGCACACCCGCAGGCGCGTGCAAGCGCAGGCCGCGCTCATGCACGAAACCAATTTTCGCCGCGCCATGGAAAACTCCATGCTTACCGGCATGCGCGCCATGGATTTGCAAGGCCGCATCACCTATGTGAACCCTGCTTTTTGCCAAATGTCGCAGTGGAGCGAATCAGAGCTGGTAGGCCGCACCCCCCCCTTTCCTTACTGGCCCGACGATGACCGCGAACTGCTGGCCGCAAGGCTAGACGATGAGTTGCACGGCCGCACCACAGCGGGTGGATTCCAAGTGCGGGTCAAGCGCAAAGACGGCAGTATTTTTGATGCCCGTATGTATGTATCGCCTTTGGTAGACCCCAAGGGCAAGCAAACCGGCTGGATGACATCGATGACCGACATCACCGAGCCCAACCGTGTACGCCAGCAGCTCACAGAGTCGTATGAACGCTTTACCACAGTGCTAGAAGCCTTAGATGCTGCAATATCTGTAGCGCCTCTGGGTAGCCAAGAGCTTTTGTTTGCCAACAAGATGTACCGCAACTGGTTTGGCACCAACACAGTGGGGCATTTAAACCTAGTGGCCCAAGCGGGTGTGCCGCCCACATCCACCGATTCGGTATTTGACGACGTGGACGGCATGGCGGGCTTTCCTTCAGCCTCCGTGACGGCGGCGCAAACTGAGAATTCTGAAATTTTCATCGCTGAGTTAGGCAAATGGCTAGAAGTGCGCTCACGCTATTTGGGCTGGGTGGACGGCCGTTTGGCGCAAATGGTGATTGCCACCGACATCACCCCGCGCCGGCGCGCCGAAGATTTAGCCACCACCCAAGGCGAGCGCGCCCAGCTGGCCAGCCGCTTGGTGACCATGGGCGAAATGGCCTCCAGCGTGGCGCACGAGCTCAACCAGCCGCTGACTGCCATCAACAACTACTGCAACGGCATGGTCAGCCGCATCAAAGGCAAACAAATCAACGAAGAAGACCTGCTGGCCGCACTGGAAAAAACCGCCAAGCAAGCCCAGCGCGCAGGCCAAATCATCCAGCGCATCCGCAGCTTTGTCAAACGCAGCGAACCTAACCGCAGCATGAGCGACGTGGGTGTGATGGTGGCCGAGGCCGTGGAGTTGGCTGAAATTGACCTGCGCAGACGCAATGTGCGGCTTACCCACCACGTCTCAAGCCGCCTGCCCAAGCTGCATGTGGACCCGATTTTGATCGAGCAGGTACTGATTAATTTGATGAAAAATGCCGCCGAATCGATTGACAACGCCAAGCGCCCCACGGCGCGCCGCTCCGTGGATTTACGGGTGGCCCTGACTGAGCAGGCGGGCGCTCCAGCTGGCAGTCAGGCGGTGGAATTTACTGTGCTCGATACCGGCGCCGGCCTAGCGCCCGAGGTGATGGAGCGACTGTATGAGGCGTTTTTCTCCACCAAGGCCGAAGGCATGGGCATTGGCCTGAATTTGTGCCGATCGATTGTGGAATCACACCAAGGCCGTATGCGCGCCGAGAACCTCTACAATGGCGCTGAAATTACGGGCTGCCGCTTCAGCTTTTGGCTGCCCGCAGGAAACCTTGGCCAAGAGCCGACAGCTAGCACACCGCGTTCAACTGGAGTACATGTATGAGTTTGATTCCCAAAAAAGGCACTGTTTA
>JAYVJV010000265.1:0-3538 GCA_043769005.1 Polaromonas sp. | reverse complement strand
GTAGGCAGCAAAGCGTCTACCCTATCAAGCACACCACCGTGCCCTGGTAGCAGATTGCTCGAGTCTTTAGCACCTGCACTGCGCTTGACCAAAGACTCCACCAAATCGCCCACAACACTCATAGCCGCCAAAAACAGTGCGGCCAGTACCATCAGCCACCACGACTGCGCCGCCAGGCGGGCATACAGGCTGGGCACAGTGGCCTGCCAATGCGCATCCCCCCCTACCCAGGCACAAGAGAGCAGCAACACGCCCAGCATGCCGCCCCACACGCCCTCCCAACTTTTGCCGGGGCTGATGCTGGGTGCCAGCTTACGCTTACCCAGCGCGCGCCCGGCGATGTAGGCAAAAATATCCGCCACCCACACCAGCACCAGTACCGAGAGCAAAAAGTTAATCCCCATCACCCGCGCCTGCACTACCGCCAACCACGCCAGCACCAAGACCAGTACACCACCCACGACGCGCAAACCTTTTGGGACACCGGGCCAACCCACGACACCACGGCGCAGCACCCAACCCGCACCCAATACCCATACACCCCCCACAGCGACCCACAGCATGGGGAGCCGACTGTAGGGCAAGCCCATCCCCCAGGCAACGCCGCACAAGGCCATGCAAGCCAGCGCAAACCAGCAAGACACTGTTTTGCTGTAGCCCATAAGCTGCCCCCACTCCCACGCCCCGAGGCACAGCAGCACTAAGGCAACCCCCATGAACCATTGCGGCTGGGGCGCAAACAGCGCGGGCAGCAAAATAGACAACAGCACCAGGGCTGTAATAACGCGTTGGCGAAGCATGTTGGGTCAGTCAGTAGTGGGCGGTCGTATCAAGACGGTGCCGCAACCGAGGCAGCGTTGACCTGTTGCACATGCACAGGCGGTACAAGCTGCTCAGAAATTTTGCCAAAACGTCGCTCGCGCCCAGCGTAATCGGCCAGCGCTGCGTCCAGCGCGGCTTCATCAAAATCGGGCCACAACGCATCGGTGAAGTAAAGCTCGCTGTAAGCGCACTGCCAGAGTAAAAAATTGCTGATACGATTTTCGCCGCCCGTACGGATCAGCAAATCCGGGTCAGGCACATGCGCCAGCGCCATGGCACGGTCTAAACTTAACTCGGTCACCGTTTCGCCATTTGCTATCAATTTATTAGCGGCTTGCGCAATATCCCAGCGGCCTCCGTAGTTAAAACATACATTCAAAATGATACGGGTATTGCTCTGGGTGTCGCGCTCGGCCTGCTCAAACCCGGCACGCACTTTGTCTGACATGCGGCTGCGATCTCCCGCAAAACAAATACGCACGCCACTGTCCTTCATGGGCCGCACTTCTCGGCCCAGAGCCATGATGAGTAATTCCATCAAACCCGATACCTCTTCGGGTGGACGGTTCCAGTTCTCGGACGAAAACGCAAACACGGTCAGTACCTTGACACCCCGGTCACTGCACGCGCGCACGCAGCGGCGCAGCGACTCCACGCCTTGTCGATGCCCCGCCACACGGGGAAGATAACGCTTTTTTGCCCAGCGGCCGTTGCCATCCATCACGATAGCGATGTGATGGGGAGTATTGCTCATAGGGAGTGTGGCCAGATTTTTGGTGAGAGCACAGGTGCACTCACACCGACAAAATTTCTTTTTCTTTGTCCGCCACCAAACGGTCTACTTCGGCAATGAATTTATCGGTGGCTTTTTGCGTGTCAGTTTCTGCGCGCTTCTGGTCATCTTCGGAAGCAACTTTGTCTTTCACCAGTTTTTTCACATGCTCGTTGGCATCGCGGCGCAGATTACGGATGGCAATTTTGGCGGTCTCACCGTCATTGCGTACCAGCTTGGTCATCTCTTTGCGGCGCTCCTCGCTCATGGCGGGCATGGGTACGCGAATCAAATCACCCATGGCAGACGGGTTGACCCCCAGGTCGCTGTCGCGGATGGCTTTTTCAATTTTTGCTGCCATGCCTTTTTCCCAGGCTTGCACGCTGATGGTGCGCGAATCGAGCAGGCTCACGTTACCCACTTGGCTAATCGGCACCATCGAGCCGTAGTAATCCACCATCACGCTGTCCAAAATAGCCGGGTTAGCACGGCCCGTACGGATCTTGCCCAGGTTGCTTTTGAGGGCTTCGATGGACTGGTGCATCTTGCCGTCGGTCGTTTGCTTAATCTCTGCAACGCTCATAAAAGACTCCAATTATCAGAAAAAATTTTAGTTTCCAGCGCAAAAAAATCACACATGCACCAAGGTGCCTTCGTCTTCACCCATCACCACCCGCTTGAGTGCACCGTTCTTGAAAATACTAAACACCCGGATCGGCAGTTTTTGGTCCCGGCACAGCGCAAAGGCCGCCGCATCCATCACACCCAGATTTTGCTGCATGGCTTCATCAAACGTGAGACTGCTGTAGCGCGTAGCTTTGGGGTCGAGCTTCGGGTCTGCGGTGTACACGCCATCCACCTTGGTGGCTTTGAGCACGATCTCGGCCCCAATCTCGGCACCGCGCAAGGCCGCTGCAGTATCCGTCGTAAAAAACGGGTTGCCTGTTCCTGCCGCAAAAACCACCACCTTGCCCTCTTCGAGGTACTGCAAAGCTTTCGGACGGATATAGGGCTCGACGACTTGGGTAATATTGATTGCCGACATCACACGCGCAATCAAACCCGCGTTGTTCATGGTGTCGGCCAGGGCCAGCGCGTTGATGACCGTGGCCAACATACCCATGTAGTCGGCAGTGGCGCGGTCCATGCCCACGGCACCACCAGCGACACCACGGAAGATATTGCCTCCGCCAATCACCACGGCTACTTGCACACCCAGCTCGGTGACATCTTTGATCTCTTGCACCATACGCATGATCGTGGCACGGTTGATGCCATACGCGTCGTCACCCATCAATGCTTCGCCGGACAATTTCAATAAAATTCTTTTATGGGCGGGCATGGGTGAGTTCTCCTTATATTGCAATTGAATGGTGTGGATTATCGGTGATGTTGGGGCAATTTTCAGATACAAAAAAAGCGGCAAATTCGCATTTGCCGCTTTTATCAGGGTTTGCTATTTAAGCGCCCTTGGCCGCTGCAATCTGCGCTGCCACTTCTGCGGCAAAATCGTCCACCTTTTTCTCAATGCCTTCGCCCACCACGTACAGGGTAAAGCCTTTCACGCTGGTGCTAGCCGCCTTGAGCATTTGCTCTACGGTTTGCTTGTCGTTCTTGACAAAAGCCTGGTTAAGCAAGGCCACTTCTTTGAGGTACTTTTGCACCGAGCCTTCAATGCGCTTGGTCACAATGTCTGCTGGCTGGGTAGGCTTGCCAGCGGCCGTGGCCACAGCAGCATCTTCTGCAGCCTTGGCAGCTGCAACGCTGCGTTCGCGCTCGATCAGCGCAGCAGGCACTTCGGCACTGGTCAGCGACACAGGCTTCATCGCCGCAATGTGCATAGCGGTGTCTTTGGCGGCCGTCAGGTCGCCCGTGTACTCCACCACCACACCGATACGTGTGCCGTGCAGGTAGGTCGCTACAGAGCCTTCATAACGCTTGAAG
>JAYVJV010000264.1:0-2656 GCA_043769005.1 Polaromonas sp. | reverse complement strand
CAGGCACCCGCACTGCGCGGAGTCGAATTTACCGCGCATATTGGTTCAGCGCGCAGCACGCTGCTGGCGGTGCTGCAAAAAGAGCGGCCCGACGTGGTGCTGCTGGACTTTCCGGTGGCCGATGAGCAGGCCTTGCAGCAGATAGAGGCTGCGGTGCGCAAGGTGCCGGGGATACCAGTGGTGCTGGTGAGCCCCGATGGGTCGATGGACTTGATGAAACGGGCCATGCGGGCAGGGGTGCGTGACATACTGCCCGGCCCTGCCAATACGGCCACGGTACAGCGCGCGGTGGACTATGTGCAAGAGACCAAGTCAATCACCTCGCGCTTGGAGGGCGGGGCGGGCAATATGCTGGCTTTCGTGCCGGTGAAGGGCGGTGCGGGTGCAACGTTTTTGGCCACCAACCTGGCCTATGCCCTGGCCGCCGTGGATCAGCGTGTGCTGCTGATCGACCTGAACTTGTACTTTGGCGATGCGTCGGTTTACATCACCGACCGCAGGGTCACGACGAGTGTGGTTGATCTGGCCAAGCAAACCCAACGTCTGGATGCGGCCTTGCTGGAATCGAGTGTTTTGAAGGTGAGCGAGAAGCTGCATATTTTGGCTGCCCCCAGCCTGCCTTACGAACTGGAAGAGGTAACACCCGATGCGCTGGATGCCATTTTTGCACTGGCGCGCAGCGAATACGACTTCGTCATTTTGGATGCAGGGCGTAACCTGACCCCGGCCACCGTGCGTGCGCTAGACCGGGTCGACAAAATTTACCTGACCTTGCAGCTAACGCTACCCGCCTTGCAAAACACCAAACGCCTGGTGACGGTGTTTCAGGGCTTGGGGTATGCGCCCGACAAGCTGCACGTGGTGGTGAACCGGTATGAAAAAAATGGCCTGATTCGTCTTGAGCAGGTGGAGCTGTCGGCCAAGGTGCCGGTGCGTCGCACCATTGCGGCCAGTGATGCCGATGTGTCTGCTTCGGTCAACCAGGGGGTGCCGCTGCTGAGCCTATCCCCCAAGGATGTGGTTTCGCGCGCACTGCAAGCGTGGGCCAAAGAACTGTCGCCGGTATCGGTGAAGGCCAGCAAGAGCTGGTTCCACACCCTGACGGGCGGCCTGTAACGGATGATGAACCTTGATTGTTTCTAACGGGAGATTGGCATGTTAAACCTCAGAGCACAACTGGAAGTTACGCCCACCCTGGGCACACCGCTGGAGCTGGTGTCGCCGGTGAGCACTACTGCGGCTTTTGGCTACCACGCGCTGAAAGATGCCCTGCATGCGCAGCTACTCAGCCGCATCGACCTGGAGGTCATGGGGCGCATGAAGCCCGAGAGGCTGCGCAGTGAGCTGGGCTTGTTGATTGAAGGGCTGCTGACCGAGTCGGGCGGCGCACTGAACGCGGCTGAGCGTAAGCGTATTGTGCAGGAGATACAGGACGAAGTGATGGGCCTGGGGCCGCTGGAGCCCTTGCTGGCTGACCCTACGATATCGGATATTTTGGTGAACGGCCCAAACCAGGTGTTTGTAGAGCGGCGGGGCAAGCTGGAAAAGACTGATGTTGCATTTGCCGACAACGACCATTTGATGAAGATCATTGACAAAATTGTGTCGCGTGTGGGGCGGCGGGTGGACGAGTCCAGCCCGATGGTGGATGCCCGTTTGCCTGACGGTTCGCGGGTGAACGCGATTATTCCACCACTGGCATTGGACGGGCCACTGCTGTCGATACGCCGCTTTGCGGTGGTGCCGCTGACGGCTGAAGACTTGATCCATAAACGCTCGCTGACACCCGAGTTGTCCCTGCTGCTGTCTGGCATGGTGCGGGCCAAGCTGAACATTTTGATTTCCGGGGGTACGGGCTCGGGCAAAACGACGCTGCTTAATGTGCTGTCGGCCTCGATCCCGCTGAATGAACGCATTGTGACGATTGAAGATGCGGCTGAGCTGCAACTGCAGCAGCCGCATGTGGTGCGCCTGGAAACCCGCCCGCCCAATATTGAGGGCAAGGGCGAAGTGAGCCAACGGGCGCTGATGATCAACAGTCTGCGCATGCGGCCCGACCGCATTATTTTGGGCGAGGTGCGCGGTGCCGAGGTGCTGGACATGCTGCAAGCCATGAACACTGGCCACGAAGGCTCGATGGCAACGGTGCATGCCAACACACCGCGCGACGCGCTGGCCCGCCTGGAAAACATGGCCGGCTACGGGGGTGCCGTCATTTCACAAACCGCCATGCGCCAGCAGGTGAGTTCAGCGATTAACGCGGTGATCCAGATTGCGCGGCTGAACGACGGCAGCCGCAGGCTGATCAGCCTGCAGGAAATTACCGGCATGGAGGGCGACATCATCACCATGCAGGAGATATACCGCTTTCAGCAGACGGGCCTGGCGGCCGACGGTACGGTACAGGGCCAATTTAGAGCCACCGGGGTACGCCCCAAATTTATGGATCGCCTGAAAACCTTTGCCGTCAAGGTGTCGGAAGACACGTTTGATCCCACCAAAATTTACGAGTAACTACCATGAACTCCGGATTTGCACTTTTTGTACTCCTGGCCTTTGTGGCGGTGGTGCTGCTGCTGGAGGGGGTTTTTGTCTATTGGAATGACAACAAGAGCCCCGAGGTCAAAAGGATCGAGCAGCGGCTGCGGGCCATTTC
>JAYVJV010000263.1:0-21545 GCA_043769005.1 Polaromonas sp. | reverse complement strand
GGTCATCTGGTCGTTCTTGCCTACTATAAAAAGAGTAGCTGCTTGCGCACTATTCCATTGGGCTGCAGCCTCTAAAGCACCGCCATATTGGTCGCAGGCAGTAAAGCCGGTATGAAACACATTCTCACGCGGGTTGTTGTGCAATACACGCCGCATCAGGGCCTTGGAGCCGCCATACAGCCAGGTGCCGGGCCCCAGCGCTGAGGGGGCGGTGCCAGGGTGCTGTGGCTGAAGGTGTTGACCATGTCAATCGCCTGCATGGGCTGGTGCAGCGCGGCCTCCAGCAGTGCTGGCGACACCTTCATGGGCGCGGCGGTGGCCAGCAGGGCCAGGTGCGTCACGCGTGCGGGTGCCAAGCTGGCCGCGTGCAGCGCAATGAGCGAGCCCCAGCTATGGCCCACCAAAGCGGCTTTGTCTATGCCCGCAGCGTCCAGCAAGGCGATGGCGAAGGCAGCGGCTTCTTCCACCGACTTGGGGCAGCTCCCCGCGCTCTTGACATGGCCCGGCAAGTCAACTGCCAGCACGTTGTAGCCATGGTTGGCCAGGTAGCGGCTTTGCAAAATCCACACGCTGTGGTCGTTCAGCACGCCATGGATAAAGACGATGCTGGGCTTGGCCGCATCGAAGGTTTTGCCAGCGGTGTAGCAGTAGATGGGATGGCCGTTAACGGGGATGTACATGCGATCTCCTGAGGTGGCGGGGTGCAAACATAAGTGTGGGGCGCTGAACTGGGTGAGGCGGGTTCAAGCGGTGGTGTGAGAGGCAATTTTCAATGCACTATAAGGGGTGGCAGTAACTCTAGGCCCAAAGCTGGAAATATTGGTCAGCGTGGCATTGTGGTGCGCAATCACCTGCTGAGGCGTTAAAGCGCTGTTGCCTGCAGAGGTGTGTGCGTCCGACACCAGGGTCACCGGGAAACCCCGCGCTAATGCTTGGCGGGTTGTAGTGTCTACGCAAAACTCAGAGTGCATACCGCAGACTATCAGGTGGTCGACGTGGTGGTCTTTCAGCGTTGCTTCCAGGGTAGTTCGCAGGAATGAATCGGGCGTGGTTTTGCGAATGCGCAGATCAGCCTGGGCTACTTGCAAGCCATGGGCAAGTTGCCAAGCCGCAGTACCGTGCTCCAGATAACCGGCAGCGGATTCATGCTGGATAAAAATCACTGGTGCACCCGCAGAACGAGCCTGTTGGGTAATGCGGTTGATTTTGGCAACCAATCCCTCGCAGTCATGCGCCTTGCCTTCCCCTTCGCACAGGCCTTGTTGAACATCGATGACCAGTACAGCGGATTTCATAGGGGTTCCTTTTTCCAAAAGTGGTGACAGTGGACAGGTAACAAGCGAGCGTGATAAACCAGTCAAGCGAGCGGTGAACGTGGTTGTGATGAAAAAATTGGAGAAAGGCGCGCGGTACACAAGCTAGCTTGTTCATATCTAATTTCGCGCGTGTTTTCGGAAATTTTTTGCAGCACAACTTCTTCACCGTTCGCTAGCCAACCCACTGAGAACGTAATCTTCAGGGGTGCAAAACATCAAACCTTCTCCGCCGCCTTCAAAGCCCGCTTGAGATCGTCAATCAAATCGTCTGCATCCTCTAGCCCAATCGACAAACGAATCGTCCCTTGCGTAATACCGGCAGCAAGCAAAGCCTCATCTGTCATGCGAAAGTGTGTGGTGCTGGCAGGGTGGATCACCAAGCTGCGGCAGTCGCCCACGTTGGCCAAGTGGCTAAATACTTTGAGCGTTTCGATGAACTTTTTGCCCTGCTCGCGCGCGCCCTTCATGTCAAAGCTGAACACACTGCCAGCACCCCGTGGCAAGAGCTTTTGCGCCAGTGCGTGGCTCGGGTGCGATGCGAGCATGGGGTGGCCTACGCGTGAGACAAAAGGGTGCGCAGCCAAAAACTCCACCACCTTTTGCGTGTTGCGCATGTGCTGCGCCATGCGCAGCGGCAAGGTTTCGATGCCCTGCAAAATCAGCCACGCACTGTGCGGGCTAAGGCAAGCGCCAAAGTCGCGCAGGCCCTCGCGGCGCGCGCGCAGCAAAAAGGCACCCACCGTGCTCTCGTCGGTAAGCACCATGTTGTGAAAGCCCGCATAGGCCTCGGTCAGCTCGGCAAACTTGCCCTTGGACTGCGGCCCATCCCACGCGAACGATCCGCTATCCACCACCACACCGCCAATCACCGTGCCGTGGCCAGACAAAAACTTGGTGGCCGAGTGGTAGACCAAATCTGCCCCGTGGTCAAAGGGCTTCATCAGCCACGGGGAGGTGAGAGTGCTGTCTACCAGCAGGGGCACACCGGCCTCGTGCGCGATCTGTGAAACCGTGGGAATGTCCAGCACGTCCAGCCCCGGGTTACCCACGGTCTCGCCAAAAAACAGCTTGGTGTGGGGCTGCACGGCCTTGCGCCAACCGTCGATATCGCCCGGTTGCACAAAGGTGGTGTCTATACCAAAGCGGCGCAGCGTGTAGTGCAGCAGGTTTTGCGAGCCACCGTACAGCGCTGTCGATGCCACGATGTGCGAGCCCGCGCCCATCAGAGTGGCAATCGCCAGGTGCAGCGCCGCCTGGCCACTGGCGGTGGTAATGGCACCAATGCCGCCCTCCAGCGCGCTGATGCGCTGCTCCAGCACGGCATTCGTCGGGTTGCTGATACGGCTGTAGACATGGCCCGCGCGCTCCAGGTTGAAGAGAGCTGCTGCGTGGTCGCTGGACTCGAACACGAACGAAGTAGTCAGGTGGATGGGCACGGCGCGCGCGCCGGTGCTCGGGTCGGGCGCGGCACCTGCGTGCAGGGCCAAGGTGTCAAAACCGGGGTCAGCGTAGCCGCTCATGGGTGACTCCTAAAAATCGGACTGTGAAAATCGGGCTGTCAAATAGACCGTTTGTGGGCTATATTGTGCGCATAATCCGAGGAGTTGCGCCATGAAAGTCAGTGATATTTTGAAATCCAAGGGCAATACGCTCTACACCATCACGCCCGAAGATAGCTTGCAGCACGCCATGCAGATCATGGCCGAGAAAGATATTGGCTCGCTGGTGGTCATGTCCACAGGACGCGTAGTAGGTATGCTGACCTTTCGCGAGGTGATTGTGGCCATCAACGCCAACGGCGGCTCGGTGGGCAGCGCGTCGGTCTACCGAGCCATGGACAACGGTCCTTTGGTGTGTACGCCAGAGACCGAGCTGGACGAAGTGCGCCGCATGATGCTGCAGCGCCACGCCCGCTATATGCCGGTGGTCAACAGCGGCATGCTGATGGGGGTAATCAGCTTTTACGACGTAGCCAAGGCGGTGGTGGACAGCCAGAACTTTGAGAACAAGATGCTCAAGGCCTATATCCGCGATTGGCCCGAGGCAGACGGCTAGACGGCTGTTTTTAATACCAGTATGATGCGGCTATGCCAACCGCATCTGTGCGGCATGAACTGGACTTAAGCCAGTTTGCACCGACGGGTCTGAACAGTCAAGTGCAGTTGTTTTAGCGATGCTTACTTTACGCAGGGTGCGTAAACATCGGCGGCGCGTTGGTAGACCGTGGTTTGTACGTCCATCAAGCCCAGTACCGAGTGGAATAAATTGTCGTGGCTCACGCGCGTGTCGGCGGCTGCTCGCAGGCATTCGATATTCAGGCGGCTGCGGCGGGCGAAGTCGTCCGACAGCCAGGTGATCCAGGGCACGCGTTTTTGTACATCGGGGGCTACTGCGTAGGGCAGGCCGTGCAGGTACAGGTTGTTCTCGCCCAGCGATTCACCATGGTCTGATATATAAATCATAGCTGTCTGCGCAGTATTTGATTGGGATTTCAGCCATTGCACCGTAGCAGCCAGAAAATGATCGGCGTAGGCGATGGTATTGTCGTAGGCATTTACCACCTCTTCGCGCTTGCAGTCCTGTAGTGCGTTGCTGGCACAAATGGGTGTAAATTTTATAAATTCCTGTGGCACGCGTTTGTAATATGCCGGACCGTGGCTGCCAATGCTGTGCATGACGACCACCACGCCCTTGGCGCGACGCTCGGCTGGCAGTTTGGCGATACGCTCGTTCAAATTTTCCAGCATCACTTCATCAAAACATTCACCCGTTTTGCAGTGCTCAGAACCCTTGGTGCTGCTGGTATCCGCGCTGGCAATCCGGTCGCAGACCGATTTACAGCCCGACTGGTTGTCTAGCCACAGCACGGCCAGACCAGCGCGCTGCAACACATCCAGTATATTTTCGTAATTGACTGGACGCGCGTCATAGGCATCGCGTCCCAGGTGGCTGAACATGCAGGGCACCGAGGCCGCGGTGCTGGTACCACACGCCCAGACGTTGCGCAGGCTGACCAGTTTCTCGTTGGCCATGAGCGCGCCCAGCTTGGGTGTAGTGGGTCGAGCATAGCCGTTGATGGCAAAGTTGCCAGCGCGCGCGGTCTCGCCCAGTACCAGCACCATCAGCGGCGGTTTGTGGCTCGTATTTGCATAACTTGTACCCAGTTTGGCATCTTGGCCCAAGGGCGCTAGCGCCATTTTGCCTTTTTTCAGCGGTGTCGCCGCGATATTAGCCAGGCCGTAGAGTGAATTGAGGGGATTGATCAAATAGCGCACATGCGTGTGGTTGCGCATGAGGGATGCAAAGTTTTGGTAAAAAATGGCGATCGTCAATGCAAACAAAGCGCAAAATATAAAGAAAAATAGAGCGTTGAGCATGCCCTGTTTCAGCCAAAGCACACTGCGCACCCGCGCCCGCACAACCCAGACGCTCGGGATAATACCCAGCACGAGCAGGGTGGCAAAAAATTTGAGATTCAGCAGCTCGAGAGTTTCTTTGGGGTCTGTCTGCACCACATTGACAATCATGGTGGTGTCAATGACCACGCCATAGCTGATCATGAAGTGCGCGCCCAGTGCAGCGGCAATTAATAAAAATATAGCCAGAGGTTTGATGGTTTTACGCCAGGCCAGTAGTGAAAATAGGGCGCAGATAGCCGTAAAAATGATGACTGCCAAACCTACCGCAAAAATATAGTCCGTAACGCTACTCAATCGGCCAATGCGGGCGAGCTCACGCCACAATGCATAGTTGCACAAGCTAGATAGCCAGACACTGATGATGGCCAGGATGTGCAGCGGGTTCCAGCTGCGGGCATGTTCGGGGAGCTTTTGCCATGCGGCGGCACCCTGCGCGTCGAGCAGGGTGCCGTAACCGGTGCTTCTGAAGAGTTTGAGTGCCATACCTATATAGCTTTGAATTTTATACAAAAAATGCCGTTAGTCTCAACCCATTGTGCATGAGACGCTGCATTATTCGTAGCATATAAAGTTTGCGCAACGGTACTGGCGTTCACCGAAATCGCTGTACCACTTCAAGCAGGCCAATCATGACGGGTTGGTGCAGCATGTAATAGAGCAAACTCCAGCGGCCCATCCAGGCCAGGGTGCGTGTACCCGCAGGCAATGCGCCGCTCAATTGGCTGGGCTGTTTGCGCAGCATGTACTGCGTTGCGGCCATTCCCCACCAGACTATGCCCAGCCAGGGAATCAAGGGGACATAGTCTTCCGTCATGGGTTTGACAGAGATCAAGCCCAGCCAATTCCAAGGTTTGGAGTTTAAAAAATCCAATATAGGCCAAATATTTAATGCGTAAGAAGCTATAAATTTCATAGCAATGGCCACTGCACCTAGCAACCATAACCAGGCCCCCCAGTGTGCCGTCAGGCGCACCACAATCAGCATGATGGCAATTGCGTGGAGCACCCCGAAGTAAATAAAGCTCTTGGGATACATGACAAACGAGCCCGCGCTCACCAGCAGCGCGCACCCTGCAATCTGCGCCCAACGCCGTCCAAACCTTTGCCAACTTTGCCCCTGGTGCAAGGCGATGGCCTGACCCGCACCCGTGCAGAGTAAAAATAGCGTCACGATCAAGCTGCGCTGCCAAGTCCAGAACGGGTCAGAGTAAAAGTCCTGCCTGATCCAGCGAAAGTAATGCAGATCAAAACAAAAATGGTAGAGCGTCATCCACACCATGGCCGCGCCGCGCAGGGCATCCAGGCGACTATAGCGAATGGGGGCGAACGCAGCAAACATGGTAGTAGCCTAGTCTAAGCGATTCATCAGGCAAGGCGGTCTTTTGCAAGCAGCCAGCTAAGCACTAACACTACATCAGTTTGCTGGGCCGCATGCTAGACTTATTTCATTGCTATCGAATACGGAACCTCATCATGCCTATTAGCCGCCGCCGGTTTTCTCAACTTCTCAGTGCTGCTGCCGTGGGGGCGGCGCTGCCTGCAATGGCGCAAGAATTTCCTCTGGCCAAGCCTATCAAGCTTGTTGTCCCATTTCCCGCAGGGGGCAGCTCGGATGCCGCTGGCCGTTTGATCGCCCAGGAAATGGGGCTGGTACTCGGCCAGAGCATGGTGGTGGATAATAAGGGCGGTGCCAACGGCATCATCGGTACAGACATGGTGGCCAAGTCGGCACCTGATGGCTATACCCTGGTGCTGGTTGACATTTTCCATACCACTGCGCCGATCTTCACCCGCAAGATGCCCTATGACGCGGTGAAAGACTTCAGTGCTATCGGCCAGATTGCCAAAACCCCCGCCTTCCTGTTTGCCAACCCGGCCTTTGTCAGTAAAACGCTGGGCGACACGCTGCACACCATCAAGGCTACGCAGTCCGGCATCAACCAGATCACTGCCACCAAAGTGCTCGACCTGGCCAAAGCGAACCCCGGTAAAGTCACCATGGCCATCCCCGGCGCTGGCAGTGTGGTGATAGAGCTGTTGCGTGCAGGTTCTGGCGCGCAGTTCACCAACGTGCCCTATCGTGGCAGCTCGCCCGCATTGATCGACCTCATCAGCGGCCAAGTGGATTTGATGGTCACCACCATGGCCAGCGCCGCCGTGCACCACAAGGCGGGTAAGCTCACCATGCTCGCTACTACCGCACCCAAGCGCCACCCCGACTTCCCAGACGTACCGACACTGGCTGAGCTGGGAGTGAAAGGCATGGAGTACGAGCAATGGTTTGGTGTGCTGGCCCCCGCAGGCACACCCAAAGCCATCGTTGATAAACTCAACGCCGCCTTGGTCAAAGCCCTGAGCACAACTAATGCGAAAGAGCGCATTGCAGGTTTGGCGCTGGACGCTGCGGCGGGCTCGCCTGAGGAGTTTCGCAAACGCGTAGAAGGCGATGCGCAGCGCTGGGTGAAGCTGGCCTCAGACATGGGCATCAAGCCGCTAGACTGAGTAACGGGTTTTAACTCAACGGATTTTAATTAGCTATATATTTCATAGCTGGTTACTCTGCTTTTATTGAGTCTAGCGGTGCATTTTGTCATGATCAGGCGGTCTGCAGGGTCGTGGCCAGCCAGGTATGGCACCAGGCACTGCCTTCGGTCTCGGTCAGGGTGGCGTCGGATGCATTGTGGCACCACACCTCGCCAATGCGTTGCGCGCCCAGATCGGTGGTTTTGTTTTTACACGGCTCTATGGTCGACAAGCTGGACGACACTTGCGACCCATTTGGTGACAGTCCAGGGTTCTCTGTGCCTGAGGTGGTGAGGGAGCTGGTTGGTATGCAGGTGGCCGGTCTGGAAGTGGTGGTGATTGCACCCTGCCATGGTCGTGCCACCCAGATCGGCGAACCGCTCAAAATCGACCAACGCGTGGCCGCTATCGAGCAAACGATACAAGAGCTGGGCCGGGCAGGTGTCGATTCGTCGCGCATCTTTCTGGTAGGGCAGTCTGCTGGTGGCTGGGCAGCCCTGCTGCATGCAAAACGCCACCCCGGGGGTGTCAACTCCATCATTGCATTTGCCCCAGCGTTTGCGGGCAAAAAAAACCTACGCTCCGGTTTTTGGCAGCAGCGGCATGACCAAATGGCGCAAGAGTTGTCTACGGCGCAGCGCATTCCAGCGCTGGTGTTTTCGTTTGATAACGATGCCTACAATACACCGGAAGATCTGGCATTTCTCGCGCGCGTCAAGGGCACCCACCTGGTTCGTCTGCCTGAAACGGCCATTGCTGGTGTGGCCTGTGACATGGCTCTGTTTGCCTCCAGCCATGCGCACGCCTACCGAAAATGCTTTGGCGATACCCAGGTGCAGGTGTTGCTGGGTTTTTTGCGCGACCGTTTGCCTGCCCCAGCAGTCAGCCACTCGGCTGGCAGGCATCTGTCCAGCGAGTTGGCTAGCTTGAACCATCGTACAGCGCAGGAATAGCGATAAACTCGTCAGATTATGACGAGTAACCCTACTTCTCCAATGGATGCAACTGTTCTTGCCCATCTGCAAACTTGGGTAGACCGCACTGAAACCTTGCCCGACCACATCGGTGCGGCTCCCGTGCGTGGCCTGTCAGCTACGCTAGACCGCGAAGATGCGCCACCCGAGCTAGGCACACCTCTGCCGCCGTTATGGCATTGGCTGTACTTTCTACCCCAGCAGCAGCAAAGCCTACTGGGCGCGGACGGCCATGCGCAACGCGGCGATTTTTTGCCACCCGTGCCACTGCCGCGCCGCATGTGGGCAGGGGGCCGCTTGCAGTGGCAAGCTGACAACCCCTTGCGGGTGGGTGATGCGGTGCATCGGCGTTCGCGTATTGCGTCGGTCACGTACAAAGCAGGGCGCACCGGGGATTTGGTGTTTGTGCTGTTGCAGCACGACATTCATAACGCCCAGGGGCTGGCTTTAACCGAAGAACACGACATTGTGTATCGCGCCAATCCGCAGCCCGGCGACCCGGTGGCCAGCCCCCAAGCCGCTGCTCAGGGCTCCGTGTGGTCGATGCAGATCACACCCGACGATGTGCTGCTGTTTCGCTACTCGGCGCTCACGTTCAATGGCCACCGTATCCACTATGACCGCCGCTACGTTACCCAGGTAGAGGGCTACCCCGGCCTCATCGTGCACGGCCCGCTCATCGCTACGATGTTGCTGGATGTGCTGCGGCGCAATCTACCCCAGGCCCAGGTGCTGGGCTTTACGTTTCGAGCGGTGCGCCCGGTGTTTGACATCGCACCGTTTCGCGTGCACGGTAAACCGAGCACTGATGGTAAAACGGTGCAACTCTGGACCGAAGACCACGAGGGCTGGCTTACCATGCAGGCTACGGCCACACTTGGATAGCGCGGGGCGCAGTCCACCAAGCCAAGTGTGCTGCGTGCGCCTTGCCGGCCCCAATAATTTCATTCATTCACTGCCGATGTGCATTTACCTAATATGAAAACCCAGATCCCTACCCCCGACGCGCACCAGGAGCTGCGCGAAGCCCTGCGCAGCCTGCTGGCGCAGTTTGACAGCGCCTACTGGCAACAGGTTGACCACGCGCGTGGCTACCCAGAAGCTTTTGTTACCGCACTGACCGATGCGGGCTGGTTGGCCGCTCTGATTCCCAGCGAATACGGTGGCTCGGGCCTGGGGTTGGCGCAGGCCTCGGTGATCATGGAGGAGATTAACTTAGCTGGTGGCAACGCGGGTGCCTGCCACGGCCAGATGTACAACATGGGCACGCTCTTGCGCCACGGCTCTGCCGAGCAGAAAAAACGCTATCTGCCGCAGATCGCCAGCGGCGCGTTGCGCCTGCAGTCCATGGCGGTGACCGAGCCGAGTACGGGCACAGACACCACCCAGCTCAAAACTATGGCGGTAAAAAAGGGCGACCGCTACGTCGTGAACGGCCAAAAGGTATGGATCTCGCGCATCCAGCATTCAGACCTGATGATTTTGTTGGCCCGCACCACGCCTCTGGCCGAGGTGGCCAAAAAATCTGAAGGCATGTCTATCTTTATCGTTCACTTGAAAGACGCGATAGGCAAGGGTATGACCGTGCAGCCGATTGCCAATATGGTGAACCACGAAACCAACGAAGTTTTTTTTGACAACCTGGAAATTCCGGCGGACAACCTGATTGGCGAAGAAGGCAAAGGCTTTAAATACATCCTCGATGGCCTGAACGCCGAGCGTACTTTGATCGCCGCAGAATGCATTGGCGATGCCTACTGGTTCATCGACAAAGCCCGCCGCTACGCCAGCGAGCGAGTGGTGTTTAACCGCCCCATTGGCCAAAACCAGGGTGTGCAGTTCCCCATGGCCGATGCCTACATAGAGACCGAAGCCGCCAACCTCATGCGCTATAAAGCCTGCGCGTTGTTTGACGCAGGCCAACCGTGTGGTGCTGAGGCCAATATGGCCAAATACCTGGCCGCCAAAGCCTCTTGGGAGGCTGCCAATATGTGCCTGCAAACCCATGGCGGCTTTGGCTTTGCCTGCGAATATGACGTAGAGCGCAAGTTCCGCGAAACCCGCTTGTACCAGGTGGCACCGATCTCTACCAATTTGATTTACTCCTATGTGGCCGAGCATCTGCTTGGATTGCCGAGGTCTTTTTGATGGCACGCCCCCTAGACGGTATCACCGTAGTCTCGTTAGAGCACGCTATCGCCGCGCCTTTTTGCACGCGCCAGCTGGCTGATTTGGGTGCCAGAGTGATCAAAATCGAGCGCCCGGGTGTGGGCGACTTTGCGCGGGCCTACGACCAAAGAGTGGACGGGATGGCATCGCATTTTGTATGGGTGAACCGCTCTAAAGAAAGTCTGACCCTGGACCTCAAGCAGCCAGCCGCTCTGGCGGTTCTCAAGCAGCTGCTGGAAAGGGCCGATGTGCTGGTGCAAAACCTTGCCCCAGGCGCGACTGCGCGCATGGGTTTGGGGTTTGAGGATTTAAAAATCAAGCACCCCGGACTGATTGTTTGCGACATCTCGGGCTACGGGCAAGACGGCCCTTACCGCGACAAAAAAGCCTACGACCTGCTGATTCAAAGCGAGGCGGGATTTTTGTCCGTCACAGGCACACCCAACGAGCCCAGCAAGTCGGGCAACTCCATCGCCGACATCGCAGCGGGCATGTACGCCTACACCAGCATATTGGCGGCCCTGATGCAGCGCGACAAACGCGGTGGCACCGGCCAGGGCGCGCACATCGACGTGTCGATGCTGGAGGCGCTGACCGAGTGGATGGGTTTCCCGCTGTACTACGCTTACCAGGGCGCTAGCGCGCCGCCTCGTAGCGCAGCGTCGCACGCGACTATTTACCCTTATGGCCCGTTCGCCGCCGGCGATGGTGGCACCATCATGTTGGGCCTGCAAAACGAGCGGGAGTGGGTGGTTTTTTGTGAGCAGGTTCTAGGCCAGGCCGCGCTGGCGACAGATGCGCGCTTTGACAACAACGCCAGACGTAACGAACACCGCGAGGCGTTAAAAGCCATCATCTTAAAAACCTTCAGCGGGTTGACCACCGCTCAGGTAGCTACGAAGCTAGACGAAGCGCAAATTGCCAACGCCCGGATGAATGATATGGCCCAGGTGTGGGCGCACCCGCAGCTGGCCGCGCGTGGGCGTTGGGCCCAGGTAGCTACACCGGTGGGTAGTATTCCGGCGCTGTTGCCACCTGGGCGCAACAGCAGCTTTGTGTACCGCATGGATGCGGTGCCTTCCGTGGGGCAACATACCCACGCCATCCTGTTTGAACTGGGGTATGGCGAGGCACATATTGCAGCTTTGTCGCAGTCTGCTGCGATTTAACGGGTGTCAGTTGTTAGATAGAGCTTCAGAGTTTGAAATTTAGCAACATGAACGAGACATCTTTGCTGTCGGTCATCAAAACGCCCAGGTGGCCAACTGGTAGTAGTCAAAGCCGCTGCTGCGCCCGCCAATGCATTGGGCCAAAAAGTCTTCTGTTTTGCGGTACATGGTGAGATTGTTGTTCCAGCGCATATTGCCGTGACCATCCCCTTTGAAGGTGACGTAGTCCACGGCTTGAAACCTCTGCAGCATCTGGCGCAGCGCATTTCTGAGCGCAAAGATAACGAACTGAGTCCCATAGCCTTTGAGGCCAAGCACCAGGAGCTTAAACCTTTGGTGCATTCGTTAGATACCATGCTATCGCACGCGCCTCGCATGTGGCGCAACAGCTATTGGACTTGGCGGCGTTAGATGGTTCGAAGCGTCCAGCGCCATATTCACTGGACTTCGCGCAGTGGCTACGCCACATGCTGGCGCAAGCCGCACCCCGGGCTATGGCACGCCGGATCGAGCTGTCACTGGAAGCGCCCGACAGTCTGATGCGCACGGTAGAAGTGCCCGCGCTGGAATCTGTGGTGCAGAACTTGCTGGACAACGCGCTGCGCTATGTGCAAGAAGGAGGCACGTTGGTGGTAACACTGCGGCGCGAAACCGAGGGCTTGATTCTGAGCGTCCAGGACGATGGTCCGGGCATTGCGCAAGATGAACGTTCGCGCGTATTCGAACGTTTTTATCGCGGCATCGGCCACGAAGTTACCGGCTCAGGCTTGGGTCTTGCCATCGTGCAACAAGCCGTTGCGCGCTTGGGTGGCAGCGTGCACATCGGCCCAGGTGTAGCAGGACGTGGCGTGGGATTTACCGTCCATCTTTTTTGACGTACTCAGCGCGTTCGCCTTTTTCCATTGAGTATCAGGCCAATCCAGGTGGGGCGCACCCAGTAGTGGTAACTGCTCAGCAAAACTGCACAACTCACGGCATTGAGGGTTAAAAATTTGATCGCCCAATGCACATCTGCCAGCATGAGCGAAGTTTGGAGAGCCATGACCAGAGGCAGGTGCATGAGGTACATCCAATAGGAGGCATCGGCAAGGTAGCGGATGACGACACTTTTCTGGTGTGAGTATTTGATGCCTACTCCCACAAAGGCCAAGGTCCAGCCGACTAAGGCCATCGCGTAGGCTGCAGCGTAGAGGAGCTTGTGCTTTTGAATAGGTGTATCCGGTGCCTGTGTGCCCAAGAGAAACACACACACTATTGCCCCTGCCAAGCCGAGTGCGAAGTTGAGTATCCATTGCCGCGCCAGTGCATCCAGCAAGTACCGTTGACGGTCTAGCAACCAGCCGATGACAAACACGTAGGCATAGATAAACAGTGGGATTGCCGCAGGAATGAGGCTGTAGGCGGGTGTGGGTACGCCCATCGCAGCTTGCCAGTGTGGGATGAAGAAAAGTGCCGCTGCAATGGGCGTGGCTAGGAGCACTGAACCCAAGGGCAGGGTGATAGCAGTGTGCAGCCAGGCATCCGCTTTGGCGGCGAGCACGCCGTGTCGGTCTATGGCCTGCAGTGCCTTACGCGCGATGATGACGATGGCATACAGCCATATCAGCAGGTACAGAAACCACAGGTGCATGAAGTTGGGGCCTGCGTCAAGCATGGCCTTGGGCAAGGTATGCGGCATGACACCGTGATTGGCTTTTGCCAGTGCCCACAGCACCACGCCAATGATCAAGGCAAAACACAGCACCCATCCGAGGGCCAGTGGAGCCAGAATGCGAGCGGCTCGGTTGCGACAAAACTCTTTGAGTCCCAAGCGGTGAAACAGTGCGCGCGACAGGAACCCTGCGATGAGAAAAAACACAGACATCCGGAAAATATGGATGACGAACATCGTTATGCTGAGCGTCATACTTTTTTGAACGTCGCTGATTGGCCACAGCTCGGGCGGGATGCCGGGCACGAAAGACAGGCAGGTGTGCAGGACAATCCCCAACAGCAAAGCTGCCGTCCGAATGGCATGCAGCGAATGCAGTCGCTGCGGCTCTTGCGCTGCTTCGGTCGATGTCATCACGCGCCTAGTGGTACGGCTGCTCGAAGCGAGAATTGCCTGGCAACGTCAACTCATAATTCCGATTTGCCAAGGCACAAACTCATAGTCACCCAAGCCCAGCTTCTCGCTCTTGCTCGCTTCCCCCGAGGCCGTGCGCAAAAAGAGTTCAAAGATGCGCTGCCCCATCTCCTGCACGGACACAGTGCCGTCCAAAATCTCGCCGCAATTGATGTCCATGTCTTCTTCCAGCTTGTGAAACATCGGGCTGTTGGTGGCCAGTTTGATGCAGGGGGCGGGCTTGCAGCCAAACATGGAGCCGCGCCCGGTGGTAAAGGCAATCAGGTTGGCACCACCGGCAATTTGTCCGGTGGCCGATACCGGGTCGTAGCCGGGCGTGTCCATAAAGACAAAGCCTGGGGTGGTGACGGGCTCGGCGTATTTGTACACCTCCATCAGTGGGCCGGTGCCGCCCTTCATGGACGAGCCGAGTGACTTTTCAAAAATATTGGCCAGGCCGCCAATCTGGTTACCGGGGCTCACCACGCCGTTGATCTGCACGTCGCGGCCCACCGAGTACACATCCTTCCACCAGCGGATGCGCTCGATGAGTTTTTTGCCAATGTCTACCGTGGCGGCACGGCGGGTGAGGGTGTGCTCTACGCCATAAATCTCGGGTGTTTCGGACAAGATGCCTGTGCCGCCATGGCGGGCCAAGATGTCCACCGCCGCGCCGAGCGCCGGGTTGGCCGTGATGGACGAAAAACCGTCCGAGCCGCCGCACTGCAAACCCACACTCAAGTGACTGGCCGAGACGGTTTGGCGCTTCACGTTATTCGCCTCGGGCAGCAGCGCCTTGACGGTTTCGATGCCTGTCGCAATGGTCTGGCGCGTGCCGCCGCTTTCTTGCATGATGAAGGTGTGCAGGTGCGGGCTGGCGGCCAGTTCTTCTTGCTCCAGCAGGCCCTTGAGCTGGTTGCGCTCGCAGCCCAGGCCAATCACCATGGCGGCGGCCAAGTTGGGGTGGCGAATATAGCCCGCCATGGTGCGGCGCAAGAGCTGCATTGGCTCACCGCTCATCTCCATACCGCAGCCAATCGAGTGGCTGAAGGCCACCACACCATCGACATTGGGGTAGGCGGCCAGGCGCTCGGGGGTAAACCACTCGGCAATCTTGTTGACCACGGTGGCCGAGCAGTTGACGGTGGACAAAATGCCGATGAAGTTGCGCGTACCCACCTTGCCATTGGCGCGCACATAGCCCTGGAAGGTGGCGCGCTCGGCCTCGGGCAGTAGCTGTCCGGGCTTGAATTCGCTGGCGTAGGCGTAGTCGCGGTCGAACTCTTTGAACTCGGTGTTATGGCTGTGCACCATGGTGCCCGGCTCAATGTCCACATGCGCAAAGCCCACGGTCACGCTGTATTTCAGAATGGGCTGGCCTTTGAGGATTTTTTTAGTGGCGATTTTGTAGCCCGCTGCCACCTGCGCTTTGCTGGTGATGCGCTCGCCCGCTTCGGTCTCAAACGCCATGCCCAGGGGCACGTCTACCCGGGCTACCACCACATTGTCGTGGGGGTGCAGGCGGATTACGGGGCCCATCAGGCGTTTGCTGGTCGTCTCGATCATGTGGCGGCTTTCGGGGGCTGTTGGGGCTGATGGTCAGGCATCAATTTGGAATAAAATCAGGCTGCAAGCCAATAAATACTAGCGTAAGCAGCTACTAAAAGTATAGTAACTATTTCTGCTTGGGCACCCGCCCCATCAGGTAAAACTCGGGGTTGGGCATCATGCCGCTGAAAGATGCCATGCGGTTACTCAGGCCAAAGAAGGCGGTGATGGCTGCAATGTCCCAGGCATCTTCATCGTCAAAGCCGTGGTCATGCAAGGCGGCAAAGTCGGCATCGTTGATCTGGTCGGAATGCAGGCAGACCTTCATGGCAAAGTCGAGCATGGCTTTTTGGCGCGGCGGGATGTCGGCCTTGCGGTAATTGACGGCCACCTGGTCTGCCACCAGGGGTTTTTTCTCATAGATCCGCAAAATCGCGCCGTGCGCCACCACGCAGTACAGGCAGTTGTTGGCGGCGCTGGTGGTGGTGACAATCATCTCGCGCTCGCCCTTGGTCAAGTTGCCACCCTCCTTGAGCATGAGTGCGTCGTGGTAGGCGAAGAAGGCTCGCCATTCAGCAGGGCGACGCGCAAAGGCGATGAAGACGTTGGGGATAAACCCCGCTTTTTCGTTGACTTCCAGGATGCGCGCTTTGATATCTGCGGGCAGGGTGTTGATGTCGGGGGTGGGGTAGCGAGGGGTGGTCATAGGGTGGCCCATCAAAATTGGAAAGATTTGCGAAGATAGCAGTAAGCAGCGATGGCTGCAAGGCACTGGAAATCAGTTGAGTCAGTATTGATGGCTCGGGGCCTGCTAGCTCAAGCTGTTGTGGTAGTGGTGGGTGTCCGTGCGGTAGTAGCCACGGCGCAGCTCCATCGGCTGATCTTTGTAGGTGTAGGCAATGCGTTCGACGCTGAGCAAGGGCGTATCTAGCGCTACGTTGAGCAGCTTGTCCAGGCCATCAGTAGCAGGTACGGCACGAATTTTCTCGTCGGCGCGCACCATACGCACGTTGAATTGGGTTTCAAACAGCGCGTACATCGGACCATGGTAGTCACTCAATCGCTCGGCTGTGAGGCCCTTGAAAGGTGTCGCCGGCAGCCACAGGTCTTCCACAATGGTGGGCACACCACCGTAGCTGAGCACGCGGCGCGCTTGCAGCACCGCATCGCCCGTTTTAAGTGCCAGCGCGCGGGCCACATCGGCGCTGGCGCGGCTCTTACGGCAGTCAATGATGTCGCGCTGGGCGGGGCCTTCGCTGCCCGGTGCGCCCGCGTCGGGCACCAGCTTGAGAAACCGAAACTGCACATGGTTTTCGGCATGCGTGGCCACAAAGGTGCCCTTGCCTTGGCGGCGCACCACCAGGTGGTCGCTGGCCAGCTCATCAATGGCTTTACGCACGGTGCCCTGGCTCACGCGGTAACGGGCAGCCAGCTCCATCTCAGACGGAATGGCCTCGCCCGGCTTCCACTGGCCCGACTGCAGGCTTTGCAAAATCAGGCTTTTAATCTGGCTGTACAGCGGACTGAATGCTGCGGTTGCGCCCTGTGAGTCGTCAGCGAACGAGAAAGGTACGGCGGCCATGGGTGGTTTAAAAAAAATGCGCGAAGACAGTCGCAAAAACGACTTGGAAGCGGACTTAACCCATCATATCTTATATAAGACATAAGACAAAACGGTCAAAAACACATTTCAAGGGTAAACTCTAGGGTTTTGTGGCGTGCAAAGCAGTGTTTTTTGCTGACGCGGTGGCCCTCTAAAGCCTCTTTCATCCACTTTACTTCACTTTAATCGGAGCCTTCCCCATGAGTAAAAAACCCGTTCGCGTGGCCGTTACCGGTGCCGCTGGTCAAATTGGTTACGCCTTGCTGTTTCGTATCGCCAGCGGCGAAATGCTGGGCAAAGACCAGCCCGTGATCTTGCAATTGCTGGAAGTGCCCGTCGAAGGCCCGCAAAAAGCCCTCAAGGGCGTGATGATGGAGTTGGACGACTGCGCTTTCCCCCTGCTGGTCGGCATGGAAGCGCATAGCGACCCGATGATGGCCTTCAAAGACACCGACTACGCCCTGCTGGTCGGTGCCCGCCCACGCGGCCCTGGCATGGAGCGCGCCGACCTGCTGGCCGCCAACGCGCAAATCTTCACGGCCCAAGGCAAGGCGCTCAACGCCGTAGCATCGCGTAACGTGAAGGTGCTGGTGGTGGGTAACCCCGCCAACACCAACGCCTCCATCGCCATGAAGAGCGCACCCGACTTGCCGCGCAAAAACTTCACCGCCATGCTGCGCCTGGACCACAACCGCGCACTCAGCCAAATCGCTGCCAAAACCGGCACCAAAGTGGCCGACATTGAGAAACTGACCGTGTGGGGCAACCATTCGCCCACCATGTACGCTGACTACCGCCTTGCCACCGCGGGCGGCAAGGCCGTTAAAGACCTGATCAACGACCAGGTGTGGAACGCCGATGTATTTTTGCCCACCGTGGGTAAGCGCGGCGCGGCCATCATCGAAGCGCGTGGCGTGTCGTCTGCCGCGTCTGCGGCCAACGCCGCTATTGACCACATGCGCGACTGGGCGCTGGGCAGCAATGGCAAGTGGGTCACCATGGGCATCCCGTCTGACGGCCAATATGGCATTCCCAAAGACGTGATGTTTGGTTTTCCCGTCACTACCGCTGGTGGCGAGTACAAGCTGGTAGAAGGCTTGGCGATTGATGCGTTTAGCCAAGAGCGGATTAACAAGACACTTGCAGAGCTACAGGGCGAGCAAGACGGCGTGAAGCATCTGCTGTAATTTAAATGAGCAACGCCGGGCCGCCCCAAGTTGCGAAAGCCCCCTCGGGGGGCAGCGCAGTACACGCAGTGACAAGCGTGGGGGCCAGTCACCACCCTCGCGACGTACTGTTGGGATCGCAAGCAGGAGGTATTTTGCTTCCAGTATGCGACCACTACAGCGGTGTGGAGGCGCGTATGCGCAAGTCACTGGCGCTACAGGCCGAGATGATCGAGGAGTTCGGTGCATGCGTGTTTGATGCATCGCTCGACTGCGAAGACGGGGCACCCGTGGGTGGCGAGATAGATCATGCAAATCTGGTGGTAGACCTTATTAATCAAGCGCAAGCAGCTATTAAAAAAGAAGCAAAAGTGCGACCTCGCATGGGCGTGCGGGTGCATCCGGTCGACCATCCGGCGTTTGAGTCTGACATTGACATCCTGGTCAAAGGCGCAGGCGCGCAGCTAGCCTACATTACCCTGCCCAAGATCGAGCGGGTAGAGGATGTGCAGTTTGCCGTGCGCAGCATTGACGCTGCCGGGGGCGCGCATATCCCATTGCAGGTGTTGCTGGAATCGTCTGGCGCTGTGCACCAGGCGTTTGCGATTGCACAGCATGCGCGGGTGCAGTCGATCAGCTTTGGATTGATGGACTTTGTGTCCTCCCACGGCGGGGCGATTCCCGCAGAAGCGATGGGCAGCAGCGGGCAGTTCAGCCACCCTTTGGTGCTGCGCGCCAAAACTGAAATTGCTGCCGCCTGCCACGCCCATGGCAAGGTGCCGTCCCACTGCGTGGTGACTGAGTTTTCAGACACCGCTGCCATGCAGGCCGCAGCGCGTAAGGCCTACCGTGAGTTGGGCTACACCCGTATGTGGAGCATCCACCCAGCGCAGATTCGCCCTATCTTGGTGGCCTTTGCACCGAGTGCGCAAGAGCTGGAAATTGCCAGTAACTTAATAGCTGCTGCTGTACAAGCCAATTGGGCTCCCATCAGTTATGCAGGGCAACTGCACGACCGTGCAAGCTACCGTTATTACTGGCAGGTACTAGAGCGTGCCCTGCGCACCGGCACTGCCATGCCGCAGCCCATGCAAAAGTATTTTCAATCAACCTGAGGTAACCAGTATGCGTACATTATTCAGCCGGGCAGCGATGACTGTGGCTTTTGGCTTGGTCTCTTGCACCCTCATGGCGCAAACGTCTACGCCCAAACCTGCTGCGCCGAAGGCCGCTGCGCCCAAACCTGCGGCTGCTGCTGCCACCTCCACCTTGAGCGACGAGCAGTTGTCTATCGCGCAGATTGTGACTACGGGGCAAATCAGTTGCGCCGATGGCCAAAGTGTCACCATCACACCGGATGCAAAAATTAACGGTGCTTTCGATTTGAAGTTTGGCAATACCAAGTACGACGTGGTGCCTGTGCCGGCCAGGTCGGGCGCAATTCGTCTGGAAGACCGCAAGAGCGGTATTGTCTTTATGCAGCTGGCCAATAAGTCTATGCTGTTCAACGAGCGAGCTGGCAAGCGCCTGGCCGATGACTGCATCAGCCCGAACCAGCAGGCAGTGGCTGAGCAAATGAAGGCGCAGCCTGGCGGCGGTATTTTGGATGGCTTGAGCCGGTAGCCGTCCGGCCTTGAAAAAGGTATTACAACTGCTAAACGCTGTATTTTTACTATATTTTTAGTAGCTGCTTACGCTTATTTTTATTGGGCTAGCAGTAGTTTTTATTGTTAACAGGAGTTCACCATGGCATCCGCCTTCATGCAAACCTACCAAGCCCACGTCGCCGAGCGCGCTGCACTGGGTATCCCTACGCTGCCTTTGAGCGCCAAGCAAACTGGCGAGCTGATTGAGCAGCTGAAAAAGCCTGTTGCTGGCGAAGAGAAAGCCCTGGTCGAGATGATGACCCACCGCGTACCCGCGGGCGTGGACGATGCCGCCAAGGTCAAAGCCTCGTATTTGGCCGCTGTGGCCCACGGTACAGAAAAGTGCACGCTGATCACACGCGAGCTGGCAACGCAGCTACTGGGCACCATGCTGGGCGGCTACAACCTCACCCCGCTGATCGACCTGCTGGACGACCCGCTGACGGCCAGTGTGGCCGCAGAAGGTTTGAAGAAAACCCTGCTGATGTTTGACCAGTTCCATGACGTGAAAGAAAAAGCCGACAAAGGCAACGCGCACGCCAAAGCCGTGTTGCAAAGCTGGGCCGATGCCGAGTGGTTTACCTCGCGCCCCGAAGTGCCCAAGAGCATCAAGCTCACGGTTTTCAAAGTGCCCGGTGAGACCAATACCGACGACCTGTCGCCCGCGCCCGATGCCTGGAGCCGCCCCGACATTCCGCTGCATGCCCTGGCCATGCTGAAGAACAAGCGCGACGGCGCACCGTTTACGCCCGAAGAAGACGGCAAGCGCGGCCCGATTGCGCAGATCAACGCACTGCATGCCAAAGCGCAAGCCTCGGGCGCAGTCGTCGCCTATGTGGGCGACGTAGTGGGCACCGGCTCGTCACGCAAGTCAGCGACCAACAGCGTGCTGTGGTTTACTGGGCAAGACATTCCGTTCATTCCCAACAAGAAGTTTGGCGGCGTGTGCCTGGGCTCAAAGATCGCCCCGATTTTTTACAACACCATGGAAGACGCGGGCGCCTTGCCCATTGAGCTGGACGTGAGCCAGATGGACATGGGCGACGTGATCGAACTGCGCCCTTATGACGGAAAAGCGTTCAAAGACGGCAAAGAAATTGCGTCCTTCCAGGTGCGCAGCGATGTGCTGTTTGACGAAGTGCGCGCTGGTGGCCGCATCCCCTTGATCATTGGCCGCGGCCTTACCGCCAAGGCGCGTGCAGCGCTGGGCTTGCCCGTGTCTACGCTGTTTCGTTTGCCTACGCCGCCAGTCGCATCGACCAAGGGCTTCACCTTGGCACAAAAAATGGTGGGCCGCGCGGTGGGCCTGCCCGAAGGCCAGGGCGTGCGCCCCGGCACCTACTGCGAACCCAAAATGACCTCGGTGGGCTCGCAAGACACCACCGGCACCATGACCCGTGACGAACTGAAAGACCTGGCCTGCCTGGGCTTTAGCTCCGATTTGGTGATGCAGTCCTTCTGCCACACCGCCGCCTACCCCAAGCCCGTAGATGTGAAGATGCACCACGAGCTGCCTGACTTCATGCGTACGCGCGGCGGCATCAGCTTGAAGCCCGGCGACGGCATCATTCACAGCTGGCTCAACCGTATGCTGCTGCCCGACACCGTGGGCACCGGCGGCGACAGCCATACACGTTTTCCTATCGGCATCAGCTTCCCCGCAGGCTCGGGCTTGGTGGCCTTCGCCGCCGCCACCGGCGTGATGCCGCTCGACATGCCCGAAAGCGTGCTCGTGCGCTTCAAGGGCAAGCTGCAACCTGGCGTGACGCTGCGCGACCTCGTCAACGCGATCCCGCTCTACGCCATCAAGGCCGGCCTGCTGACGGTCGAGAAGAAGGGCAAGAAGAACATCTTCAGCGGACGCATCCTTGAAATTGAAGGCCTGCCCGACCTGAAGGTCGAGCAAGC
>JAYVJV010000262.1:0-2245 GCA_043769005.1 Polaromonas sp. | reverse complement strand
GCAAAGCCGGGCTGACCCTTGAGCTCGTTGGTGGCGGCAGCCCACTTTTGCTGCACCACGGGGGCAGGCAGTAGCCGCGCTCGGCCAGCTCAATGGCCGGCTGCATCAGGTCGGCAAAAGGCAGTTTGCCAAAGCGCGCGCTCATCATGGCCCAGCTGCTCACCGCGCCGGGCACGGTCACGGTGTCCATGCCGCGCTTGGGCGGGTGCAGGCTGTGGCCATATTTGTTGTGAAAATAGTCTGGCGACCAGCCCTGTGGTGCGCGGCCCGAGGCGTTCATGCCGTGCAGCTCTTTGCCGTCCCAAATCAGCGCAAAAGCATCGCTGCCAAGCCCATTGCTCACGGGTTCGACAATGGCCATGGCCGCTGCGCTGGCAATGGCTGCGTCCACCGCGTTGCCGCCAGACAGCAGCATGCGCAAACCCGCCTGCGCGCCCAGCGGGTGCGAGGTGGAAACGACATTGCGTGCAAACACGGGGATGCGGGTGCTGGTGTAGGGGTTGGCGTAGTTGAACGGCATGTGAAAGCTCGTGTAAAAGGTGAATTTATAAAAAATTAGAACAATGTCAGCGTCATATGGTCATAAATTGCTATGAAATATGTAGTATCTTAGGTTAAGCAAAGTGGGTGGTGTGCGTGGGTTATTTGCTTGGGTGGTGTGCGTGCTGAATGTGCGTGTGCAGTATGCGGGCTGAATGTGGCGTGAGACCGGGCCGTGGTGTAGGCATGTATGGCCGTCTTACTGCGTGCTCAGCTGCCGCTCGGTGATGATTTTTCGCCAGCGTTCGGTCTCGGCACGTACCACCTGGTCAAAGGCCTGTGCGCTGCCGCCCGTGGGTTCTGCGCCTAGGCGGGCAAAGCGTTCTTTCACATCGGCATCGGCCAGCGCCGCGTTCATGGCGGCGTTCACACGGGCCACCACATCGGCGGGCAAAGCCTTGGGGCCATACAGGCCAAACCATGTGCTGGACTCAAAGCCGGGCAACACCTCGGCCACGGTGGGCAGCTCGGGCGCGAGGCTGCTGCGCTTGGCGCTGGTGATGCCCAAGGCGCGCAGTTTGCCGTCTTTCACATGCGGCATGCCGCTTACCAGCGAGTCGATCAGCAAATCGAGCTTGCCGCTGACCAAGTCAGGAATGGCCAGCGCCGTGCCACGGTAGGGAATATGCACAATGAATGTGCCCGATTGCGCCTTGAACAGCTCGGTGGTGAGGTGCACTATGGTGCCATTGCCACTGGAGGCGTAGTTGAGCTTGCCAGGGTTTTTCTTGGCCAACTCTATGAATTCTTTGATGGTTTTAGCAGGCGAGCTTTGCGGCACGAGCACGATGTTGGGCACACTGGCCACATAGCCAATGGGCGTGAAATCGGTTTGCGCGTTGTAGGGGATTTTGGGGTTCACCACCGGACCTATGCTGTGGGTGCTGGGCGTGGCCAGCAGCAGGGTATAGCCGTCGGGGCTGGCCTTGGCGGCTGCATCTGCACCAATAGTGCCGCCAGCGCCTGGGCGGTTGTCCACAACCAAACTTTGGCCTAGTTTTTCGCCCAGTTTTTGTGACAGCGCGCGCGCCAAAATATCAGTAGCTCCGCCCGCAGGGAAGGGCACAATCAGGCGAATGGGTTTGCTGGGGTAGGCGCTTTGCGCCCATGCCTGTGGGGCAAGGGTGGATGCGGCTGCGGCTAGGAGTGTGGTGCGTCTTTTCATATGCCAATTACAACAGAAAACAGCAAAACAAGTGGCGTAAAAAAGGCAGCCGAAGCTGCCTTTTTGGTCACCAGAGTTTTGCCTTAATCTTCCACAAAGGCCTCTTCGCGCTTATTATTCACCGCTGGCAAGAGCACAATCACCAACATCAGCGCTGCTGCAGCCAGCAAACCCGCCGAGAGTGGGCGCGTGACAAACACGCTCCAGTCACCGCGTGAGAGCAGCAGGGCGCGGCGCAGGTTTTCTTCCATCATGGGGCCCAAGATGAAGCCCAGCAACAATGGTGCAGGCTCGCAGCCGATTTTGTAGAAGATATAGCCGATCACGCCAAACGCGCCCACCATCCAGATATCGAAGGTGTTGTTGTTGGTCGAGTACACCCCGATCGCGCAGAACAGCACAATGGCGGGGAACAACCAGCGATAAGGCACAGTGAGCAGCTTGATCCAGATGCCAATCAGCGGCAGGTTCAGCACGATGAGCATGGCGTTGCCGATCCACATCGAGGCAATCAGGCCCCAGAACAACTCGGGGTTGCTG
>JAYVJV010000261.1:0-35954 GCA_043769005.1 Polaromonas sp. | reverse complement strand
CCTTGGCGACCGGCGGCGTCGGCGAGGCCTTGATGGTTTCGATGAATTCGTCGATGTTGGCAAGCGCCACCGCTTGGCCTTCCAACAGATGGCCGCGTTTGCGTGCTTCTTTCAGCGCGTACACCGTGCGCCGGGTGACAACCTCCCGGCGGTGTTGCAAAAACACGCTGATCAAATCACGCAAATTGCACAGCTTGGGTTGGCCATCTATCAAGGCAACCATGTTCATACCGAACGTGTCTTGCAGAGCAGTTTGCTTGTACAGGTTGTTCAGCACCACCTCGGGCACTTCGCCGCGCTTGAGCTCAATCACCAGGCGCATGCCCGATTTGTCGGACTCGTCCTGGATGTGCGAGATGCCTTCGATTTTCTTCTCATGCACCAGCTCGGCCATGCGCTCTTGCAAGGTCTTTTTGTTCACCTGGTAGGGCAGCTCGTCGACGATGATGGACTGGCGGTTGCCTTTGTCAATGTCTTCAAAATGCACTTTGGCGCGCATGACTACCCGGCCACGCCCGGTGCGGTAACCGTCGCGCACGCCCGACAGGCCATAAATAATGCCTGCCGTGGGGAAATCGGGTGCCGGGATGATCTCAATCAGCTCGTCTACCGTGGCCTGCGGGTTTTTCAGCAGGTGCAGGCATGCGTCCACCACTTCGTTCAGGTTATGCGGCGGAATATTGGTGGCCATACCCACGGCAATGCCGGTGGAGCCGTTGACCAGCAAGTTGGGCAGGCGGGTGGGCATCACCAACGGCTCTTTTTCGCTGCCGTCGTAGTTAGGCCCAAAGTCCACAGTGTCTTTATCTAGGTCAGCCAGCACTTCGTGGGCGATCTTCGACAGGCGGATCTCGGTATACCGCATGGCGGCCGGGTTGTCGCCGTCCACCGAGCCGAAGTTACCCTGGCCGTCCACCAGCATGTGGCGCAGCGAAAAGTCCTGCGCCATCCGCACAATGGTGTCATATACAGCGGTATCGCCATGTGGGTGGTACTTGCCGATCACATCACCCACGATACGGGCCGACTTCTTATACGGGCGGTTATAGTCGTTAGACAGCTCATGCATGGCAAACAATACACGGCGGTGCACGGGTTTCAAGCCATCGCGGGCATCAGGTAGCGCGCGGCCTACGATCACGCTCATGGCGTAGTCAAGGTAGCTGCGGCGCATCTCTTCTTCTAGACTGATGGGCAACGTTTCTTTGGCGAATTGGGTCATTGAGGGGCAGTCTGGAGATCGGTCAATCTAGGGATGGGCACAGGTGCAGCACTGGAGTGCTAGACAAACGGTGATTTTAGCGGCCTTTATGCCATGAATATGCGCAGCGCGGAATGCAGCGGCGGGGCCCAAATGAATGGAGTTGGGGACAGGGTTTCAGCGTGCGCACCACAGATAGACCTTGCTTTGTCGCACCAAAGCAACAATAAAGAGCTTCCCATCCCGGTTGTCTGCGCAAAAATGGACACGGGCATTGACTGTGGCACAATCAGAAGACGAGTTAATTTGTAATTTACAAGGGACTCGCCTTCGCACAGCTCGCGCTGTAGTATCAATTTTGAGGATGAACATGAAGAAACTAAACAAAGTAGCAATGTTGTTTGCATCCGTCGCATTGGCAGGTACTGCTTTCGCGGCTGGGTCGAACGCAAACACCGACAACTGGCGCTCGGGCCACGGCAATTTGCAGTGGAAAGGTCATGCTGGAGCTCTGTGCTGGCGCGATGCTAGCTGGACACCAGCAACCGCTGCTGCCGGTTGCGATGGCGCGATCAATGCCGCTGCTCCTGCTCCAGCACCAGCTCCTGCTCCGGCAGCCGCTCCTCGTCCGGCGCCTCCTCCTCCCGCACCAGCTCCCGCGCCAGCACCAGCACCAGCACCTGCTCCTATCGCTGCACCTGCACCGGCTCCCGCACCACGGCCAGCACCGGCTCCTCAGCCACCAGTTGCACAGAAAGTTACCTACGCTGCTGATGCATTCTTTGATGTGAATAAGTCTATCGTCAAACCAGAAGGCAAAGCCAAGCTGGACGACCTGGTCGGCAAAATGCGTGACGTGGCTCTGGAAGTCATCATTGCGGTCGGTCACACTGACTCTGACGGCAATGACGCGATGAACGACAAGCTGTCGATCAGCCGTGCAGAGTCCGTCAAGGCCTATCTGATGTCCAAAGGTGTGGAAAAGAACCGCATCTACACCGAAGGCAAGGGCAAGCGCCAGCCAGTGGCTGACAACATGACCAAAGAAGGCAAGGCTAAAAACCGCCGCGTTGAGGTCGAAGTGGTCGGTACCCGCCCAACCCGCTAATCCTCTCTGATAGCACTCAAAAAGCCACCTTCGGGTGGCTTTTTTCATGGGCGTGCAGATTCAGTGTGTCCTTTCTGTGTTCCTTGGCCTTCAAAAATCTCCTTTTGAAGTCCTCCACACCGTTAATTTGCGACAATAGTTCTATGACACCATCATCCCAAGCCAGTGCCCATCCCCATCACGCCAACGCCTATCCAGCCGAGCTGGCCAAGTTTTCTGACTTGGCGCACCGCTGGTGGGACAAAAACAGCGAATTCAAGCCCCTACACCAGATCAACCCCCTGCGCCTGGACTGGATAGATGCTTTAGCACCGTTGCAGGGCCAAAGTGTGCTGGATGTTGGTTGTGGTGGCGGCATATTGGCCGACAGCATGGCGCGCAAGGGCGCTAAGGTACTGGGCATTGACTTGGCAACCAAGGCGCTGAAGGTTGCCCAATTGCACGCGCTGGAGGCGCAAACGCCCAACGTCACCTACCGCGAGATCAGTGCCGAGGCACTGGCCGCTGAGCGCAGTAGCCTGGCAGTTGGGCAGCGTTATGACATCGTGACCTGTATGGAGATGCTCGAGCATGTGCCCCAGCCCGCCCTGGTGGTGCAGGCCTGCAGCGAGTTGGTCAAACCCGGTGGCTGGGTATTTTTCAGCACCATCAACCGTAACCCCAAGGCCTGGCTGCTGGCCGTGGTAGGCGCTGAGTATGTGCTGAACATGCTGCCCAAGGGCACCCACGAGTACGCCAAATTCATCCGCCCCAGCGAGCTGGCGGGGCACATCCGCAGCGCTAGCCTGGACTTGCGTGAAAGCAAGGGCCTGCAGTACAACCCACTCACCCAGCGCTACTGGCTGAACCAGGACACCAGTGTGAATTATCTGTTTGCAACCCAAAAACTGTAGTCATTTGCTATATTTATAATAGCTGCTTACACTTTATTTTATTGGCCAAACGGCTTAAAACACTACTAAACCATTGCCTGCACCATGCCTGCTTCTACGCCCCAGTCAGCGCCCCAGTCAGCGCCTCAACCCGCGCCCCCATTGCGCCGCCCGACGGCCATCTTTTTCGACCTGGACGGCACCTTGATCGATAGCGCGCCCGACCTGGGCGCTGCCGCCGACAAGATGCGTACCGACCGGGGCATGCCCTCCCTGCCATTGGAGTTGTACCGCCCCATGGCCGGGGCGGGCGCGCGCGGCATGTTACACATTGGCTTTGGCATGACCCCCAGCCATGCCGATTTTGCCGCCATGAAAGAGGAGTTTTTCCAAAATTACGAGGCCAACCTGACCGCACGCACCACCGCCTTTGATGGCGTGGCCCACCTGCTGGACAGCCTGCAAAGTCAGGGCATTGCCTGGGGCATCGTCACCAACAAGTCCATGCGCTTTACCGACCCGATAGCCCGACAAATGCCCTTGTTACATGCCGCCTGCGCTGTCATCAGTGGCGACACCACGCCGCATGCCAAACCGCACCCCGCCCCCGTGCTAGAGGCCGCCAGGCGTGCGGGCTACGCCCCAGAGCACTGCTGGTATGTGGGCGACGACAAACGCGACATCGACGCGGGCCGCGCAGCGGGTATGCACAGCATTGCAGCCGCCTGGGGCTATATCGGCGAGCATGCGCTGGACAGCTGGGGTGCCGACGCGGTGGCCCAAGCGCCAGGCGACCTGCTGGTCTGGCTGGCGCAGCACTAAGCCATGTGGTACCCAGCAGTACTGCGCAGCAGGCCTAGGGCCGCCCCTGCGGTCATGTCGGCGCGGGGGGGGGCAGCGCGGATGCAGCACATAGTTTGTCGCCTATTCGCTATATATTTCATAGCTGCTTACACCAGTATTTGTTGGGCTACAGCCTGTTTTGATGATGAAAACCTGGCTGCACTCGACGTGCAACAACCCCAGGGCGCGCTGGTCTACATCTGGTCGCCGCGTATGGTGCTGTCGGCCCAGCATGCGGCCAGCGCCCAGCGCCAGGCACTGCTGCACGGACTGGTCTTTGTGCCGCTGCACGACGGCAAAGTGGGTGCTGGCGAAATCCAGGCTGCCCTCGCTCACATGGCCCAGCGGGGTGATGCTCCGCTGGTAGCCAGCGCCCAAGCCCTTGCTACCAGCCAAGCCCTGTGCGCCGCCAGCCTGCAGGCGCGCGATGCGCTGCGCCACTTCCCCACCGCTTTTGTGGTGCAGAGCGCGCGCGTGCACCGCCACCCTATCGTCGGTGCCATGCCCGAGCCCGCTTGGGCGCACAGCATCGCGCAGCGCCTGCCGGGCGCTAAGACCCAGCCATGAAACGCCCGCTATTCGCTATATTTTTAATAGCTGCTTACGCTCTATTTAATTGGGCTATAGCTCAAAATATAGATGTAAAACCGCTTGCCGAGCAGTGCATACCGCAAAACACCTTTACAGCGCTGCCTGCGGCCCTGGTGGGCGAGCAAACCGATGCCTATGGCCACACCAGCGTGGCACTGGGCAGCTACGAGCGCATCAGCCCCGATGGCCGCTTTGTGCTGCGCAGCTTCTCGGGCGCGCGGCTGGGCGAGGTCAGCTTGATCGAGCTGGGCGTTACAGGCCAGGCGCTAGCCGCTTACGCTACGCCACTGTCTAACGAGGCGTTTCCAGTGCAGGGCAGTTGGCGCTACCTGGTGGATGTGAATGGTGATCACTACACTTTCGGTAGCTTGCTGCGCAATAACAGCAGGGCTCAACAGCAAGTAAAGCCCGTATTTCGCGGCGGCATGACGGGCTTTTATGCCGCCGCCGCCGAGCTGCCCGCAGACCCCGCCACAGGACAGGCCGGGCGGGTACGCATCCGCTCCATGAGCTGGCCCAACGCCTCGGGCGACAGCGAAACCCAGGGCAAAGGTGCCTTGGTAGCCCGCACCATTGAGGTAGACACCACCCGCCATGCCATCACCCACGACAGTGGCAACGTGTATTTGTGCGGCCAGCGCAGGCGCGAAGATGGCGCTTTGTACGCCCTGCCCATGATCAGCGTGGATGGCTTGGAGTTTGCAGCCCTGCCGCAAACCCCCGTCCAGGGCGAGCCCACCATGCGCATCTTCAGCTTTGGCGATGCCCCCGGCCAGAGCGGCACCGGCTGCGAGCCGCAGGCCGCCTTTGGCTTTTCCAGCGGAAAAACCATTTTTGGTTTTCCGCAGACCAACCCGGCTGGCCAAACCAGCCCCGCCGACCTGGCCTACGAATACCAGGGCCATGTCTGGTGGTACCACCGTGGCGCGGGCATGGGCGGCGGCCAGCGCTTTAACATCGCACCCTTCTACGATGAGAGCTTGCGCATCTATTTAAACGCCAGCGCCTTCCCCGGCATCACTCGCGACGGCCGCGTAATCTATGGTGCCACGCAGCACACATGCCCCGCCCCCATCCCCGGCCAGCCACCCCAGCCCTGCGTCGAACGCGCAGGTTACGTCACCACTGACCCGTACCAAAGTAACGCCTACCAGCAGTTCCTGCGCCAGCACCGGGGCCCCGCCCGCAGGCAATGCATCACCCACGGCGAGGTAGCGCGCGAGCGGGCGGCCTTTGCCAAGCTGCACGGTTTGGCGCCATAGGCGCGTGGCCCACAGCGGCTTGCGCTGATTGCGGCGCTGTCAACCCGACTTTTGGCTGCTGCTGATTGCGGCCTTCTTTTCAATACCCGCCTTGAAAAAACCGCACATAGGCGTAAAATACACTCTTCACGGGGTTGTACTGGTTTCGACGAGGACTAGACGCTTTGTGGTGCATGTCGAGCTGAATGTGCTCGTTAAACAAATTCAAACAAACTAACTGCAAACGACGAACGTTTCGCACTCGCAGCTTAATCGCTGAGAGGCTTGCAACATCTCTCCGGTGGGATGGGCAAAGGGGATTCAGGGTAACTTGAATCTTCTCGGCTGCAAGCTTATTTACATCGGATGGCTCTGCACTGGGTGGCTTAGTGTGGGGCGAGAAAATAGGCTCCTGGTCTGGATCGTAGCGTGCCTCTGCGCGACGGTTTGGGCGAGACACAAATCAGTAGGCTACACATGTAGATCTGCAAGGAAAAAGGTTTTCGGACGCGGGTTCAATTCCCGCCAACTCCACCATTTTTGAAACGCCAGACCGCTGACCAGCGGTTTGGCGTTTTTGTTTGATACAAGGAATAGCGCCGTGGATTTAAGAGTACCGATTACGATTTCAGACGAGCTGACGGACGAGGTCATCACGGCCACTGGCGTGCTGGATCTGGCCAGCGGCGAGATCAGCAAGGTGGCGTATGAAAACTACAGCGCTGCCGCCAATGGCTTTCCCTGGGAGCATGAGGACTACGAATTTACCTGTGGCATGCTGTCCAGCGGCGGCAAAGATGTGGAGTTCACCATCCAGGTCAACCAAACCACGGGGCAATACACCGTGAGCGCCACCGAGTTGCTGGAGATCAAGGTGCGCGCTGCGGCCTTGTTCTCGGGCGTGCCCAGCACCACACTGCTGGAAGACATTGCTCCCAAGCCCAAGCGCCGCGCGCCATGAGTTCTATCGTGATGCTGGGGGGCCAGTGGTGCCGTGGGCGGCATGGCGGCCCAGGCACTGAGTCGACTGCCACAAGTCCAACAGCTCACTTTGCTTAACCGCAGGCCGCTACCCGCGCTGGACAGTGCCCGCGTAGCGCAGCACACCGTAGACGTGCTGAACCCACAACGCTACGCACAACTTCTGCCCGGCCACGAAGGTGCCGTGTGTTGCCAGGGCGTGGGGCAGCCGTCCAAAGTCAGCCAAGCAGAGTTTGTCAAAGTGGACAAAACAGCGGCGCTGGGTAGCATGGCCTGTGGTGTCTCAGTGCATGCACGGCGGGTTGCGTAAATACCGAGGTATCGCCGTGGACACACTGGGGCGCGGGTTAGCGAGGGTATTTCCAGGCCACATATGCGCTCATAATTTGTTGCAAGAACAATCCGGCGCACAGGGCGGCGGCATTGATTCCAGGAGAAGCCCATGCATTCTTTCACCCGACGTTCTGCGATTGTCCTGTCTGCGGTCTTGGCCTGTTTTGCAGGCAACGCAGCGGCTGATTACCCCACGCGCCCGGTCAAATGGATCGTGCCCTACCCACCGGGTGGTACCACCGACGTGTTGGCGCGCATCATGGCGCAGTGGCTCACCGACAAGCTGGGCCAGCAGTTTGTGGTGGAGAACAAACCCGGCGCGGGCAACAACATCGGCACCGAGGCGGTGGTGAATGCGCCGCCCGATGGCTACACCCTGCTGCTGGTGAACCCGGCGCACGGTATCAACGCTTCGCTGTACAAAAAGCTCAACTACAACTTCATGCGCGACATCACCCCCGTAGCGGGCATGGTGCGCACGCCCAACGTGATGGTGGTTGCCAACAACGTGCCCGCCAAATCGGTGGCCGAGTTCATTGCCTACTGCAAGGCCAACCCGACCAAAGTCAATATGGCTTCGTCGGGCAGCGGTACCTCTACCCATCTGTCGGGTGAGCTGTTTAAATCCATGACGGGCTGCACCATGCAGCATGTGCCCTACAAAGGCGCAGGCCCGGTACTGACGGATTTGATGGGCGGCCAGGTCCAGGTGTTTTTTGACAACCTGCCCTCGTCGGCACCCCACATCAAGGGCGGCAAAATCCGCGCCCTGGCCATGACCTCGGCGGCGCGCGAGCCCTCTATGCCCGAGGTACCCACTGTGGCCGACTCCGTGCCGGGTTACGAGGCCACGGCCTGGTTTGGCATTGGCATGCCCAAGGGCGCACCACGCGAGGCCATTGACAAAATCAACGCCGAGATCAACCGCGCCCTGGCCGACCCGAAGATGCGAGAGCGCCTTGCGGCATTGGGCGGCGTGCCGATCGGTGGGTCGCCCGAAGATTTTGGCAAGGTCATTGCGTCGGAAACTGACAAATGGGCCAAAGTCGTGGCTGCTTCGGGTGCTACGGTGGATTGATGTTGTAGATCCATGAATACATCCGTCAATACACCCAAACAACGCCAACACGCCTGCCACCTACATGCCCTCCATTGACCCCAAGCAACTGCAAGCCGCCGTTGACTTTGCTATTGCACACGAAACACCCTGGGGCCGAGACAACAACGCAGACTGGGGCATTCACCATGCCGACCCACCGCCGTGGAACCGACTGCTGGGCCCCGTGCATCCGCGTGGCCCGGTCTCGGGCGTGGTGCGTGTAGGTGGCCAACAAGTCATTGCCTGGGGCGAGCCGCAGCGCGCTGACCTCACCTTCTCCATCGCTAAAACCTACCTCGCTATGCTGGCCGGTGTGGCGCACGACTGGGGTTTGCTGCCCGATGTGAACGAGCCCGTGCGCATCAAAGTGCATGGCATTGGCTTTGACACTGCGCACAACACCGCAGTCACTTGGCAGCATCTTTTGCAGCAGACCAGCGAATGGGAAGGCGAATGCTTTGGCATACCCGACCAGGTAGACCGCTACCGCCATCTGCAATACCAACCACCGCGCCCAGACATCGAAGCGGCGGGCAAAAAGAAGGGCGATGCCCGCCCGCTGCAAACGCCGGGCAGCCATTGGGAATATAACGACGTGCGCATCAACCAGTTGGCACTGGCGCTGCTGCATCTGTTTCGCAGGCCTCTGCCAGAGGTGTTCAAAGAAGCCATTGCCGACCCAGTGGGTGCTAGCGACACTTGGCGCTGGGAGGGCTATGACAATAGCTGGGTAGAGATTGACGGTAAAAAAATGCAGTCGGTGCCCGGTGGCACCCACTGGGGCGCGGGCATGTCGATCAGCAGTGCAGACCAGGCCTTGATAGGGCAGATGATGCTAGACAACGGACGGGCGGGTAGCAAACAAGTGTTGTCCAGCGCCTGGGTAGAGCGCATTCAAACGCCCTGTGCCATTGCACCGTGGTACGGCACCTTGGTGTGGCTCAACCGACTGCAAGGCGTGTTCCCCAGCGCATCGGCCACCAGCTATTTTTGCATCGGTGCCGGTGCCAGCGTGGTCTGGATCGATCCCGATAGAGACTTGGTAGCCGTGGTGCGCTGGATCGACGGCGGGCAGATTGACGGCTTTTGCCAGCGCGTGGCGCAGGCCATACCACCGCTCAAACCTGCCACGGCCTAGCCTCGCGCTCGACCACTTAGATCAGATTCAATCCGCCTTGATGCCATTGTCCGCAATCAACTTGCGGTACATATTGAACTGTTCTTTGGTGGCGCTGCCCAGCTCTTGCGCAGTCGATCCGCGTAGTGTGAGGCCCAGCGCCAGCAGCTTGTCGCGGGTTTCGGGGTCGGCCAGGGCCTTGCGCATTTCGCTGTTCAGGCGCTCGACAATGTCTTTGGGTGTGCCTGCGGGCACCACCATGGCAAACCAGGAGTTGAAGAAAAAGTCTTTCAAGCCAGATTCATCCACCGTGGGCACATTGGGGTACTGCGCCAGGCGTTTTTGGGTGGAGACGGCCAGCAGGCGCAGCTTGCCCGCTTGCAGTAGTGACGTGACAGTGCCCAGGCCCTGGAAGGCTGCGTCCACTTCGCCCGCCGCTACGGCCACCGCTGCGGGGGTGGCACCCTTGTAGGGCACATGCACGGCGCTAATGCCCGAGCGCGTGGCAAAAAGCGCCATGGCCATATGCTGCGGGCTGCCGCTGCCGCCCGAGCTGTAGTTGATCTTGCCGGGCGCAGCCTTGGCGGCGGCGATGAAGTCGCCTACGGTTTTGTAGGGCGAGTCGGCCTTGACGACCAGGCCCCACTCGATGGTGGCAGCCAATGACAGCGGGTCAAAATCAGTCAGCGCGTTCCAGCCGGACTTGGGGTAGATGTGCGGGATCATCGTCAGCACACTGTCGTTAAAGCCGCCCAAGGTGTAGCCATCGGGCGCGGCCTTGGCCACGCGGTCGGCACCAATCAGGCCGGCAGAGCCTGCTTGGTTTTCAATCACGATGGATTGACCCAGGCCTTGCGCCATTTTGGCCGTGAGAATGCGGGCGGCATTGTCTACCGCGCTGCCAGCGGCTAGCGGGATGATCATCTTGATCGGCTTGCTGGGGTAGACGCTTTGGGCGGTGGTGGTAAGGGCGCTGGCGGCTAACAAAGCGGTGGCGAGCAGTTGAGTACAAAATTTCATGGCGTGATGTTCTTTCGGCAGGATGGGGGCGCAATGCACGGGTGATCCCAGAGCATGCAAGTACAACACATATCATAGGGGCTTCCATAGACCGCGTTTACCCTATAGCGACCCTACATCATGCCTTCCCACAGCCCTCGGATTGCCCTCATTCACGCCATCGCCCACGCGGTCGACCCGATTAACGATGCCTTAAAGCGCGATTGGCCACAGGCCACGCGTATGAACCTGCTGGACGATAGCCTTTCAGCCGACCTGGCAGCCAGTGGCCGTGGCCAGGACGCGCAGATGCAGCAGCGCTTTGCCCGCCTGGCGCAGTACGCCGTAGACTGTGGTGGCGATGCGATTTTGTTCACCTGTTCGGCCTTTGGCACCTGCATCGAAGCCGTGGCCGCGCAACACCCGCGCTTGGTAGTGCTCAAACCCAATGAGGCCATGTTGGAAGATGCCGTCGCCCTGGGCCAACGCGTGGGCTTGGTGGCAACCTTTGCACCCACCCTGGTGTCCATGCCGCCGGAGTTTCCCAAGCATGTGGTATTGGACACTGCGATGGCAGACGGTGCCATGGCCGCACTGAATGCGGGTGACGGCGATACGCATGACAATTTGATTGCCCAAGCCGCTGATCAGCTTGCGGCCAGGGGTTGTCGGGTGATTGCGCTGGCCCAATTCAGTATGGCCCGCGCCGCGCCGCTGGTAGCGCAGCGCACGGGGTTGACTGTGATCACGCCAGTGTCCAGCGCCGTGGCCAAGCTTAAGCGGGCGCTGCAAGCTTAGACGGCGAAGCTTACTCTGCCTTGATATTGAGATCTTTCACCAAGCGGCTCCACTTGCCCACTTCGCCCTCAATGTAGCGGCGCACTGCGGGGCGGTCCATGCTGGCGGACTCTAGCGACAGCGTGGCAAAGCGCTCTTGCAGGGCTTTGGCCGTCAAGGCCTTGTTCACTTGGGTGTTAAGCAGGTCCAGCACCGCGACCGGGGTTTTGCCGGGTGCAAACAGGGCAAACCAGGTGTTGGCCTCAAAGTCTTTGTAGCCCAACTCGGCCACCGTGGGCACATCGGGCAGGGCGGGGCTGCGTTTGAGCGAGGTCACCGCAATCGGGCGCACCTTACCTGCCCTCACAAAGGGCACGGCTGGCGGCATGGAGGTGGATGCTATGGGCACCTGGCCGCTGACCACCGCATTGGTGGCCGCTGCGGGCTGAAAAGGCACATGGGTGATGTCTACCTTGTTAAAGCCGCGAAACAGCCACTCTGCGCCTAGCTGCGTGGTCGTGCCGTTGCCCGACGAGGCATAGGCCATTTTTTCAGTGCGCGACAGCGCCAGCAACTCGGCCAGATTGTTGGCCTTTACATCCGGGTGCACGTACAGCAAGTTGGGGGTAAAGGCGGTTAAGGCAATGGGCTGCAAGTCATTCACTGCGTCATAGCCCGCGTTGGCAAACAGCGTGGGGTTGACCGAGTAGGCCACACTGTGCATCAGTAGTGTGTAGCCATCGGGCTGCGCGTTCATCACACCTAGAGTGGCAATATTGCCACCCGCACCGGGTTTGTTTTCTACGACGACGGGCTGGCCCAGCAGGTTAGTGAGTTACTCGCCCAGCAGGCGCGCCACGATGTCAGTAGAGCTGCCGGGCGCAAACGCGACGATGATTTTGATGGGCTTTTCTGGATACACCGCATGTGCAGGAAAAGCCAAAGAACACATAACCAAAAACACAATAAGCCAGCGCTGCATAGAAGACTCCAAGGTAGGTGGATCACACCACTGTAATGCAACACGGCGATTTGCGGGCTTACCCTGAGGCTGGCGCGGGCAAGATGTCAACCTATCAGGCTGCGGTTACGTCCATGTTGGCTCCGCGCTCAATCACCACTTCGGCATCCAGCAGGTCGCGTGAGTGGTTCAGGTCAGACTGGCTGATCAGCACCGACAAACCACTGCCGCGCAACTGGCCTATTACCTCGGACAGGCGTTGCGACAGGGCGGGGGCGACACCTTCAAAGGGTTCGTCCAGTAGCAGCAGTTTGGTGCCTACACTTAAAGCGCGCGCCAAGGCCGCCATTTTTTGCTGGCCACCGGAGAGCAGCAGGGCCTTGCGCTCGCGCATTTCGCGCAGCTCGGGCAGCACACCGTAGACAAACTCCAGCCGCTCTTGTAGCACCAGCTTGGGCGTAACCCACAGGGGCAGGCAAATGTTTTCTTCTACCGTGAGCTCAGGCACCAGACCCCGGTCTTCCGGCATGTAGCCGATGCCGCGCCTCACGCGCTCATGGGGTGCGGCTTTGGAAAGGTCGCTGCCGTCTATATGCAAGCTGCCCGCCAGCAAAGGCAGGTGGCCCATGATGGTGCGCATGACGGTGGTTTTGCCAGCACCGTTGCGGCCAATCAAGCCCACCATCTGGCCCGGCGCAATGCGGATGGAGAAATTGCGCAGCACCTCGACGTTTTGGATGGCCACCTTGGCCGACTCTAGCGCGATCATGTTTGCGCCTCCTTGGCAGGATGGGCAGAGCCCGTGACGTAGCGGCGTACCTCCGGATCCACCAGCACGTCTTTGGCCAGGCCATCGGCCAACACGCGGCCACTGTAGAACGCCGCTACCCGGGTCGCGTAGCGCTGCACAATGTCCATGTCGTGCTCGACAAACACCACGGTGACGGGCACCGCGCTGCTGTGCGACTCAATGGCCCGCACCACGGTGTCCATGGTGCTGAATTTTTCGTCGGCACTCACGCCACTGGTGGGCTCGTCCAGCAGCAGCAGGCGTGGCTGGCCGGTGAGGGCCATGGCAATATCGAGCAGCTTGCGCACGCCGCCAGGCAGCTCCAGTACCGGGCGTGCGGCATGTTCAGACAAATGGAACTGCGCCAGTAAATCCTGACACTGCGCGACAGATGCCGCGTCGTGCGCGGGCATCAAAAATTGGCGATGCGCGCGGTTGCAGTGCAGCGCGGTCAGCATATTGTCCAGCACCGTCATGTGCAGGCACAGCTGCGGAATCTGGAACGAGCGCGCTACGCCTTTGCGCGTGATCTCGCGCGGCGAGCGGGCGGTGATGTCCTCGCCGCCCAGCAAAATTTGCCCGGCACTGGGCTTGAGGTAGCCGGTAATCATGTTGACAAAGGTGGTCTTGCCCGCGCCGTTGCTGCCTATCAGGCACAGGCGCTCGCCTGCGGCGATATCGATGTTGACGTCAGCGGCGGCCACCACTGCACCAAAGCTGCGTTGCAAGCCGCGAGCCGACAATACGGGGGTGGCGCTGGAAGTAGGCGAAGGGTTCATGCTATGCCCCCGCCTTGCCTTGCAGGCGCTTGAGCACCGAGCCCAAGCCGTCCGGCAAAAACCGGATCACCAACAGCAGAAAAATGCCCAGCACCATTTGCCAAGTATTGGGAAAGTAGGCGCTCGAAAATGAGCGCACCAATTCCAGCAAAAACGAGCTGGTCAAAATAGCCACGACGCTGTGGTGGCCCGCCAAAATGGCCACAAACACGAACTCGCCCGAGGTTGTCCAGTAGCTGAAATTGGGGTCGATATGGCCCAGCGCCATCACGCTGAGCGCGCCACCCACGCCAGCTAAAAAAGCCGCCAGCACATAGTTCCAGGCGACCAGGTTCACCACAGACATGCCCAGGTACTCCACGCGCAGTTCGTTTTCGCGCACCGCCATCGACAGCAGGCCACGCCGCGAGTCACAGTACAGCCGTACCAGGGCGGCAAGCAAGCAGCTGATGACCACCGTCACGCACCACAGCATCAGTTGCGATTGGCCACCCGGTGCTTTGCGGCCCAACAGAGTGGGCTGGGTCACGTTAAAACCGTCGGAGCCGCCCAGCGCCTCGGTCTTCACCAGCACGCCGTACAGCACCATCGACAGGGCCAAGGTGAGCATGGCAAAAAAGATGCCCCGGTAGCGAGCCAGCAAGGGCGCAAAGGGCGCGGCGATCAACACGGCGCACACGCCGCCCATGGCGGTCAGGAGCAGCACATCCGTCACGCCCATTTTGTTAAACGCCAGTGCCGCAGCGTAGCCACCGGCGGCAAACACCAGGCCCTGGCCAAAGGGCACCACACCGCTGCGCATCATGATCAAAATGCCCAGCGACACCAGGCCATTGGCCAGCGCAATGGTGCCCAGCGACATCAACCATTTGGGTACGATAAAACCCGCAACCAGCAGCACGGCTATGGCACCGGCGCAGGCTAGCATCACGCGCCGCAAAGAGGGGTGAGACAAAGGAGAACTCCTAAAAACAGTAGGGGCGAGAGCTGTGCATGCGCCGCTTAAATTTTGCGTGCCTGCACGCGCTGGAACAAGCCCTCGGGCTTGAACACTAAAATGGCCGCCATCACCACGTAAATGCTGAACAGCTCGGCCGGTGGCCAGATATGCACCGAGGCCGCCCGCGCCAGGCCCACCACCAGTGCGCCAATGGCTGCACCCTCAATGCTGCCCAACCCGCCAATGATGACCACCGCAAAGCTGACAATGATCACGCCCACACTCAAACCCGGTTGCACCGAGATCATGGGTGCAGTGAGCGCACCACCGAGCGCCGCAAAAAACACCCCCACCATAAACGCCCCGGTGTAGATGCGCGAGACATTCACTCCCATGCTGGAAGCAACCTCGGGGCTGTGAATGACGGCGGTAACGATCTTGCCCTGGCGCGTGTGGTTGAGCACCCACCAGGTGGCAACGCCGCAGACTACCGCCAGCGCAACCAAAATGATGTCGTAGCCCACATAACTCAGGCCGCCCAATTGCAGGTTGCCAAAGGCCTGATAGGTGTCAGACACATAGTAGGGGTTGACCCCCCAGACCAGCTTGGTGACATCTTCCAGGATTAAAAACAGCGCGTACGTGACGAGCACCAACAGCACCTCATCGCGCCCGTAAAACATGCGCAGCAGGCCGCGCTCTACCAGTGGGGCCAGCAAGGCCGCCACGCCGACTGCCGCTGCCACCAAGGCCACCACGGTCAGCGCGGGCGATACCTTCATGGCCAACAGCCAGCCCACCAGGCTAGCACCTGCATAGGCCCCAACAGCATAAAAACTGCCGTGGGCGATATTCAAAATTTTTAGCACACCAAACACCAGCGTCAAACCGAGCGCTACGATGAACAGCCAGGAGGCGTAGGTGATGCCGTCCAGGATGATGGTGAATAACAGGCTCATGCTTATTTAGTTTTTAGTGAATGAGTATTGCTCACAGAGCGAAATCGGACTTGACCGGACGCAGAGGTCGCAAAAGTACGCAGAGGACGCAAAAAAGAAAATCCAAAAAACTTCTCTAAATTTCCTAGACTTCTTCTGGTTTTCTTTTGCGTCCTTTGCGTAACTTTAGCGTCCTCTGCGTCCGGTATTTTTGTCCCGTCTTAGCACTTAGCCCCAGGAAAGCCCGCCTTCAACCACTCTTCGCTTTTCATGTTGGCAGGTGGGTTCACGCATTCGGCTGGGAAGCGCATGATGTCGTCCAGCACCACCATTTTTTTGCCTGCATCCCAACGGGTTTTACCAATTGCGGTGTCCTGGATGGCCTGGTGGCCGTTGCCAAGGGTCATGCGGATGGTTCCGGCGGGTGACTCCCAGCTGCTGTCTTTGAGAGCTGCGGCCAATTGCTCGGGCGTAGGCTTTTTGCCACCGTTGGCAGCCATGGCTTTTTCAGCGGCTTGTTTGAGGCCAAACAGAGCCTGAGCCATGCGGTACGGGGCCTGCACTGGGTACACATTTTGTGCTTTTTCGTACAGATTGAACCACCAGTCGTTCAACGCACTCTTGGGTGCCATCAGGCCGTAGGCACCACGCGCGCCAATGATGGAGCCGTTGGGCATTTTTTCGCCCAAGCCGGGTAGCACATGGTCAGCGGCAGAAAAAACGGGGGTTTGTTTTTGGAACACGCCACGCGCACTGGCCTGCAAGATAAAGGCTTGCAAGTCGCCACCCCACAGGCTGGAATGCAAAATGTCGGCAGGCTTGGTCAGCAGTACCGAGATCTCGGTGCCGTACTGTCCGGCACCAAACTTGGGTAGCAAGTCTGCGTCAAACTTGGTGCCCTTGTAGAGCTGGTCCATGGCGATGATGAAATCTTTGCGGCTGTCTTGGCCCCAGGCGTAGTCTTGGTGGATCATGTTGAAGCGCTCTACCTTGACGTTCTTGGCTTTGAGGTAGCGGGCCAGCGCCACGTTGTCCATGGTGGCATGAGCGGCAGTGCGAAACACATATTCGTACTTGTTTTCTTCAAAAATACGCTGCGTACCGCAGTCGTACAGAATCAGAAATTTCTTCATCTCCTCAGCCACGGGCGCGACCGCCAGGCAGTCGCCCGAGCCGACATAGCCCACCACGGCATCCACCTTCTCGCGGTCATACAGGTTGCGCATTTCCTGCACCTGCTTGGTCGCACCGCCGTTTTCGTCCACGTACACCGGCTCGATCTTCATGCCGCCAAAGCCGACCTTGTTGTAGGGCGCGGGGGCGGCACCTTTGTTGAAGGCATCGACCAGCAATTTGGCACCGTTGATGGCGGGCACGCCAAAACTCTCAGCCGCCTGGCCAGACAGAAAGCTGACGATACCCACTTTGAAGGTCTCCTGCGCCACGGCGGGCAGCACAGCCAGTGAGACGGCAGCGGCCACACAGGCTTTACGCCAGCCACTTGGAAGAGATTGCCCAGTCAATTTAAAACGTAAGGTCATAAAAGCTCCTAAGGTGAAAACGCGGCTCAATGCCATGAAGAGGTGGGAGATCGTGGGGCGGGGCAATTCGTTGCGTGCCCACCGTACTGTCACACATCAACACAATATAGTTTTCAGGGTTTCCCCTTGATTGGCTGCGCAAGTGACAGACAGGCGACAGGCGGTGAAAAATGCACAGGCTACATTGAGCCGACCCATCCTGGATGGGGCAGTTCAATTTTTACTTTTACAACGAGGAGTTGACATGACATTACGCACATCCCTTCGCCCCTGGCTGATCGCCGCAGCCTTGGGTGCCATCAGCAGCACCAGCGCCTTGGCGCAAAACGACTGGTGCAAATCCAAATGGGGGCCGAACGACGAGATCGGTGCGGCCAACTTGCTCACCCCCCAATTGGCGGCAGAAGCGGCCAAGCTGGTGAAAACGGGCAAGACCTATGCGCTGGGGTTTGAGACCAATGCAGGCACAGCCGCCTATGCGCCGCGTACCTGGAGCCTGACGGTGGTGCAGCCCGGCCAGGCGGGGGGCGTGAGCCTGGGAGGCACCAAGACCACCTACAACGACGACATCTATATGGGCTGGGTGGGTACGGGCTCGCAGCTGGACGGGCTGGGCCATATCGGTATTGACAACGTGTACTACAACTGCAACAAAAATTCTGAATTTGTACAGGCCAACGGGCTGAAGAAACTCGGAATCGAAAAAGTGCCGCCCTTTGTCACGCGCGGCATTGTGCTGGACATGACGGCGTACTTTGGTATACCGATGGTCAAAGAGGGCACGGCGTTCAACCGCAAAGAAATCGACGAGCAGGCCCAGCGCCAGGGCATCAGCATCAAAAAAGGCGATGTGGTGCTGTTCCATACCGGCTGGCAGGCGCTGGAGGGCAAGGACAACAAGCGCTTTCTGGCGGGCGAGCCGGGCCTGGGCAAGGAAGGGGCGCTGTATCTGGCCAGCAAGGAAGTGATTGCCATTGGTGCAGACACTTGGGCGCTGGAGGTGATTCCGTTTGAGAAAGATGTGGGTGTGTTTGAGGTGCACCAGATATTGCTGGCCAGGAACGGCATTTATATTCTGGAAAACATGAACACTGGCCCATTGGTGGCCGACAAAGCCTATGAATTCATGTTTGTGCTGGGCGCGTCGCGCATGACGGGCGGCGTGCAGGCCATCATCAACCCGGTGGCGATTCGTTGAAGCATGCGATAAAGTGGATGTGCTTTGCAATCAACTGCTGGCGCAACCGCAGGGTCGGCAGTGTATTGCTGCAAGTTGCCGGCCCCTGATTGATAGCGCGAAACGGTACTGTACAGACAAGGCACCGGGGCGAGCTGCCCAAACTACTTTTTGCTCCGCTATCGCTTGGATGTTGGCCAAGCCTTCATGGTACGTTGCGCCGACTGGTTTCTCCAGGTTGCACACCATGCTTTATTATCTGGAGGTAAAGTGATCCAAGGAAACACGCATAGCAATCAAGTTTGAGGGAATGCTTTGGAGATTGAGTTGAAAAATCGGCATCGGTATACTTTGTCCTTCACGGGATCGTCGCAAGATTACGCCGGGATTTGGTTGAAGAATTTTATTTTGACCGTGCTTACTCTGGGTATTTACTATCCATGGGCCCGAGCACAATCACTGCGATACATTTACCAGCATACTTCGCTCAACGGCCATTGCTTTAATTTTCATGGCGAGCCGCGCCGCATGATGCGACCTACGTTAGTCTTTGGATTTTTTCTGGCACTGTATTCCGTTGCATCCTATCTTGATCCAGTTTCTGGATTTTTGGCAGCTTTAAGTTTCGCACTTTTGTGGCCTGCTGTATGGCAAGCCTCTACGATTTTCAGATTGTCCAAGACCAGCTACAAGGCTTGGCGATTTGGTTTTGATGGCAGTTTGGAGCAAGCCTATTTGCACATTGGGCTGCCCATGCTGCTGTTTATATTCCCGACTGCATGGTTGGGCGTGAACAATGCTGTGTTTCAACTGCACAGTGTTTGGACGGTATTGTCCGTTGCTGGTCTTTTGGTCTGGCTGGCACTGTACCCCGTCATTTTCTGGCAAGTCAAGCGCTTGCTGCACGGTAGGGTTGTTTATGGTTCACAGCGCTTTGCACTGCGTTTGAATGCAAAAACCGTATTTGCAGCATTCAATGGTTTCTATCTGGCGGTTGGTGTCGTAATCTGTCTGGTTTTGGCCGCAGCGGCAATATTCAAATTTCAGTTTTTTGAATTTGTCAGCGATGGCCTGACTGCCCAGATGTCATATTACCGGGTCAAACCTATTTTGTGGATTTGGTTCGCGGGCTTGGTGCTTGTATGGTTTGTGGTTTTACAGTCCATCGGCATACAGGCGGCTCACAACATGATTTGGTCGCGAACCCTTGGACAAGGCGTGCGGTTGCGCGCCAAACTAGATGCAGTATCGGTGATGAAGCTACAGGCTCGCAATACTACCTGCATGGTATTAAGTTTCGGAATTTTTTGGCCGTGGGCCAAAATTGCCATGCTGAGGTTGCGCTTGGAGTCCGTGTCTCTGGAATGCACGCAACCACTCGACGACTTGTTGGCTAGCATGAGCATCTTGCGTGATGTGTCTAGCCCGGAACTGTCAGGCGATCTTTCTGTTGCTGAAATAGGGCTTTGATTGGCTGGTCTACCCACCTTCACGCTCCCTGTCACCCACCGTGGTTTTGGCCAGCAGTTGCGGTGCACAGGCCAAACTGGGCAGCAGAGCCAGTAAACGAGCAGGAAACCAGCGGCGTTGTAGGTGCACGCCCAGCGTCTTTGCCATTTGAGCGAAAATACCGCCATGAAACCATTTTTTTGCACCGTCGTATTGATCGTCAGCGCCTGGGCGCACAGCGCGTGGGCTCAGCCGAATGTGCTGGGTCTGCCGATCATCCCGCAAAGCCCGATTGATCCGCCCCTGGCGGCCCAGCCTGCTGCCAGTGCCGCAAGCGCCGCCAGTGCGCCCAAAGGTGCCAAGGCTGGCAAGGGTGCCAAGGCGGTGCGGCCCAAGGAGGCGGCATCCAGCGCGGCGCAGCCCGCCGCCCCGGTTGTCAATGATGCCGATGCCAAATCGGTGCTCAATGGGGGCGTGACCATGGCCACCAGTTACACCAGCACCCTGGCCACGCTGCGCATCACCACCAACACCTTGTACCAGGACGAGACGCAGCGCAAAGCGGCACTTACCGCAGGGCGCCTGGTGCAGCGCGACCTGTATATGGCCTGCGGCAAACAGTGCCGGCCCGCGCCCATGGCCGCGCCCAAGCTATTGCCCGATGGCAAGCTGCAGTTTGAATTGGTGATGGACGGCTTTAACCGCGTGATCACCCAGGACGACATGATGAGTATGCTGCTGGGCAGACCATTGGCCGTGGGCCAGGCCAGTCCAGGCATCGCCGCTATGGCGGGCGCAGCTAAACCCGCAGCCGCTGCTGCTGCGGCCAAGGGTGCTGCGGCCAAGGAGGCTGCGCCGATTGCACCCCCCGAGGTGCGCGACCCGCCCGCGCTGCCCGCTTTGCCCGATGCCGTGCAAGTCACCCGCTCGATCACCCCTGGCAGCCCCAGCCAAGCCGAGCCCGCGAAATAAACCCATGCAGTTAGCCGATATTTTGTTCAGCCAAGGTTTTGGCACGCGGCGCATGTGCGGTGGTTTGATAGAGCAGGGATTGGTCGGTGTTTATGATGAAAATAGCACTCTAACCCATATAAATCCAGCGCAAGCAGCTACTGATTTAGTAGCGGAAGGTTTGCGATTTCAGGTGCAGGGTGTGGACTGGCCCTACCACGACAAGGCCTATGTGCTGCTGCACAAGTCGGCCGGTTATGAGTGTTCGCACAAGCCCGGTGCCTGGCCCAGCGTGTACACCTTGCTGCCCAGCCCGCTGCGCCTGCGCCCGAATAAAAACGCCATCCAGGGCGTGCAAGCGGTGGGCCGACTCGACCAGGACACCACCGGGTTGCTGCTGCTGTCGGACGACGGCCAGTTTATCCACCGCCTGAGCTCGCCCAAGCACCATGTGCCCAAGCGGTACCAAGTCACTTGTAAGCATGCGGTGGATGACAAGCAGGTGGCCCAGCTGCTGGCGGGCGTCGTACTAGACGACTCGCCCAAGCCCGTGCGCGCTGCCGCCTGCGTGCAAACCGGAGAGCTGACACTGGACTTGACCCTGACCGAAGGCAAATACCACCAGGTTAAACGCATGCTAGCTGCCGTGAGCAACCGGGTCGAGGGCCTGCACCGCGCCAGCATGGGCAGCATTACGCTGGGCAGCCTGCCGCCTGGCCACTGGCGCTGGCTCAGCACCCAAGAAGTAAAAGACCTGTTGCCTTAATTACTTTCGCGTAAAAACTCCACCACTGCCGCAGTGACTTTTTCGACCTGGTCTTTGTGCGGTGAGTGTCCACATTGCTCTAATTTTAATAGCTGCTTACGCATAACTTTATTGGACTGCAGGCTGTTTCTATTAGTGTTTGAGGGAGCCAAAGCGTCTATCTGAGCCAGCGTGCCATAGGCATCGTCCAGCCCTTGAATTGCCAGCAGTGGGCAGGTAATGCGTGCGCAGTCGTCCACCATGTTGAAGCTGGCAAACGCCTCGCTCAGCCACACATCGTTCCACTGCCAAAAAGCACAGTCCACATCCGCATGAAAGCGCGTGAGCTTGCTGCGCAGATCGGTGGTTTTATACGCTACGCGCGCCGCCGCAATGCTGCGCAGGCTGATGTCTTCTACAAACAGGTGCGGTGCCATGGCAATGCAGGCGCTGGTGGGGTGGCGGCTGGCGTAGAGCAGGGCAATACTGGCTCCGTCCGAGTGGCCCAGCAGCACCGGGCGCTCGATGCCGCAGACGGCTAGCAGGGCGGGCAGCACCTCCCAGGCCTCGTGGTGCATATAGTCGGGCAGCAAGCGCCCGGCGCGCTGGCCGCCCCGCAGGTGCGAGGGCGCGCGCACATCGGGTACGGCATCGGACTGGCCATAACCCCGGCGTGAATACACCAGACCCGCACGGCCCGTGGCGGCGCACACCTGCGCAGGGAAATCCCGCCACATCGCCACCGAGCCCAGGCCTTCGTGCAAAAACACGATGGGTGCCAATGTGGATGCGCCCGCAATGTGCTGCACTTCGAGCGAGATGCCGTGGAGAGTGAGAAAGGGCATGATTACTGGGAAGAGTGAAGGCCTATTGTGCCGCCTGCGGGCGCAGGAGTGTGGTGTACCGGGTACACTAGGAGGTTGTGTGCACCGCACCATTTTGTTGGGACGAGATTTTGATTCGACGTATTGTCTTGGGCTGGATTGGCCTGTTTTTGTCAATGGCCGTAGCGGCGCAAAACCACCCCGTTTTTGTCCTCAATTCGCTCGATGCCAGCATCAGTGTGATCGACCCCGTCACTTGGACAGAGACGCAGCGCATTGCTACGGGCAAGCAGCCGCACCATCTGTACCTCACGCCGGACGAAAAGTCGCTGATTGTGGCTAACGCAGGTGCCGATGCATTGACCTTTCTAGACCCTAAAACCGCCCAGGTACAGCGCACCGTGCGCGGCATTCTCGATCCTTACCATCTGCGCTTTTCGCCCGATATGAAGTGGTTTGTGACAGCGGCCAACCGCTTGAACCATGTAGACATTTACCGCTGGGACGGCAGCACAATGGCCCTAGCCAAGCGCATCATCACCAGTAAAACGCCCAGTCATTTGTGGATCGACAGCAAGTCAAGCACGGCCTACGCCACGATGCAAGACAGCGACGAACTGGTCGCCATTGACCTGGCCACCCAGACCGTGCGTTGGCGCGTCGCTACGGGCGACATGCCTGCCGATATTTTTGGCACCTCGGATGACCGCCACCTGCTGGTGGGGCTGACCGGCAGCGACAGCGTGCAGGTGTTTGACGTTACCGGCGCTGCGCCCAAAGTGCTCAAAACCATTAAAACGGGGGCGGGTGCACATGCCTTTCGTTCAGCAGGGGATAAGCGCCATGTGTATGTAAGCAACCGCGTGGCCAACACCATTAACAAAATCGACTTGCACAGCCTGGAAGTGGTGGACAAATACGCCGTGCCCGGCGGGCCTGATTGCATGGATGTCTCGCTTGACGGAAAATTGCTTTTCGTGACCGCACGCTGGGCTAAAAAGCTCACCGTGATCGACACCACCACACGAAAGATCGTGCAACAAGTCAATGTAGGAAGATCGCCCCATGGAGTCTGGACGCTTGACCACGCCGCGCGGCAGTAAAAGCAGGGTGCACTACCCCACTGCGGGCAGTGCATCGGCTCGCAAGGGTTGGCAAAATGCTATTTTTTTAATAGCTACTTACGTCCTGTCTACCGGGACTCCAGCGCAATTATTGCCTAAAAAGGCAAACTCGGAGCCTCTGGCAGCCGCCGGAGCCGCACCGGTCGCGCCGCCGCCCAGTTGTGACAAGCCGCTGTACCTCACCTTGGATACCGGACACATGGAAACCGCGCCTTTGATCGCTGACGTGCTGAACAAACACCAAGTCCAGGTCACTTTTTTTGTGGCCAACGAGCGCACCAAAGACGACAAGACCAGCCTGAGCTTTGAATGGGGCCAAAAGTTCTGGGCAGCACGCGGCAAAGAGGGCCATGAGTTTGCCTCGCACACCTGGGACCATGTGTACTGGAAGGGGGATGCCAAGGGGATCGCTCCTGCATTTGTGGTGCAGGCCAGCGCAGGGGCATTGGCAGGCCGCAGCTTCACCTGGGAATCACCCAAATACTGCGCGCAGATTACCCAGGCGCGTGAGCGCATCGAAGAATTCACCGGCAAAAAAGCCCTGCCCCTCTGGCGCGCCCCCGGTGGCAAAACCTCGCCCAAACTGCTGGCTATGGCCGAGACTTGTGGCTACAAGCATGTGGGCTGGGCCCCAGCAGGCTTTTTGGGCGACGAGCTGCCCAGCGAGCGCTATCCCAACGACCTGCTGCTCAAAAAAGCTCTGAAAGACATTCAAAGCGGCGACATTTTGATGGCCCACCTGGGCATCTGGTCGCGTAAAGACCCCTGGGCACCTGCTGTACTAGAGCCCTTGATTACCGGACTCAAAGACAAAGGGTTTTGTTTCACCACGCTACGCCACCACCCAGCCTACCAGGCCTGGTACGCGGCGCGGCGCGGTTAACCAGAGGCACAGATAGATGCTGGACTCTCTCATTGCACTGTTTGCCCAGGCCCAGCAATGGCTGTTTGAGGCGCTGGTTCAACCCGTGATGTTCCAGCTAGGGCTGGGGGCGGTGCTGGAGGTGGGTTTTGAGGGCACGGGCTGGTTGCTGGTGGGTTTGCTGCAAATTGCGCTGATTGTGGGCGTGCTGGTGCCTTTGCAGAGCCTGTGGCCAGCCGAGCGCGTGACGGACCGCGCCACTGTTCGCACCGACATGCTCTACACCGTCATTCACCGCCTGGGGCTGTTTCGTGTGGCGCTGTTTTTTACCGTAGAGCCCTTGCTTGACATGGCTTTTGGTGCCTTGCGCCAGCAGGGTATCAGCGGCTTTCATCTGGATGCCGCGCTGGGCGTGACGGGCAACCCGCTGCTCAGTTTTCTGGTGTATCTAGTGGTGCTGGACTTTTTGGCCTATTGGATTCACCGAGGGCAGCACCACTTTACCTGGTGGTGGAACCTGCACAGCCTGCACCACGCCCAGCGCCAAATGACCGTGTGGAGCGACAACCGCAACCACCTGCTGGACGACCTGTTGGTAGACAGCCTGCTGGTGCTCACCGCCCAACTGATCGGTGTCGCACCCGGTCAGTTTGTAGCCTTCGTCGCCTTGGCGCAATTGAGCGAGAGTTTTCAGCACGCCAACTTGCGCCTGTGGTTCGGCGCAGTCGGCGAGCGACTGTGGGTAAGTCCCCGCTTTCACCGCCTGCACCACGCGATTGGTATTGGGCATGAAAGTATGAATACAGCGAAGAGGACACCCAGCGCCGCCGGGCCGCCCCAAGGCGCGAGCGCCCCCCTGGGGGGCAGCGCAGCACACGCAGTGGCAAGCGTGGGGGCCACCGTCCTCGGTGGACACAACTTTGGCGTGTTGCTGCCGTGGTGGGACACACTTTTTGGCACCGCCAACTACGAAAAGCGCTTTGACCCGACGGGCGTGCGCGACCAGGTAGAGCAGGGGCGCGACTACGGGCGCGGCTTTTGGCAACAGCAGTGGCTGGGCTTTAAGCGCTTGGCTGGCCGCGCGTGAGGCTGCATCTGCTCCGCCCTTGATCGCCCACTTTACGCAGTTTTCAGCCCGTGGCCCGCTTCATTTTGATCAACACCTCGCACGCAGGCAATGTGGGCGCGGCGGCGCGTGCGCTGAAGGTGATGGGCTTTGACGACATGGTGCTGGTAGCGCCGCGCTGGACCAATGTGCTGCGCCGCGAGGAGACTATCCAGCGTGCCAGCGGTGCCAACGATGTGCTGGACAAAACCCGCATCGTCGACACCCTGGACGAAGCGCTGGACGGCGTAGACCACCTGTGCGCCACGGCCATGACCCCGCGCGACTTTGGCCCGCCCACCTATGCGCCGCGCAGTTACTTTGAGTTGCTACAAAAACAGGAGCTGCTTACACCATATTCTATTGGTCTGGAGGCTGATTTGGTAGATAAAAAAGCTGCTACACCGCGCATGGCCTTCCTGTTTGGCTCCGAGCGCTTTGGCATGCGCAACGAAGACGTGTACCGTTGCCATGCGGCGCTGTGCATCCCCACCAATCCTCAGTTTGGCTCGCTCAACCTGGCCAGTGCGGTGCAACTGATTGCATATGAATGGCGCCAGGCCCTGGGCGGCTTTGCACCACAGGCTGCGGTGCAACCTGCGGCCTTGGCCGATGCACGCGCAGTCAGTGGCCTTTTAGACCATTTAGAGCAGGCCTTGGTGCATGTGGGCTATCTCGACCCCGCAGCGCCCAAAAAGCTGATGCCGCGCCTGAATGCGCTGCTCAACCGCGCCCAGCTGCGCGAAGAAGAAATCCATATTCTGCGTGGGGTGGCCAAGGCCATGCTGCTGGCGCGCTAAACTCTGTGCATGTTTACCCGCCTTCGCTCCGACATTCAATGCATCCTTGACCGCGACCCGGCTGCCCGCAGTACCTGGGAGGTGCTGACCTGCTACCCCGGTTTGCACGCCTTGGTGTTGCACCGGCGCGCGCACTGGTGCTGGACGCACGACTTGAAATGGCTGGGGCGTTTTATCTCGCATGTGGCGCGTGGCCTGACGGGCATTGAGATCCACCCCGGTGCGGTGATTGGCGAGAGGGTGTTTTTTGACCACGCCATGGGCGTGGTGGTGGGCGAGACCGCCGAGATCGGCGACGGCTGCACTATTTACCAGGGTGTCACGCTGGGCGGCACCTCGCTGTACAAAGGGGCCAAGCGCCACCCCACGCTGGGCAAAGACGTGGTGGTGAGTGCGGGTGCCAAGGTGCTGGGCGGCTTTGTAGTGGGCGACGGGGCCAAGATTGGCAGCAACGCGGTGGTGATCAAGCCCGTGCCCGCAGGGGCCACGGCGGTGGGCATTCCGGCGCGCATCATTCCGTCCAAAGACGGGCACAGCGCGGATGTGACCACGCACGAGAAGAAATTTTCGGCCTATGGCATTACCGACGAAGACGACCCGCTCAGCCAGGCCATGCGCGGCCTGATAGACAACGCCAGCAGCCAGGAAGCGCAGATAGCCTTGCTGTGGCAGGCGATAGAAAAGCTCTCAGGCGGGCAGGCCCAGACCGACTGCGTGCCCGATAACGCCGCGCTGCATGAGCGCTTTGAGGGCAAGAAGCTGACGGACCTGCTTGGCAAGTAAGTGCATACATGGCATAGTGCAGCCCCTGTAAAGCCTCTTTAAGCCCAAACGCAGCGCTCTGAGTCTAGCGCAGCACCTGTAGAGCCTGCACCATGCTGGTCACCGTGGTGCCCCAGTTGTCGGGTACATCCAGCGTAAACACCGGGCTGCTGGAGGGCTGGCCCTGGGCATTGGTGGCGGTAAAGCGCACATAGCTGCGCTGGCCTGCGGCCAGATTGCCCAGCACGACTTTGGCATCTTTGCCCAGCAAGGTGGTTTGCACAATCTGGCCGAAGTTGGCATCGCGTGCCATTTGCATGGTCAGCTGGCTGGGGGCATCTACGCTGCTGGTGTTGACCTTAAGCTGCATGCCTTCTGGCGTGTAGTCGGCTACCGCACCCACCGATATTTCACCCGGCCAGATCAGCACCACGGGCGGTGGAGGAGGGGGCGGGGGCGGTGGAATGTAGGCGGCGGTTTTGATTTCAATCTGCTTGGACGCGTCAAAGCCTTCAATGCCGGATGGGTCGACACCGCGCACACGGGCGTAGTACTTACCATTGGGGATTTGGCTCAGGTCAAAGGCCGTGGTGGGCGACTTGATGTCGCTGTAGATCAGCGCAAACTTCTCGTCAGTGGCAAACTGGGCGCGGTAGCTCACGGCTCCAGCCAGGTTGCCTACCGTCCACTCGGTGCGGTCAGGCCCGGGGTTTTGCGGGTTGGAGCGGATGATTTCGTTGGGCAGTTGAGCCTCTGGTATGGCTGGCAGCAGGGCGACGACTTTGATCTCGCGCTCTTTGGGGTTGATGGCCGCGCCAAAACCGCCATTGAGTTGGGCGTTGACCTTTTGCGCTGAATTGTCGGCCTGTACTTTGCCCTCTAACACCTCGGTGCGCGAAATGCCGCTGGCCGGGTCCTCAAACGCTACGCGAAACTGCGTGCCACGTACGCCGATCACCGAGGTGGGCGTAGTGACGGTGAGGGGGCTGAGGCGGCTGACTTGTTTGTTGGCCAACGTGTCCATCACGCCCGAGACCAAGCGGATAGCACCCGAGAACCAGGTAGTGGAGGCGCTGGAAGACGGGTCGCGTAAGGCATAACCGTGCTGCGTGGTGACCTCGGCCAGGGTCTTGGGCATCATTTGCACTTGCGAGCCGTCACCTAGCTGCACGATGGCCGAGCTGCCAGCCCCGGTCTCCAGGCGCGCGCCTTCGGGCACGCTGGCACCGACTTGCACGCTTTGGCCGCCAATCTTCACGTCGCCTTGCACGCTGATGATCTTGCCCGGCACGGCGAGCTTGGGTTGCGAGTTCATGTTGAGCAAACTGCGCGGAACGTTAATGACTTGCCCCAGGCTGAGCTTGTTGGGGTTCTTCATGCCATTGAGCATGGCAACCTGATTCCATTGGCGCGGTTGCTTGAGCAAAAAGCGGCTGATGCCCTCCATCGTGTCTTTGGGCTTGACGGTGTAGCTCACATAGGGCTCGGTCATGGCCGCCAGGGCGGGAAGGGACGTGATACCAACTGCGATCAAAATCGCAGCGGCTTGCGCGCATTGGGCAAGGGCAAAAGAGGGTTGTTTCATGGTCATCGCTTTCCGCTAGGTCTGGGCTGGACTACCCACCTTGGTGATGCATAGCTGCCGAAGCACTGCGGTAAACCCGCATACACCCTAGACTGTACTTGTTGTAACGGTTATTGCAAGTACTTGGGTTGACAGCAAATGGCAATGCTGCGACTTCTTACACGTCCGATGACGCATCGGCACGACAATGAATTGCAAAAAAAGCTTTAGTAGTACGCCTGTTAGCGCAAGCGTTGCAGTGCCTGCGCGAGGCTCACCACAGTACTGCCCCAGTTGTCAGGTATATCCAAAGTAAACACGGGGCTGCTGGCGGCGATACCGCTAGGGCTGGATCCTGCAAAACGCACATAGCTGCGCTGGCTCGCTGGCACATCGAGCAGCAAAACCGAGCCATCGGTTGCCAAAGGCAGAGACTGCAGGCCTTGTGTAAATGCTGCATCGCGGGCGATCTGCACGATGAGCAACGCAGGGGTGTCAGAGCTGCGGGCATTGATCCTGAGCAATACGCCGTTGCGGATGAATTCAGCCGTAGCGCCCACGTTCACTTCGCGTGGCCAGGCCAAGCTGGTTTGGGCTGCGGCGGTTTTAATCTCTACCACTTGCAAGGCATCGTAGCCCTCAATGCCCGCCGGGTCGATGCCGCGCACGCGGGCGAAATAGCTGCCGTTGGCCAGTGACCGCACATCGATTGCGTTGGAGCTGGATTTAAAGTCGCCCACGATCGTGGTGAATTTTTCGTCAGCAGCAAATTGTGCATGGTAGCCCTTTGCACCCGCTACCGTACCCAAGGCCCATGCCGCCTGCTCGGGTTCGTTATGGGCACCGATGATGCGCAGCACTTCTTTGGGCAGTGCGCTGGCAGGCATGGCGGCCAGCAGCAGTACAGCCTTGATCTCGCGGTCTGCGGGCTTGATGGCAGCGCCGTAACCTGTGTTCAGGTTCACACTGGCGTTTTGCGTGGGATTGTCGTTTTGTACTTTGCCCTCCAGCACCTCAGCGCGTGCCGATCCGCTGGCTGGGTCTTCATAGGCTACCCGAAAGTGGGTGCCGCGCACGCCCACCACAGAGGTGGGTGTGGTGATGTTTAAAGGGGTTGCCCTGTTGGCCTGTTTGTTGGCCAGGGTGTCCAGTACGCCCGCCATGAGGCGAATGGCACCTGAAAACAAGGTGGTGGACGCGCTGCTGGCCGGGTCGCGCAGGGCATAGCCATGCTGGGTGGTGACCTCAGCCAGTGTTTTGGGCATGAGCTGCATGCGAGAGCCGTCACCCAGCTCGACAATGGCCGAGCCATCGCTTCCGGTTTCCAGGCGCGCACCCTCGGGTACCATGACGCCGGCCTGTACGCTGACGCCATTCAATTTAACATCCCCCGAGGTGTTCATCAGCCGACCCGGTGTGGCAATACGCGCCAGCCAGCCCAAGTTAAGCAGACTTTTGGGCACGTCAATCACTTGGCCCGCTTGCACCGCGTTGGCATTGACCATGCTGTTTTGGCGCGCCAGCTCAGGCCACTTCGCGGCATCATTGAGCAAGCTGCGCGACAACGATTGCACCGTATCACCCGCCTTGACGGTATAGCTGGCGTAGGGCTCTGTCATGACCGCCCAAGCAGACGATGCAGCAGCACAAGTCGCTATAAAAAAAGTAGCTGCTTGCGCTATTAAATAAAGGCTGTGGGGTCGTTTATTCATCGTAGTCACCTTGCTTATTGTTGTGCTGGCCTGACAACGTGCCAGACTCCTTTACACAGCCGCTGGACGTAGCGCCGATTTGGGTCGGAAGGCCTTGCACACCGCGTCATGGGTTTGCAGGTAAGGCCCGCCAATCAAATCGATGCAATACGGTACCGCAGCAAAAATTCCCGGTATCGCGTTGTCTCCTGACTGTACGCCCTGTAACGTTTCTTGTATCGACTTTGGTTGACCGGGCAAGTTGACGATGAGACATCGTTCACGAACCACGGCGCATTGGCGCGACAGTATGGCAGTGGGTACGAACTTAAGACTTATCTGGCGCATCTGTTCGCCAAAGCCGGGCATGACTTTATGGGCCACTGCCAAGGTCGCTTCGGGCGTGACATCGCGTAGCGCAGGCCCCGTGCCGCCGGTGGTGAGCACTAAGCTGCAGCCCGCATCGACTAACTCGATCAGCGTGGCGCTGATGCCCGCCTGTACATCGGGGATCAAACGGGCCTCAAAAGTAATGGAGTTTTGCAACGCGCTGGTGAGCCAGTCTTTCAGTGCAGGCAAGCCTTTGTCTTCGTACACGCCAGTGCTGGCACGGTCGCTGATGGAGACGATGCCGATTTTGATGGGGTCTAAATTCATAGTTAAAAACGGATGAGCCAAGGAACGTGCGGCGACAAACTGAGCGGTGCTAAGCAACTAGTCGCCTGCGTCGGGGGTCTCTTCGGGAGTGCCAGATGCACTCGCTCCCCGCAGCACCACCCGCACGATTTGAAAAATATCCCTGTAGGCCCGCCCCTGGCGTCGGGCCTCGCCGGGTTTGCCTGCCAGTAAGTCTTTGCGGGCCTGGCGGATCAGGGCGCGTAGCTGCTGGGTGTCGTAGCTGCTGCTTTCGGCTGCGTTGGGTTCGCTGGGGTGCTCGGCCATCCAGCGGGGCAGGGCATCGTCGTTGGCGATCAAGTCGTCGCGCCACAGCTCGGCGCGGTGCAGGGCCAGGGTGTCTTTGGCGCTGCCGGTTTTGGCCTCTTCTACGGCGGTGCGGATAGGCTCGGGCTCGACCTTGCGCATGAGTTTGCCGATGTACTGCATCTGGCGGCGCTTGCCCTCAAAATTGGTGATGCGTTTGGCCTCGGCCACGGCATCTACCAGCTTCTCGGGCAAATCGAGTTTGGCGATGGCGGCGCTGGACAGCGTCAGCAGTTGCTCGCCCAGTTTTTGCAGCTCGGTGCTCTCCTCTTTGGCGACCGACTTGCTGCTGGCAAACTCAGCTTTGAGCTCCAAGTCCATCTCGCTGCCTTCGGCCACAAACACGCCGCGCACGTAGTAGCCTTTTTTCATGCCGCGTTTGCCCTTGGTTGCGGCTGCGCCGGGCTCCAGCAGGGGCTTGCCCCGGCCTGCGCTGATGTCGTCAGATAAATTCATGTTACTTTTTTTCAGACCATTGCACGCCACCGGTGGCCCAGTGCTGGCGTGCGATGTCAAACAGCAAAACATCGACCGACTCGGGCTTGGAGCCCAAGGAGTCGACGACGGCCTGCGTGAGCGCCTTGACCAGTGCAGTTTTTTGCTCGGGCGTGCGGCCTTCCAGGAGTTCTACACGGATGGTGGGCATGTTGGATTCTTTCTAAACAGGCAAATAAAAGGAAAAGGAAACTTGTGAGCACGGTGGCGGTCGCAGCCCTGTGGCCTACGGTAAGCTCAGGGACAACGCCAGTACCTGGCAGGCCGCAAACCGTGGATACTGCAAGTCTAAACTACTCCCCTCACTTTTAGGAGACCTCCCATGCGCAATTCCCATGCACCGCACGCTGCGGTGGCCAACCAAATCGCCGATACCCAAGCCCTGTTAGACAGCACCGATGGCCACCACACCGCCACCCGACGCAGCGCGCTTAAAGCAGCGTTGGGCGTGGGATATGCTGCCAGCGTGGGCACGGCCGTGGCGCAGACGGCGATCAAAACTTCATCAGACGGACTGACCGTGGGTGAGGTGGTAGTGACGGTAGATGGCTTTCAAGTGCCCGTCTACTTCGCCAAGCCCGAAGGTAAAACCAATTTGCCTGTGGTGCTGGTGATTCAAGAAATCTTTGGCGTGCATGAGTACATTGCCGACACGGCCCGCCGATTTGCCAAAATGGGCTATTTGGCGATTGCACCCGAGCTTTTTGCCCGCCAGGGCGACCCCACCAAATACAACGCTATTGCCGAACTCATCAAAGAGGTGGTCAGCAAGGTGCCCGACGCGCAAGTGATGGCCGACTTGGATGGCATGGTCAAATGGGCCGGTGCCAACGGGGGCGATACCAACCGGGTGGCCATCACCGGCTTTTGCTGGGGTGGCCGCATCACCTGGATGTATGCCGCGCACAGCAAGAACGTCAAGGCGGGCGTTGCCTGGTATGGCCGATTGGTGGGAGCCGCATCGCCCCTGTCGCCTACCCATCCGGTAGACGTGGCAGGCAAGATCAATGGCCCCGTGCTGGGCCTGTATGGTGGGGCTGACACTGGCATACCGCTGGACACCGTAGAGCAGATGAAAACTGCACTCAAAGGCGGCAGTGCCGCAGCGCAAAAATCTGAGTTCAAGGTGTATGACGGCGCGCCCCACGCCTTCCACGCCGACTACCGCCCCAGCTACCGCAAAGACGCGGCAGACGACGGCTTTGCCCGCGCGCTGGCGTGGTTCAAGGCCCACGGCGTAGCCTGATACCGTTGCGTCAGCGCCCAGCTACACCGCCTTCGGGCGGTTTTTGCGTTGAGGCCGCTTTGGCATCCAAGTACTTACTATAATTAAGCCTCTAGCCCAATAAAATATAGTGTAAGCAGCTACTAAAAATATAGCAAATGAATCTTCTGGTTATTCTCATCGGCACCCTGGCTGCAGGCATTGGCAGCGTGTGGGTCGCTGGGTTGCTGACCTATGGCGTGCTTGCGCGCTACACGCAGCACCTGCTCAGCCTGGCCGCAGGCGCGCTGTTGGCCACCGCTTTCATGCACCTGCTGCCCGAGGCCTTCGAAAGCCAGGCCGGGGCGCAGGCGCTGTTTGCCACTCTGCTGGCTGGCTTGATCTTTTTCTTTTTGCTCGACAAAGCCGAGCTGTACCACCACGGCCATGAGCATTCGCACCCACATCCCCATGGCGAAGCGCATGTGCACCAGCCCTCCCATGCGCACGCGCACGGACACCCGCTGGCAGCTGCGCAAGCCTCCACCACACGGGCTGAACCTGCCGAAACCCACGACCATACCCACGATTCTCACGACCACGCCAGCGGTGGCTGGGCCGTGCTGCTGGGCGACAGCGTGCACTGCTTTGGCGACGGCATCCTGATCGCTGCGGCCTACATGGCCGACCTGCGCCTGGGCATTGCAGCTACCCTGGCCGTGTTGGTGCACGAGATCCCGCACCACATGGGCGACCTGGTGGTGCTGCGCCAGGCCAAACAAAGTGCCAGCAAAGCGCTGGTCAAACTCAGCGCCGCAGGCGCGGTGACCGTGGTGGGCGGCGTGGTGGGCTACCTGCTGGTAGACCAGCTACAAAGCCTGCTGCCCTACCTGCTGGTCGTCGCTTCCAGCAGTTTCGTCTACGTCGCCCTGGCCGACCTGATCCCCCAGCTCCAAAAACGCCTGAGCCTGCGCGAGACGGTAGCGCAAATAGCCTGGCTGGCGGTAGGCATTGGCATGGTGACCCTGGCCAGCAGCCTGGCGCACCGGCTTTGAGTTAGCGCGTGCTTTAGACTGCGCGGCTTCGCGGGTCTCGCGGCTTCGCGCCAGAGCGTGCGCTATGGGCATGCGCCCCAGGGCTGCGGCCCCTTCGGGGGAGCATCTGGAGTGCTCGCTTTTGGGGCAAGCATCGGAACTCGCGCTACGCGCTCAGACAGCCGATGCTTCTGATCCCCAAAAGCTGCGCGCTTCGAGCCCGCAGCCCTCATCGGGGCGCATACCCATAGCGCACGCTCTGGCGCGAAGCCGGGCAATTGGCACCGCACGCAGGCTTGTGATAGGATTAAATCCTATTCATGGAGATTGGCATGCGCAGCACCCAGCAAATGAGCATTACCCTGCCCAATGAAATGGCGGCATTAATCAAAGAAAAGGTCAGCCAGGGGCAGTACGCCAGTGAGAGCGAAGTGGTGCGTGATGGTTTGCGCACCCTGTTAGCCCGCGACCGCGCTGTCGAGCACTGGCTGCAAGGCAGCGTAGCGGGCGCGTATGACGCGATGCAGCTTGACCCCGCACGCGCACTCAGCCCCGCACAGGTGCGCGCGAAATTGAAAGCCGTGCATACCAAAGCCCTCAAAACCGCCTCTACCGCAGCGGCTTGATGCACTACAACGTGGCGTTCGCGCCCGAAGCGCAAGACCAGCTCACCGAGCTGTACCACTATATTGCCCATGCCAACGCCCCCGTGGTGGCGCAGCGCTACGTAGATGCCATCATCACCTATTGCGAGAGCCTTTCCATCTCCCCGCATCGAGGAGCGCAGCGCGATGACATCCGCCCGGGTTTGCGCATTACGCATTACAAAAAACGCGCGGTCATTGCCTTCGCAGTTAAAGCGACGCAGGTAACGGTGCTGGGCGTTTTCTACGGCGGTCAGGACTACGAGACAGCGCTGCAGGATGATGATCCGCTTGCATAGCGAATTTGACGCGGATGCCATTGGTGCTTCAACCGACAGAGTGTGTTGTGCAACGCGGTGCCGGTCTGGGACCTCGCGGCTTCGCGCCAGAGCGTGCGCTATGGGTATGCGCCCCGAGCTGCGGCCCGCTTCGCGGGGAGCCTGTGCAGTGCTCGCTTTTGGGGGAAATTTAGAAACTCGGCTATCGCCTCAGACATCTAAATTTCTGATCCCCAAAAGCTCCGCGCTTCCAGCCCGCAGCTCTTATTGGGGCGCATACCCATAGCGCACGCTCTGCCGCGAAAACTGAGGCGAGGCTACGCATCCGCCAAATCACGCAACGCTTTTGGGTTGCGCTGCGCAAGAGTAATCAGCGTGCGCGCTGCACCTGACGGCTGCTTGCGGCCCTGCTCCCAGCCTTGCAAAGTGCGCACCGAAACTCCCAGCAATTTCGCAAACTGCTCCTGCGACAACTTCGAGTTTTGCCGTGCTGCTATCACCGGGGAATACACCACCGTACCCTCACCCCGTTGCATTTGCCGCACAGACTCCAGCAGCTCAGCCTCCAGGTCTCGGCTGGCCTCCCACTTAGCCAATTGCGCATCCGTCATCGGTTTCGTGACCGTAGGCTTCAACGGCTTGGCGGCGGGCTTGTTTAACAATTTATTTAACGGCATCACGTAACCCCTTTAGTGTGCTGGCCTTGAGCGTATCCAGCTTGGCCTTTGCATACATGAATAACAATACCAGCTCACCCTGCTCGTTGCGAACAAAGTAAACCACCCGCACCCCGCCCGACTTGCCCGAACCGGCGCGGCTCCAGCGCACCTTGCGCACGCCACCCGTGCCCTGCACTACGTCGCCTTCTTCGGGATGCGCGGCCATAAACGCCGCAAAAGCACCCCGTTCATCCTCTGTCCAGTATTCGGGCCAGAGCTTGCTGAACAACGTTGTTTCGATGATGGTTAGCATGCTCGATTGTACTCCTAAGGCGTAGTTCAGCTCGGTGCCAGGCTGGGACGTCGCGGCTTCGCGCCAGAGCGTGCGCTATGGTCATGCGCCCCAGGACTGCGGCCCCTTCGGGGGAGCATCTGCAGTGCTCGCTTTTGGGGGAAGCATCGGAACTCGCGCTACGCGCTCAGACAGCCGATGC
>JAYVJV010000260.1:0-2005 GCA_043769005.1 Polaromonas sp. | reverse complement strand
CAATAAAAACACCCTAGGCCAAGCCACATCCGATCTAGACCTGTGGCGCTGGGCGGCTATTGGCTACGATGCACTGCAACTGGCTGATCCGCTAAAACTGCCCCCCAAGTCGTATGAAAAAGCGGTGCTAATGATCAGCGGCATAGAGGACACCGCGCGCTTTAAAGCCCAGCAAATTTACCTGCCCATTGCCCAGCGTTTGGTTGAACACCGCGCCGCCCAACGCCACGTGTTTGATCCCCTGCGCCTGTTTGCCAGCCTCAAAGCCAGCAACATCAACCCCAGTGCGTTTTCCGCGCGGTATTCACGCGAGTACTACAGCTTGCTCACCGAAGGCGGTGCCAGCCCGCTGGATGTGCAGGAGTATTTGGCGGTGATGCCATCGCCCGTGGCTCAGGCTGATCTGCGAGACCAAGCAGACACTCTAGACGCTGCGGCCAGCACAAGCGAGACACTTGAAACTGAGCTTGCAACTTTACCCGCGTCCCAAGTTTCTACAACCACACCGCCCAAGCCAGGCTTAGTACGACCAAGCCGTGCAGGTGATGCCGACACTTTGTTTAATGCCATTGTCTCGACCGCCGAACGCGAGCAGGAAGGTGCGCCTGCTGGTGTGGGGCTAAAAGCGGGTGAATGGCTTGATGCCAGCAGCGCCAGCGAGCTGCACCAGCGATTAGCGCAATGGCTGGCGGGAGTCAGCGAAGGGCAGCGCCCAGAAGCCCAGCGCCGCCTGATGCGCGGCCTGCAATACTTAGCGCCGCATATTGCGCATGACGGGAGCGCTATGTTCTGGAATTTGGTCAAAGACATAGACCATGGCGGCAATCTTGGCGAACCGCTGAAAGACTTAGATCAGCTCCAGGCCCGCGCACTCTGGGCCGACGTGCGCGGCGCTTTAGGCGCTGACGATCGTTTTGACCCAAAAAACCTTTACCTGCCAAAGGCGCGGCACTCCAACCATACAGCGATTGATGAACCAATACCCGGATTCGTCCACATCCCCGGCGGCACATTCAAAATGGGCCCAGCCAAGGAGTCTGACAAAACACTGCGCGAGGTAACGATAGACAAGCCTTTCTACATCGCCAGGCACCTCACTACGGTAGAACAATACGCCAGCTTTGTGGAAGACGGCGGCTACCAGCGGGACGCATGGTGGGACGCGCAGGGCATCGCGTGGCGCGAGGGCAGTTTTGATTCCAAGGTTGAATACAAAGAGTACCGCGGATATCTGGCCCGCCGTACGCCAGATTTGCGCAAAGAGCCAATGGACTGGACAGAGCAGCGCAGCCGGGGCAGCCGACCGATCATGCGCATAAACTGGTTTGAGGCGCGGGCTTACACGCGCTGGTTGCACGACCGGCTCAGCGGGGAGGGGCCGCACGCGGCGCTATTTGCAGGGCAGGGCGCGTTAGCGGGGCATAGTGTGGTTTTGCCCACCGAGGCACAGTGGGAGCGCGCAGCCAGAGCCCAAGACTTGACCAGTAGCGACCCCAAGCGTGTGTGGCCATGGCAAGGGGATGACAAAATGGCGTATTTGAAAGCCAACATTAGCGGCAGCAAGATAGGCCACGTCAGCGTGGTGGGCTTGTTTGAGGCTAACCCCGTGGGCTTGCATGACATGGCGGGCAATGTGTGGGAGTGGCAAGACAACTTGTGGGCTCTTGGAGCTAGTACCTTGCAGCAACGCTTGGCGAAAGACAGGCCGTTCGAATCGGCAGAAAACCTGTCGCAATCAGAGCGACCTGCGCTGCGCGGTGGCTCGTGGTACGGCGCGGCTGACTTCGCGCGCTGCTCGTCCCGCAGCAGGTACGACCCCGACCACTGGCTCAACTTTGTGGGTTTTCGGGTGGTGTTGTCCCTGGCAAATTTGAAATCTGAAACCTGACTCTTTCCGTGCCACGATGCTGGTAAATCGCGAGGTTTACGCGATTTTTTTTAGATCAAATAAGGCTGCAGCCCAATAAAATACTGCTCAAGCAGCTATTTTATACATAGCATTGTG
>JAYVJV010000259.1:0-2647 GCA_043769005.1 Polaromonas sp. | reverse complement strand
GCGCAAGAAAGCCAAGACGCAGGCTATGTGACTGAAGAGTCGGTCATGCCCGCAGAATATGCCGACTCTGGCAGCCAAGCGGCATTGGGCAGCCTGCCTGTGGGTGCGTGGGTGGAGCTGGTGGTCAATGGCGCTTGGCTGCGCGTGCAGCTCAATTGGGTCAGCCCGCACCGCAGTCTGTATATGTTTACATCGGCCACTGGCAGTACGCACAGCATGTCCCAGCGCACGCTGGACAAGCTGCGCGATGGTGGCTCCATTCGATTGGTGTCTGACGGCCATATGGTGGAGCATGCGCTCGACGCGGTGGCGCAAGCCGCACTGCGCAACAGTTTGGGCAAGGGTTCGGGCGCTTAAGTAACACGCTTGGCATCAACCATTCCTTTTGCGCGGGGCTTGCTTCTGGCCTTTGCAACCCATTTGCCAAGCGCAGGCTGATCGTTGAATATATGCGCCGCGAGGGCCGTTGCTCTCAAAATGGCACTTTTGCCTCCACGCGCACCCTGTGCCCCGTTTCTGGATGGTCAAACTGCATGCACTGGGCGTGCAACAGCATGCGCGCTTGGCCTGTGTTGGCCGCAAGCTTGCCATACAAAGTGTCGCCCACAATCGCGTGGCCAATGGCGCACAGGTGCACGCGCAGCTGGTGGGTGCGGCCCGTGATGGGTTCGAGCAGCAGGCGGCTGGTGTGGGCTGCGCTATGCGTGTTTAGCACGCGCCAGCGGGTCAGTGCTGCTTTGCCATGTTGCAGATCCACTTTTTGCATGGGCCGACGTGGCCAGTCGGCCATCAGGGGCAGGGCGATTTCGCCGCTTGCATCGGGCAGTTGGCCATGCACAATTGCTACGTATTTCTTGTGTACCAAGCGATTTTCAAAAGCGCGGCTGAGTGTGCGCTGCACATCTGGGCTGCGCGCCATCAGCATCAGGCCCGAGGTGGCTTGGTCGAGCCGATGCACCACCAATGCCTCGGGGTAGCGCGCCTGCACACGGCTGCTCAGCGCGTCTTGCTTGTCTGCGCCGCGCCCGGGCACGGCCAGCAGGCCAGCGGGTTTGCTCAGCACCAGCAGGGCATTGTCTATATGCACAATCTGCAAGTCGGTGTGGATGGATAAATCAGCTACCATAGATGCTTAGAATACTACAAATAGCGTAGCAATATATGACCATATGACGCTGACATTGTGCTGAAAATCTATAAATATTGATTCGGATGGCTACCAACAAGCATTTTCTCATAGCGGGCGCTGGCATTGCGGGCTTGGGCGCGGCCTTGGCCTTGGGCAGGCGCGGGCATCAGGTCACGCTGCTGGAGCAGGCCGTGCAACTTGGCGAGGTGGGCGCTGGCGTACAGCTGGGACCCAACGCCATGCGTGTGCTGGCGCACTGGGGTCTGGCCGATGCGGTGCTGGCCAAGGCCTGCTTACCGCAAGCGGTGGCTGTGCGCGCAGCCACAAGCGGCCGCTCAATCAGCCGCATGCTGCTGGGCGCTGCCATTGCGCAGCGCGATGGCGCAGCCTACGCCACGATGCACCGAGCCGATTTGCACGCCGCGCTCTTGCAGGCCGTACAGGCCTTGCCGCAGGTGCAGATGCATCTGGGGCAGCGCGTGCAAAGCATCCAGTGGGATGCGAGCGGCGTGCAGGTGCGAAGTTGCGCGTCAAAAAACGGTGCAACTGATGGCGTAACTTATAGCGCAACTGATAGCGAGGGCAGCGATTGGCAAGCCGATGCTTTGCTGGGTGCAGACGGCTTGTGGAGCGCTGTGCGCCCTGCCTTGTGCGGCGATGCAGCGCCCCGCGCCACCGGCCATATCGCCCTGCGCGCCATGCTGCCAGCCAGTGCAGCTTGCGATGCGCTCAAGCTCAGTGAGGTGGGTGTGTGGTGGGGCGAGAAGCTGCATGTGGTGCATTACGCGGTGTCAGGCGGGGATTGGTTCAATGTGGTGGTGCTAACGGAGGGCTTGGGGCAGGCAGCAGCCAGCCAAGGCTGGGCGCTGGATGACGCTGCACAAATGGCGCAAGCTACGCAAACCATAGCGGCTTTGCAAGTGCAGATGTGCCCCGACCTGCAAAGTATCTTGGCAGCGGCACAGAGCCATGGCTTCAAACTTTGGCATTTGTATGATCGCCCTGCTGCGCCGTTTCAGTGGAGCCAAGCGCTGGCCCTGGCGAACCAGACCGCGCAGGGCAGCGCACTCACCGCGCAGCGCCCCCCAATCACGCTTTTGGGCGATGCCGCCCACCCCATGCTGCCCTATTTGGCCCAAGGCGCAGCCATGGCGCTGGAAGACGCAGCGGTGCTAGCCGCCTGCGTGGATGTGGCCAGCAGTGTGAGCAATGTGGCTGGGGCATTTACCCAGTACGAAGCCCAGCGCAGCGCCCGCACAGCCCGCGTGGTGCGCACCGCCAAGCGCAATGGCCAAATTTTTCACCTCGGCTGGCCGTGGTCTGTCGCGCGCGATGCAGTGTTGGCACTCAAAGGCACGCAAACTGTGGGTTTGCCGTGGTTGTATGGGTTTGATGCGCTGCAGGAATGCTATTTATTACGTAGCGTAGTATGACCATATGACGCTGACATTGTGCATATTTTCTTTGGGATTGTAGTTTTCTAGCGTTTCGCTCTGCCTTGGTGGGCATGGTCGGTTG
>JAYVJV010000258.1:0-5064 GCA_043769005.1 Polaromonas sp. | reverse complement strand
GAAGGCCGCCGCGAGAGCCTGCTGGACTTTTTGCGTGCCAGCCATGTGCTGCCGCCCTCGTTTGAATCCTTAGCTGAGTTCCAGGCCAGCGACGAAAAGCTGGGCATTGCCACCGCCGCGCTGGCCGCAGGCTTTGCCTGGACGGAAGGCGGCATCGACTTTGTGACCGAGACCGAGCTATTTGCCACCAGCGGCAGCGCCCGCCGCCGCAAAAAGCAAGAGCAGGTTACCGATGTAGAAGCCCTCATCAAAGACCTGAGCGAGCTCAAGGTAGGCGACCCCGTGGTGCACAGCCAGCACGGCATTGGCCGCTACCGCGGTTTGATGAACATGGATGTAGGGCAAAAAATGCCCGATGGCACGGCAGCCCTGCAAGAGTTTTTACTACTCGAATACGCGGACGATGCCAAGCTGTACGTACCCGTCAGCCAACTGCACCTGATCAGCCGCTACACGGGCGTATCTGCCGACGAAGCTCCGTTGCACCGCCTGGGCTCTGGCCAGTGGGACAAAGCCAAGCGCCGCGCCGCCGAGCAGGTGCGTGACAGCGCCGCTGAGCTTTTAAACATTTACGCAAGGCGGGCGGCACGCACCGGCCACTCCTTCCGCTTTTCAGCCACAGACTACGAAAAGTTTGCCAACGACTTCGGCTTTGAAGAAACCGGTGACCAGCGCGCTGCCATCCACGCCACCATCCAGGACATGGTTAGCCCGCAGCCGATGGACAGGCTGATTTGTGGCGACGTGGGCTTTGGCAAAACCGAGGTGGCGTTGCGCGCCGCCTTTGTGGCCGTGACAGGGGGCAAGCAGGTGGCCATCCTCGCGCCCACCACGCTTTTGGCAGAGCAGCACTACGCCACACTGACTGACCGCTTTAGCAAATGGCCGGTCAAGGTGATGGAGATGAGCCGCTTTCGCAGCGCCAAAGAGATCACCGCCGCCATCAAGGGCCTGGCCGACGGCAGTGTGGACATTGTGGTGGGCACGCACAAGCTGCTGAGCGCATCCGTCAAATACAAAGATCTGGGTCTGCTCATCATCGACGAAGAGCACCGCTTTGGCGTGCGCCATAAAGAGGTCATGAAGGCCATGCGCGCCGAGGTCGATGTGCTCACCCTCACCGCCACACCCATCCCCCGCACCATGGGCATGGCGCTGGAAGGCCTGCGCGATTTAAGCGTGATCGCCACCGCGCCACAACGCCGCCTGGCCATCAAAACCTTCGTCCGCACCGAGGGCAAAGGCGTGATCCGCGAGGCGGTATTAAGAGAACTCAAACGCGGCGGACAAGTCTACTTTTTGCACAACGAGGTAGAGACGATTGAAAACCGCCGCGCAAGGTTGGAAGAAATCTTGCCCGAGGCCCGCATCGCCGTAGCCCACGGCCAGATGCCCGAGCGCCAGCTAGAGAAGGTGATGAAAGACTTTGTGGCCCAGCGCTTTAACGTGCTGCTGTGCTCCACCATCATCGAGACCGGCATTGACGTGCCCACCGCCAACACCATCGTCATGAGCCGCGCTGACAAGTTTGGCCTGGCGCAGTTGCACCAATTAAGAGGTCGGGTGGGAAGGAGCCACCACCAAGCCTACGCCTACCTCATGGTGCCCGACATTGAAAGCCTGACCAAGCAAGCCCAGCAGCGGCTAGAGGCCATCCAGCAGATGGAAGAACTGGGCAGCGGTTTTTATTTGGCCATGCACGACCTGGAGATTCGCGGCGCCGGCGAGGTGCTGGGCGAGAACCAGTCGGGCAACATGCTGGAAGTAGGCTTTCAGCTCTACAACGAGATGCTGGCCGAGGCCGTCAGCGCCCTCAAAGCCGGCAAAGAGCCCGACCTGCTAAGCCCCCTGCACGCCACCACCGAGATCAACCTGCATGCCCCCGCCCTGCTCCCCAGCGACTACTGCGGCGATGTGCACCTGCGCCTGTCGTTCTACAAAAAACTCGCCACTGCGAAAACGACCGACCAGATCGACACCCTGCTGGAAGAAATCGTCGACCGCTTTGGCAAGCTGCCCCCTCAGGCGCAAACCTTGATCGACGTGCACCGCCTGCGCGTCATCGCCAAGCCCTACGGCGTGGTCAAAGTCGATGCTGCCCCCAGCCTGATCAACATCAGCTTCAAAAAAGACCCGCCCATCGACAGCATGGCCATCTTGCACTTGATCCAGAAGAACAAACACATCAAGCTGGCTGGCAACGACAAGCTGCGCATCGAACGCGAACTACCGGATGCCAAAGCGCGGGCGCAGATGGTGCGGGATGTTTTGAAGAGCTTGGGGCAGCCTGTGAAAGAAGCAACGAAAGACTTCAGCGACACCAAGGCAAGCGAAACCAAGGCGCTTGCTATGTAATTGCATAGCACTTATAATTGCATATGTAATTTCCCAGGAGTCCTGCCATGAGCCAAGTGACCATTTATATGGACGACGATGCTATCGCCCGCGCCAAGGCCGCAGCCGCTGCGGCCAAGCTGTCGCTGAGTGGCTGGCTGGCCAAGCTGGTGAAGGAGCAAACGCCCGCCGTGGATAACAACGGCTATCCCGAAGGGTTTTTTGAGCGCATTGAAGCCAACGCCCACCTGTTTGACGACTTCCCCACGCTGGAGGAGATTCGCGCCAGCGAAGTACCCGGTTTGCCCCGCGAGCCAATGTAATGGTTTTGCTCGACACCAACACGCTGATTTACCTGTTCACCCAGCGCGGAGCCGTAGCGCAGCGCCTGCAGGCGACCCCGGCGCACACCATCAAACTGGCAACGCCTGTTTTGTTTGAGCTGGAGTTTGGTACGGCCAAGTCCACCCGGCCCGATCAACAGCGCCGACAAATCGACCACGTCATGCGGGTCTATGAAGTCTTGCCGCTGGACTATGCCAGCGCGAAAGCGGCAGGCGTCTTGCGCCACACACTTGAACTGGCCGGCACCCCTATCGGCTTGGTTGACCAGCTGATTGCAGGCATTGCCCTCACCCACAACCTCACGGTCATCACCCGCAACACCCGCGAGTTTGCACGCGTGCCCGGCCTGCGGGTAGAGAACTGGTACGACTGAGATTTTTAGGTGCCAAATATGGCTACAGCCCAATAAAAATTGGCGTAAACAGCTATCAAATAAATAGCATACCTCAAACTATCACTACACTTTCACCACACCATCCCCACGCCATCAGCAGCCATGCAGGCCAAAAAAAAGCGCAGACACTCTGCGCTTTTTTGCCTTCCGTGCCCAGGCACCCGGGTCAGTTGGTCAGCACAATCGTAATGCTTGCCACTTGGTCTGCGTGGTACACCGAGGTGGCAATATAGGTTACAGCCACCTGTGTGAGCAAGGGGCCATTGGCAAAGGTGCTGCCACCAATTTGCGTGTTGGTGCGCCGGCTCTCGCTGACCACTGCCCCGCCGTAGCTGATGGTGTTGCCGCTGCCCACAATCGGGGCACTGCCTGCCACCTGCACCTGCCAGGTGACGGGGCCGTTCGAGTCGATCAAAAAGGTTTGGCCCACGGGCACGTACACGGTTTGCGACTCGCCGGGGTACACCTGCACACCGGGCACCTCGCGGCTATTGGCAAACAGGATCAGGTCAAAGTCGTCTTGGTAGGGCTCCACGAAATCGATGGGGATGTTGATATTTGCACTGATCTGGGCATTGCTCCCAACGCCAATGCCCACCCCCACGTCCACCCCACCGCCGCAGGCCGTCAGCAGCACCGTGCCGCTGAGCAACAAGCCGCCCAATAGAGATTTGATTGCACCCATGGTGAAAACTCCAACTGCCGGGGAATGCTTTGCTGAAAACCAGCAATTGCAGTTCCGACTATCACCACAACGCCGGGTTGCCGCCAGCGTTGACCCCCGCAGCGCTTTGCAGCCTAGCGCTTGCAAGTATTTACGTGTGCTTCACAACCAGCATATGCCAAGCCTATGCTAAAATATTCCAACCGGATGCCTAGAGGAGCACGCCATGAACATCGTCTCTGATAACCGCAAAGCCTACCACCTGCAAGCACTCCCAGCACCCGAGTCAGCATCGCCAGCGCCAGGCCGCCATGTGCGCCTGTTTCGCAATGGGGCCAACCAGGCGGTGCGCATACCCAAAGAGTTTGAACTGCCCGGCGTAGAGGCTATTTTGCGCCGTGAAGGCACCCGTCTGGTGCTGGAACCCGTGCTTCCCGTGTACGAAAAGGGCTCGCCCGCCGCCATCTTGGCCATGCTGGACGAACTGCGCAAACTAGGCCCCTGCGACAACGAGTTCCCCGACGTAGACGAAGGCTTGCTGCCCCTGGAGCCAGTCAACCTGTAGCCCATGTTTTTACTCGACACCAACATCATCAGCCACATGATGAAAAACCCCCAGGGCATCGTCGCCCAGCGGGTCCGGCAAGTCACCCTGCAGCTTGCGCCCGGCAGCGCCAAAGCCCCGCTGTGCACCAGTACCATCGTGCAATGCGAGTTGCAGGTTGGGCTGGCCAAAAACCCCACAGCAAAACTGCGCGCCGCCTATGCCATCACCATGCAATACATCCCCGTACTGGCCTTGGAGCCACTGGTAGCGCAGCATTACAGCCAAGTACGCGTTGCATTGGAAGCCCAAGGCACCCCCATCGGCCCCAACGACACCCTGATAGCCGCCCACGCCCTGGCACTGGGCTGCACCTTGGTGACTGATAATGAGGCCGAATTCACACGCGTGCCCGGCCTGCGGGTTGAGAACTGGTTGAAGCCCACCACCGCCACGTTGTAGAACCCATTTATTTATAACAAATACGCCTCTAGCCCAATAGAATATAGCGTAAGCAGCTACTATAAATATAGCGCATTACAGACCGAAAATCACCGAATACACTGCACTTTCAAGCCCACAGCCAGTGCAATTTGCAGCCAGGGCTTATCCGCCGTCAGCACCGCTGCACCCTCGGCCCGCGCCAGCGCCAGGCAAGCGCGGTCACCCAGTGACAGGCCTACTTTACGTGTAGCCGTGCGCAGCCAGGCGGCATCGGCAGACTGCGCAGCGTCAAAAGCCACTATGCGCAGCTCCACAGATGTCATCACCGTTGCTGCATCC
>JAYVJV010000257.1:0-5087 GCA_043769005.1 Polaromonas sp. | reverse complement strand
TCTGGCAGCAAGAAGGTGTCGCACTGGCCCAGCCACTGTTCAACAGCCCCCCGAAGACCTGAACGGCGTTCGGGTAAATGCTGAGACGTCGGGTTTGTTGAAGTTGTATGATAACCATACCAATATATCTGAAAATGCCGCGCTGTAAAGCAGCGCTTTCACCATGAAAAAACAGCTCGCAAAACACCTCGCTAAACACCTCGTATTAGCCCTCATTGCAGCAACATGCTGGACGGCCGTGCACGCGCAAACCTGGCCCACCAAGCCGGTCAAGATTGTGGTGCCGTCAGCGGCAGGCTCTGCGCCCGATATCTTGACCCGGCTGCTGGGGATCGAACTGCAAAAACGCCTGGGTCAACCAGTGGTGCCAGAGAACAAACCCGGTGCCGGTGGTTCACTGGGCGCCGACCCAACCTATCAGGACAACCGCACGATGGCCACCTTCATGGCAGCGGATGCGGCCAAATTGGAAGGGCGTAGCGGCCTACGCCAACATCACACTCGACTAACGACCTGAACAGACAAAACGAGACAGCCATGACCTTAAATGTCAGAGTAAATGTCGGTGTAATCGGCCTGGGTGCCATGGGATTGGGCATGGCCACATCGTTGCGTCGAGCCGGCCACGTGCCCCATGTGTTTGATGTGCGTAGCGAAGTAGCACAAGCCTTTGCGAAAGACGGCGGCGTGGCCTGCACCTCGACCGCCGACCTCGCCAAAAGCTGCAATGTGGTGGTTTCGGTGGTGGTCAATGCCGCGCAAACCGAAACCGTCTTGTTTGGCGCAGCTGGTGACGGCGGCGGTTGTATCAGCACACTTGCGCCGGGCAGCGTGTTTGTGATGTGCTCCACGGTCGACCCTGCCTGGTCGATCGCCATGGAGAAGCGGCTGAACGCGCTGGGAATTCATTACCTGGACGCCCCCATCTCCGGTGGCGCGGCCAAAGCAGCCAGCGCGCAGATGACTATGATGACGGCCGGCAAACCCGAGGCGTATGCCGTACTGGGTGACCTCCTGGACGCGATGGCGGCCAAGGTTTATCGGCTGGGCGACTGTGCCGGAGCGGGAAGCAAAGTCAAGGTGATCAATCAGCTGCTGGCGGGCGTGCACATTGCCGCCGCCGCCGAGGCCATGGCTTTGGGCTTGCGTGAAGGTGTTGACCCCAGCGCGCTGTATGAGGTAATCACCCACAGCGCGGGCAACAGCTGGATGTTCGAGAACCGCATGGCCCATGTTCTGGCAGCAGACTACACGCCCTTATCGGCGGTGGATATATTTGTGAAAGACCTCGGCCTGGTGCTGGATATGGCGCGTGCCAGTAAATTCCCGCTGCCACTCTCCAGCACCGCGCACCAGATGTTCATGCAGGCCTCTACAGCGGGTTATGCCAAAGAGGACGACAGCGCCGTCATCAAAATTTTCCCAGGCATCACGTTGCCTCAAAAAACAAAAGTCGCATCGTTCTAGTTTTTTACCAAGGACACACGTTTATGGCCACGAACAATACCCATAGCTCAAGACGCAGCGCTACCAAGCAAATTCTTGTGCTCTGCGCCAGCGCTGCTGTAGCGCTTAGCTCCACCAGCGCAGCGGCTCAGGCGTGGCCTGCTCGCCCGATTTCAATGATTGCGCCTTATCCGGCCGGCGGCGGGGTGGATACCGTAGCGCGCCTCGTCGCAGAGCTTCTTGGCTCCAGGCTAGGTCAATCCATCGCGGTAGATAACAAGCCTGGCGCAGGCGCCACCATTGGTGCGACCGCCTTGGTGCGCAGCGCGCCTGACGGCTACACGTTGATGATGGGCAGCATCGTCGACTATTCCATTGCGCCGCACGTCATCACAGGGCTTCCCTTTGACATGAAGCGCGACATGATCGCTGTGGCCGAAGTGGGCTTTGGCACGGTGGGCATCATCGTCAATGCCGATCTTCCGGTAAAAAATCTCAAAGAACTGATTGCACTTGCCAAATCCAAACCGGGCGATCTTAGCTTCGCTTCATCTGGCGTTGGCGGTCTACAGCATTTGAATGCAGAGATGTTTAAGCAAATGGCCGGCGTCAATATTGTGCATGTGCCTTATCGGGGCACGGCGCAATTCATGCCTGATTTGCTCTCGGGCCGCATCCCCATGTCGATCGACAGCATTCCAGCGCATCTGCCTAATCTGAAAGCTGGCAAGACCCGCGCATTGGCTGTGGCCAGTGCCAGCCGCTCAGTGGCATTACCGGATGTGCCGACCATGGCGGAAGCGGGATTGCCTGGCTATGAAAGCTCCACCAACTACACCGTATTTGTACCTGCCAAAACACCGCCCGAGATTGTGCAAAAGCTCAATCAAGAAATCAATGCCGTGATGAAGAACGAAGCGCTGATTGCCAAACTTTTGGCACTGGGAATCGTTGCCAAAAGCGGCAGCGTTGAAAGCGCGCAAGCAAAAGTTGCTACTGAGATGGAGCGCTGGGCAGTCGTCATCAAGACAGGCAACTTGAATCTAAAACAACCGTGAAAAATTTCATGTCTACTCTCATACCCAAAATCTTGCGTCAGGCTGCGGCCTTGTTGTTCACCGCAGTATTTGCCATATCAACAGCGCATGCCCAAACCAGCACTTACCCCAACAAGCCTGTCAGAGTTCTGGTGGGCTTTACGGCTGGGGGCGGCCTTGATGTGCTCGCGCGCATCGTGGCGCAGCGCATGACTGAGCAAACCGGGCAGTCTTTCGTGGTGGAAAACCGCGCTGGCGCTGGTAGCAATGTGGCTGGTGAGATCGTGGCCAGAAGCCCGGCTGATGGCTACACGCTCATGCACACACACTCGGGCTTGATGGCGATCAACCCAGCGTTGTATCCCAACATGAGCTTCTCGCCGACAAAAGATTTGGTGCCCTTGTCGTATCTGGTGGATTTGCCTTTTGTGGTCACTGTGCGCGCCGATCTACCCATCAAAACGCTGACCGATCTGCGCAATTACGCGCGCGCCAATCCGGGCAAACTCAATATGGGCTCGGGCGGCAATGGCGGCGCGCCGCATCTGGCGCTTGAACTGTTCAAAAGTCAAAATAAGATTTTTATCACCCACATACCGTACCGCGGCAGCTCCGATGCTTTGAAAGATTTGCTGGGCGGAAGCATTGATGTGATGATTGATGCGATCAGCCTATCTGGCCCTCAGATCAAAGCGGGCAAAGTGCGCGCACTCGCTGTGACTGGCAGCCAGCGCGCATCGGCACTGCCCGATGTGCCCACAAGTGCAGAAGCCGGCTTTCCTGAATACAACCTCACCAGCTGGCACGGTTGGGTTGCACCAGCAGGCACGCCAAAAGCCGTGGTGGATAAGTTGAGCAGTGAGCTGCAAAAAGCCATGAAAGATCCCGCAACTGCCAAGCGAATCGATGCGGCTGGCTACACCATCGTTGGCGGTAATGAGCAAGACTTCGCAGCGCTCATTTCCAAGGAAGGCCCGCGATTTGCAAAAATCGTGAAAGACAGCGGCGCAAAAATTGATTAATTGCTCGTCATCTCACCGGCGCGTAAACCGCCATGGCGCATTATCTGCCCCCAAACACCATCGTGCACTACGCTGCGCATATCAACATTCCACACAGGGCTAGGCCATGAATGTTTTGATCACCGGTGGTTGCGGCTTTTTGGGGGTGCGCTTGGCGCGCAGCCTGCTGGCCACGAGCACCCTGTCTTTGGCAGGCGCTGAACCACAAACTATTGGGCGATTGACCCTGGTCGACCGCGTTGCACCTCCAGACGACTTGGGCGCTGACCCACGTGTCGCGTTTATGGGTGGTGATTTGTATGACCAGTTGCAAGGCGGGCAATTGTTGGCTGCTGACACAACCCTGGTGTTTCATTTGGCCGCCGCCGTTAGCGCTGAATGCGAGGCTAATTTTGATCTGGGCATGCGCAGCAACGTAGACACCACACGCCTGCTGCTTGAAGCCTGCCGCAAGCTCCGCAGGCGGCCGGTGCTGGTGTTTTCAAGCTCGCTGGCCGTGTTTGGCCATTCAGCGCAACAGCCCTTGCCGTCCGTGCTGGGCGATGACACGCTGCCAACGCCGCAAAGCAGCTACGGAATACAAAAGTTCATCGGCGAGCAACTGGTGGCTGACTATGCCCGTAAGGGCTTTGTCGATGGCCGCAGCGTGCGCTTGCTGACGGTGTCGGTACGGCCTGGCAAACCCAACGGTGCTGCGTCGAGCTTTTTAAGCGGCATGATTCGCGAGCCGCTGGCTGGCATGCGGGCTGTTTGCCCGGTGCAGCCCGACACACCGGTCGCACTGGCCTCGCCTGCACGCGCCATTGAGGGGCTTCTGTGCGCGGCACAAACCAGCGCCACCCAGTGGGGGCCGCGTACCGCAATGACGTTGCCGGGCCTGATGACAACTGTGGGCGCGATGGCGCAGGCACTTGAGCGGGTTGCGGGGCCTGCAGCCACCGCGTTGCTAGATTGGCAAACAGACCCGGCCATTGAGAAGATTGTCAACACCTGGCCGGGCAATATTCAAACCCCACGTGCCCATGCCTTGGGGCTGCACAGCGACGTCGATTTTGAGCAGATTATTCGCGGCTATGCGCGCGAGAACCCGCAGGCCATCGCGCTACCTATTCTGAATTAAACCGTCATGCCCCAAATCCACTTAGGCTGCATCGCTGATGACTTTACTGGCGCCACAGACCTCGCCAACAACCTGGTGCGCGCCGGCATGCGGGTGGTGCAAACCATTGGTGTGCCGACCGCACCCCTCGATGCCGAGGTAGATGCCGTAGTAGTGGCACTGAAGTCGCGTACCACTGCGGCTGCAGAGGCTGTGGCTGAGTCTCTGGCAGCGTTGCAATGGCTTCAATCGCAGGGAAGCTCACAGATTTACTTCAAATACTGCTCAACTTTTGATAGCACTGACCAAGGCAATATTGGCCCGGTTACTGAAGCACTAATGGCTGCGCTGGATACAGACTTCACCATAGCGACCCCTGCATTCCCTGACAATGGCCGCACCGTATTCAAGGGCTATCTGTTTGCCGGTGACGTGCTGCTGAGCGAAAGCGGCATGCAGAATCATCCCCTGACGCCCATGACC
>JAYVJV010000256.1:0-15831 GCA_043769005.1 Polaromonas sp. | reverse complement strand
GACAATTGAATGAACGCCGATATCTAGTCAGTTTTAGCCAAGCAGATTTACGCCTTCAAAATAGGTAGACCTCGTTGAAAGCGCTTCTGGCCCCGGGATGGAATTGTCTCAGCACTGCTGAGACTGTTGCTGGCTCCAGTAGGGAACGTCTAAATACGGCATTTTAATAACAGAACTGTAGCTTGCGCTTGACCATTTCTCTTTGACGGCCATGCGCAGGTAAAACTCGCGCTCTTCTGGGCGTTTGGACTGACTGAGGATGATGAGATTGTGCGTCCACGGCAATTGTGTCAGCAGTGGTGACACAATTGCATCGCCATTGTAAGTTTCATAAAACTGCCGCATGCGGAACAAGTTGCGCCGGGTAAAACCGCGCAACCCCGGCTGGGTTTGGGCTATGTGCTCAGCCAACTGGTTGACCACGCCGTCGCCCCACTCTGCTGCCTCTATCTTGCGGCTGATGATCTCGCCTACCTGCCAGTACAGGTCAATCAGCGAGGTGTTCACCGCCTGAATGGCCCGCAGCTTGGCGGCGGCAATCAGTTGGACGATTTCGGTGAAGTTGGTGGCAGTGAGCTGGCTCATGGGGTATGGGCTAAGTTAGCTGGTTTTGGTGACCATGGTTTATGGGGCTGAAGTTTTTTGGCATCTACCCCGCAGCCTTGCGCGGCCCATCGGGCATAGTGCGCAGCATGAACTGGTCAAACAGCGGCACGGTAAATGCGGTGTCGCCGTGCGCGGGGCTGTAGATCATGCCTTTTTTAATCAAACTAGAACGTAGCGGTGCAATGGTTTGCACTTTTACGCCCAGCCGCTCGGCCACGCCGCCGGAGCGCTGGTTGCCGGTGCCCATCTCGGCCAAGGCACAGAGGTAGTCTTTTTCACGCGGAGTGAGGCGGTCAAAACGCACTCTGAAAAAGCTGCTATCCAGGCGCTTGGTAGAGGCGACGGTGGTTTGCTCAATCATTGCCAGATCGATGGGTGAATGCTCAGCCATATTCCAGGACTGGTAGCCCCATTCTTGCAAAAAGTACGGGTAGCCCTGCGTTACCCGGTACACCTCGGCCAGCGCCTCAGGTGTAAAAGATACGTCTTGTGAGCTGACCGGGCCTTGCAGGGCCAGCGCAGCATCTGCCATAGAGAGCGCGCCCACTTCGGGGTAGGTAAACAGGCGCTCTGCATACGATTTGGACTTGCCAGCCAGCCCGACCAGTTGCGGCAAACCTGCGCCGATCAACACCATGGGCAAATTACGCTGTGAAACCCGGTGAATGGCCATGATGAGAGCACTCATCTCGGTTTCGCTCATGTACTGCAACTCGTCAATGATGATGGCAACGGCGGTGCCTCGGTCTGCCGCCGCTTCACCGACCGCGACAAATAATTCGGCCAAGTCTGCCTCTAAGTCGCCGCTGTCTGCGCTGCCAGTTTCTGGGTCAATGTCCAGGCCAAATTCGGCATCACCGACCTTAACTTTGACCGCGCCAATAAAACTGCGCAGTACTCGCAAGCCTCGCTTGACCTTCTGGCTGACGTTTTGCATACGATCCAGCGCGAACAGGGTTTGCCGAAGTGGCGGCAACAGCAACTGAGGCAGCGCTTTGTTTTCATGGGCTTCAATCAGCAGTGCCTGATAGCCCTGTGCCTGCGCAATCTCACGCACCCGGTTGAGCAGCACAGTTTTGCCCACGCCACGCAGACCCACCATGAACATGCTTTGCTCACTGCGCCCGGCCTTGATGCGGGCTAGCAAAATTTCGACTTTGCGCAGCAAATCGCCACGCCCCGCTAATTCGGGGGGTTGATTGCCTGCACCGGGAGAAAAGGGGTTGTTTAGCGGGTTCATTTCAACGGAGATTACTGTGGTTTACTAAGTTTATCAAAAATATTTATAAACTGCAATAACTTCGATAGAAATGAGTCCGATACACCCCCTACACCTTAGCGAAATCCGGCTTGCGCTTTTCCATAAACGCGCCGAAGGCTTCGCGTGCTGCGGGCTCTTTGAGCATGCGGCCAAAGCTGACGCTTTCTTCGGCCATGGCTTGCAGCACGGCGGCGCTGTTGTGGCGCTTGAGCAGGCGTTTGGTTTCCACCAGCGCAGTGATGGGTTTGGCGGCGAGTTTGCGGGCCACGCTTTGCGCGTAGTTGTTGGCCTCTAGCGGGGGCAGCACGCGGTTGACCAAGCCTACCTCTAGCGCCGCCTCGGCCATGAAGGGCTCGCCTAGCAGCAGCGCCTCTGCCGCGCGGTGGTAGCCCATCATTTGCGGCACCAGCAGGCTGGAGGCGGCCTCGGGGCACAGACCCAGGTTGACGAAGGGCATGGCAAAGGCGGCGTTGTCACCGGCGTAGACCAGATCGCAGTGGAACAGCAGGGTGGTGCCCACGCCCACGGCGGGGCCGCAGACGGCGGCGACCAGGGGCTTGGGGAAGGCGGCGATACCGTGCAAAAACTTGAACACCGGGCTGTCTTGGGTGGACGGCGGGTTGTTTAAAAAGTCGGCAATGTCGTTGCCTGCGCTGAACACCGTCTCGTGCCCCTGGATAACCACTACGCGCGTGGCAGCATCGTCTTTGGCGGCCTGCAGCGCATCGGCCATGCTCTGGTACATGGCGGCGGTGAGGGAGTTCTTTTTGGCAGCGCGGTTGATGGTGATGGTGCACACGCCAGCGTCGTGGTGGATAAGGATGTCGCTCATGGGGGCCTCTTTGGGGAATAGGAATGGTGGAGATTAATTCAGGCGAATGTTCAAGCGGGGCTTTTACGCGGCCAGGGCTTCGCGCACAAAGTCCATGCGGTCCTGGCCCCAGAACATGGCGTTGCCTACAAAGAAAGTGGGCGCGCCAAACACGCCGCGTGCTACCGCCTCTTCGGTGGCGACCTTGAGCGCGTCTTTGGTGCTTTGCGCACCGGCCAGCGCCACCATGGCCGCCGGGTCAAAGCCTGCGGCGTGCAGCACCTGGCCGACGGTGGCTGGGTCGTTCATATTTTTGCTGTCAACCCAGATGGCGTGGTACACCGCCTGGCAGTAGGGCGCAAAGCGCGCCGCATCGCTGAGCTGCAAACCCATGGCCCCGCGCATGAGCATGAGGGTGTTGATGGGAAAGTGGGGGTTCATATTCAGCGGCACGCCGTAGCGCTGTGCAAAGCGCGCAAAGTCGCTGAAGGTATATTTGCCTTTGGCGGGAATGGTGACGGGCGAGTGGTTGCCCGTGGCCTGGAACACGCCGCCCAGCAGCATGGGTTTGTAGATGGCGGTTGCGCTGGTTTGTTGTTCTAGCTTGGGTATCTGCGTGTAGGCCAGGTACGAGGCGGGGCTGCCGAAGTCGAAATAGTAGTCGAAGGTTTTGGTCATATGGGTCTCCTATTGATAGTCTAAAAATTCACTGCACTGTTTGCTTGCACTTGTGTACGCCCCGGCACTTGGGTTGATTGGCTCCGCGACTGTCCTCCGTGGCGGCCTAGGGCCGCCTACTCCCCCTTTATGTCGCTGCGCCACTCAACCCAAGCGCCAGGGCAGTGAACTGGGTGTGTGCACGACGGTTGAGTGCCAGCCGAGTTGCCTGTAGCCAACATAGTTGGCGCGCATCGCGTCAATACCCGCCACGTTCGCAAGATCGTGTCGATGGTGCGCTCAGCGCAGCGGCATAAAGGAGGAGTCGCCGGCCCTAGGCCGGCACGGGGGACAGCCGCGGAGCTGAGCGCGCCATCGGCATGATCCCGCGAAGCAGAACCCAGTGATCCGATGAACGTGCAAATACTGGCGATGATTAAACGAAGCATGGCTTCAAAATTTCTCCATGTACGGACGCAAATCCAACTCATGCGTCCACGCATCACGCGGCTGTTGGTGCAGCATCCAATAGGCATCGGCAATATGCTCGGGGTTGACAATGCCGTCCTGCTCTTTCAACGCATAACGCTGTGGAAACTGGGTGCGGATAAATTCGGTGTCTATCGCGCCGTCAATGATGGGGTGCGCCACATGCACGCCCAGCGGCCCCAGCTCGCGCGCCATGCTTTGCGCCAGCGCCCGCAGGGCCATCTTGCCGCCGGAGAAGCCTGCAAAGCCCGCACTGCCGCGCAGTGAGGCAGTGGCACCCGTGAAGATGATGGTGCCCTTGTGAGGCACGCCAGTGGAGTAGCTTTGCGATGTGCCTGCTGCACTGGCTGACGACGCATCACCCCGCGTCACCATGCGCTTGGCCACTTCACGCCCGGTCAAAAACCCGGCCAAGCAAGCCATCTCCCACATCTTGGTGTAGCGGCGCGCGGTCTCGGTCAAGATGCTATTGGGCGAGTTGGCACCGATGTTGAACACCAGCACCTCGATGGGCGCTATCTCGGTTTCAATTTTTTCTACCAGCGCCACCACTTCGTCCTCGACCCGCGCATCGCTGCCAAAGGCGTGGCACACGCCGCCTGCGGCTTCGATCTGGGCTTTGAGGGGGTGCAGCTTTTCTAAACTGCGGCGCGTCACGCAGGCTATGTAGCCCTCGCGTGCAAAACGCCGCGCCACTGCACCGCCAGTGGCATCACCCGCACCAATCACCAGACATGCGCCTTTGCGGGGCGGGGTGGAGATGGTGCTGTCGGCCATGGCGGTTATTCCTTGTAGTAAACCACCTGGTGCGTGGTGGCTAGAAGTGTGCCACTCTCAGACCACAATTGCGCGCTGTGGTCAAAAAATCCATTAAAAAAGCGCTGCGCCCGCGCCTGGCCCAGCAGGTAGCCCGTGCCCACTGCATCCAGCTCGGCCTGCCCGGCATGGAAATACACCGTCATCGACACGGTGCCAATCGGCACGCGCACCGCGCGGCGCAAAAACACGCGGGGGAAAAACAGGTCGGACAGCGCGGTAAGCGAGATAAAGTCCAGTGCACGGGCCTGCGCGTCGCGGGCCCACAGGCGCGACAGGCTCTCGGACTCGCGGCCATCCCACACCTGGGGCAGGTCACCAGTGATGGGGCGCATGTCAAAGCGCTGCACCCAGGGCATGGGTGCAAAAGACCTGCGCTCGACGGCCTCGGGCGGCGGCACGCTGGGCATGACAGTCTCGTCACTGCTCCAGGTGCTGCGGCGCACGGCGGTGACTGCGGTGGCGGTGGTGACCACTTCGCCGTTTTGCAGCATCTCCACCAGCCAGTGCTGGGTGGAGCGGTTGGTACGTGCAGGACGAGCCACGATGCTAAACGCGCCTTCGGCCACGCCTGCGCAGAAGTTGACGGTGATGGACACAGGCAGGCCCAGCAACTGTGGATGCTGCATGACGGCTTGCAGCATGGTGGCTGCGGTAATGCCGCCAAACGGCCCCACCATGTTTTGCCAGGCGGCTTGGGTCGCGCCCGTGTAGTGGCCTGCTGCGCTGGTCTGCAAGGCAACGGCAAGGTCAAGATCGAACGGGGTAGGCATGGTTGCGGTGCTTTGAGTGGAAGTTATGTGCTATTAATACAGTAGCTGCTTACGCCCTATTTTAAAAGGCTATAGCACTAAAACACAGTGGGAATGTGCTTTAGGTGACTACACCCGTTCAAAAATACCTGCTGCGCCTTGCCCCATGCCTACACACATGGTCACCATGCCGTACTTGAGCTGGTTACGTTGCAGCGCGTGGATGACGGTGGCGGCGCGGATGGCTCCGGTAGCCCCCAGCGGGTGCCCCAGTGCAATCGCGCCGCCCATGGGGTTCACTTTGGCAGGGTTCAGTCCCAGGGTGTTGATAACCGCCAGCGACTGTGCCGCAAAGGCTTCGTTCAGTTCAAACCAGTCGATGTCTTCGTGCTTGAGTCCGGCGTACTTGAGCGCAGCGGGAATTGCCTCAATCGGGCCAATGCCCATGATGTGCGGGGGCACGCCACGGCTGGCGTAACTGGTGAATTTTGCCAGCGGTTTGAGGTTAAAGCGCTTGAGCGCGGCCTCGCTGACCAAAATCAACGCGCCCGCGCCGTCGGAGGTTTGGCTGCTATTGCCCGCGGTAACCGAGCCGCGTGCGCTGAACACGGCCTTGAGTTTGCCCAGGCCTTCGATGGTGGTGTCGGGCCGTGCGCCTTCGTCCAGGCTCACGCTGCGGGTTTTGGTAGACACTTCGGCGCTATCCAGATCCACATTGCGCTCGGTCACTTCCACCGCCGTCATCTCAGCGGCAAAGTAGCCCGCCTTCATGGCGGCCAGGGCCTTCATGTGCGAGTTGTAGGCAAACTCGTCTTGCGCGTCGCGGCTGATCTTCCATTGCGTAGCGACTTTCTCAGCCGTCAGGCCCATGCCGTAGGCAATGCCGTAGTTGTCTACATTTTGCGTGTCGGCAAAGATGCTGGGCGACAGGTTGGGCGAGTTGCCCATCATCGGCACCATACTCATGCTCTCGGTGCCTGCGGCAATCATTACATCCGCCTCGCCTACGCGAATGCGGTCGGCCGCCATTTGCACGGCGCTGATGCCCGATGCACAAAAACGGTTGACGGTGATGCCGCCCACGCTCTTGGGAAGGCCCGCCAGCACCGCGCCGATGCGCGCCACGTTCAGGCCCTGCTGCGCCTCGGGGATGGCGCAGCCGCAGATCACGTCTTCAATGCTGGCAGGGTCCAGGCCCGGCACTTGCGCTAGCGCGCTGCGTAATACGGTAGCCAGCAAATCGTCGGGACGGGTGTTGCGGAAAAAGCCCTTGTGTGAACGGCCAATCGGCGTGCGCGTGGCGGCGACGATATAGGCTTCTTGCAGTTGTTTGGCCATGGTGAGATTCCTTCTTGATCGGTTGGGGACAGCGCAACGCTGCGCTAGGCGCTGGCCGTTGGACTGCCCTGCAGAGTTGCTGGGGCCTTGGGCGGGCGCTTGGACGGAATCCAGGCCCAGATAAATTCGCATTCCACGGGCTGGTTGCCCGACTCGTCAGTCACCACTACGGCCACCGTCACTTCGCCTTTGTCGGTGGTTTGCATCAAGGCACGCTGCTCGGGTGTGAGCGTGGCCACAGCGCGCATAGCACCCACGCCGCGCTTTTTAAACTGCACGCGCATGTCTTTGACGACGGGCACACAGTCGTCACGCACATTCATGCCCATCACCATGCCAGTGGCCGTCTCAGCGGCCAGCGTGGTGGCCACTGCATGCACGCCTTCGATATGGTTTTGCACGCGGTGGCGGTTGGCCACCGAGATCACCACCTGCTCTGGGGACATCACTTCATAGCGCAGCTTGGAGGTGCCGGTGTAAGGCACAGCGCGGCCCAGCACGACAGACTGAAACCACGGACGAAAGTAGGCGGGCACTTCATCCAGGCGGCTGAGCTGGCGTTGTAGGCGGTTGGGGGGTGGGGTGGTGTGCATAAGAGGGTTATTCATGCCTGTGTACGCCTCTTTGACAAGAGCAGGTTGGAGGTGCACTCGGCGTAGCGGCATAAAGGGGGAGTAGGCGGCCATAAGCCGCCACGGAGGACAGCCGCGCAGCTGAGTGCTCCTCCAACCTGCTCCCGTACAAGACGAGGGCAAGCCAGTTTCCTATTGAATGCGATATCGTTTGCCAACATTTGAAAATCATCAATAGAAACTTAGTTGCGTAGGGGCTTGCCGGTGCTGAGCATGCCCATGATGCGTTCTTGCGTCTTCGCCATGGTCAGCAAGCTGGTAAAAGCTTGGCGCTCCAGGGTCATGAGATATTCCTCAGTGACCAATGTGCCCGCATCCACATCGCCGCCGCAGACCACGTTAGCGATGAGTGACGCGATATGGAAGTCATGCGGGCTGATGAAGCCGCCGTCGCGCATGTTAATGAGTGAACCAGTGATCGTGGCCTTGCCATTGCGGCCTGCAACGGGGAACTGGCGCTTGGCAGGCGCGCGGTAGCCCGATGTAGCCAGGGCCTTGGCCTCGTTGATGGCGACAAACAGCAGTTCGTCCTTGTTGGGTACGATCACATCCGTCCACAGCAGGTAGCCCAGCTTGCGCGACTCAATCGCGCTGGTGCCTACCTTGGCCATGGCGGCGTTGGTAAAGCCTTCGGTAATGAAGGGTAGTAGGTCTTTGCTGTTGGAGGAGGCCATGTTCTCCGCAGCGCGGCGGGCGATGTACGTTAAGCCACCTGCGCCGGGCACCAAGCCCACGCCCACTTCCACCAGGCCGATGTAGCTTTCCATGGCTACGGCGCGCTTGGCGCTGTACACCGCCAGTTCGCAGCCGCCGCCCAGGGCCAGGCCGCGCACGGCACTGACCACGGGCACGTTGGCGTAGCGCAGGCGCAGCATGATGCGCTGCACCTCTTGCATGGCTTCGCTCAGCAAAGCCACGCCACCACTCATAAAGGCGGGCAACATGCCTTGCAAGTCGGCCCCCGCGCAGAAGGGTTCGTCGCCCGACCAGATCACCACGCCCTGGTAGTCGGCCTCAGCCAGCTCCACGGCTTTTTCCAGGCCCGCCATCACGTCCATGCTGATGACGTGCATTTTGGTTTTGATGCTGGCAATCACCACGCCCGTACCTGCGGGGCGGTTGTCGTCACTGTCCAGCGTCCACAGGCGAATGGCAGCATCTTCGTGCAGGGTTTTGCCTGCGGTCTCGAAGGCTGCTGCGCCGATACCCTGCGCAAAGCCCGCGACGTTTTCGGGGAAGTGCTGGCGCTGGTACACGGGCAGGTTGTGTCGAGGTACAAACGTCTTCGTCGAGGGGTTCCACGAACCTGCGGCGGTATGCACACCGCCTTTGCCCTCATTGGATTCGGCCACCGGGCCTTTGAACACCCAGCTTGGCAGCGGAGCTTTGCACAGCGCCTTGCCTGCGTCAATGTCTTCCTGCACCATCTTGGCCACTTCAAGCCAACCGGCCTCTTGCCACAGCTCAAACGGGCCCTGCTTGAGGCCAAAGCCCCAGCGCATGGCCAAATCGACATCGCGCGCGGTCTCGGCAATGCTCTCCAAATGAATGGCAGCGTAGTGGAAGCCGTCGCGCAAAATGGCCCACAGAAATTGGCCTTGTTTACCTTCAGCATTTCGCAGTAACTTCAAGCGCTCGGCAGCAGGCTTTTTCAGCATGCGGCCATACACTTCGTCGGCTTTTTCGCCACCCGCTACATAGTCTTTTTTGTCGGCATCAAAACGCAAAATATCGCGGCCTACTTTTTTATAAAAACCGGCACCAGTTTTTTGCCCCAGTGCGCCTGCCTCCAGCAAACCTTTCAGCACGGCGGGCGTGGCAAAGTTGCCATAGAACGGATCGGTCTTCTCGCTCAAATTATCTTGCAGCGTTTTGATGACATGGCCCATGGTGTCCAGGCCCACCACATCGGCGGTGCGGAAGGTGCCGCTGCTGGCGCGGCCCAGCTTCTTGCCCGTCAGGTCGTCCACCACGTCGTAGGTGAGGCCAAAGTTTTCTACCTGCTTCATCACGCCCAGCATGCCTGCAATGCCAACGCGGTTGGCAATGAAGTTAGGCGAGTCTTTGGCGCGCACCACGCCCTTGCCCAGCGCGCTGGTAACAAAGCTCTCCAACTGGTCCAGCACCACGGGCTGGGTGGTAGGCGTGTTGATTAGCTCCACCAGGTACATGTAGCGCGGTGGGTTGAAAAAGTGGATGCCGCAAAAACGCGGCTTCAGACTTTCGGGTAGTGCCTCGCTCAATTTGGTAATCGACAGGCCCGAGGTGTTGGACGCAACAATCGCACCCTCGCTCACAAAGGGCGCAATCTTTTTGTACAGGTCCAGCTTCCAGTCCATGCGCTCGGCAATCGCCTCGATGATGAGGTCGCAGCCGCGCAGCAGCTCCAGGTGCTCTTCGTAGTTGGCAGGCTGGATGAGGGCTGCGTCTTCGGGCACCCCCAAGGGGGCGGGTTTGAGCTTTTTCAGGCCCTCCACGGCCTTGGTGACGATGCCGTTTTTTGGCCCTTCTTTTGCGGGCAGGTCAAACAAAATGACAGGCACTTTGACGTTGACCAGATGTGCGGCGATTTGCGCTCCCATCACCCCTGCGCCGAGCACGGCGACTTTTTTGACTTGGAATTTGGACATTCAGTTTCTCAATTGATGCTGGCCCGCCATGTTGTATGACGGGCGGTAGAACTGCTGACTTACTCCACCCGCACCCAGGTTTGGGTGCGCCCAAAGGGGCCAACGCTGCCGCGCACGGCAAGCTTTTTACCACCATCCTCAGGGGTCATTTTGAGGGTGTACTCTTTGCCGTTCTCGGGGTCCAAAATCTTGCCGCCAATCCACACATCGGCATCGGCTTCTTTTTTTGCACCGCGAATAATCTCCAACCCCAGGATGGGCTTGCCTTTGCGGGCATCTTTGCACTCGTCGCAAACGGCATCCTGCGCAGCGTCTTTGCGCAGCAACTTGCTGACCTTGCCCGTTAGCACGCCAGCGCCCTCGGTGATGGTGATCTCTGACTTGATCTCTTTGGTCTTGTCGTCAATGCTGTGCCACTTGCCCACGGGCGTGTTTTGCGCCCAGGCGTGCATAGAGAGAAATGTGGTTGCTACTAATACAATAGCTGCTTGCGCTCGTTTCATAAGGGCTCCTTCAATAAAGCATACATAAAATATAACGGTGCTGCACTAGCAGGGTGCAGCCGTGGTTTTACGCCAAAGCTGCGTCGGTGTCCATCAGCACGGCGCTGCCGGCCCGCGCAGTGCGCATCAGGCTGGCCGTTTCGGGGAACAGCTTGGCAAAGTAAAAGCGGGCGGTTTGCAGCTTGGCTTTGTAAAACGGATCGGTATTGCCCGCAGCCACTTCGCGCAGCGCCACCTGGGCCATGCGCGCCCAGAAGTAGCCAAATACCAGGTGCCCGGCCACACGCAGGTAGTCCACTGCGGCTGCGCCCACTTCGTCGGGGTTTTGAAAGCCTTTGAAGCCCAGCTCGGTGGTGAACTTGGTCATCTGCTCGCCCAGGATGGCCAGCGGGTTGATGAACTCGGCCATCTTTTCGTTGACACCTTCTTCTTCCACCAAGCGGCCAATCATCTTGCCAAACTTTTGCAGTGTCGCGCCGTTGTTGCTTAGCACCTTGCGGCCCAGCAGGTCGAGTGACTGGATGGTGTTGGTGCCTTCATAGATCATGTTGATGCGGTTGTCGCGCACATACTGCTCCATACCCCATTCTTTGATAAAGCCGTGGCCGCCAAACACCTGCAGGCAGGCGTTGGTGGCGATGTGACCGTTATCGGTCAAAAAGGCTTTGACGATGGGGGTCAGCAGGGAGAGCATTTCGTCGCTGTCTTTACGCACCTTTTCGTCCGGGTGGTTCATCTCTTTGTCCAGCAGCACGGCGCAGTAGGTGGCCAGCGCACGGCCACCTTCGGCATAGGCCTTGGCAGTCAGCAGCATCTTGCGCACATCGGGGTGCACGATGATCGGGTCGGCCGGTTTGTCTTTGGCCTTGGGGCCCGAGAGCGAGCGCATCTGGATACGGTCTTTGGCATAGGCCAGGGCGTTTTGAAAGGCCACCTCGGTCAGGCCCAGCGACTGGTTGCCCACGCCCAGGCGGGCAGCGTTCATCATCACAAACATGCCTTGCATGCCCTTGTTGGGCTGGCCTACCAGGGTGCCTATCGCGCCGTCGATGACGATCTGTGCGGTGGCGTTGCCGTTGATGCCCATCTTGTGTTCCAGACCACCGCAGTAAATGCCGTTGCGCGCGCCCAGCGTGCCGTCTTTGTTGACCATAAATTTCGGCACGATGAACAAGCTCACACCCTTGATGCCGGGGGGCGCGTCTGCCAGGCGCGCCAGCACCAGGTGAATGATGTTGCCCGCCATGTCGTGCTCACCGGCGCTGATAAAGATTTTGTTACCAGTGATTTTGTAGGTGCCGTCGGGCTGGCCTTCAGCCTTGGTGCGCATCAGGCCCAGGTCAGTGCCACAGTGCGGCTCGGTCAGGCACATGGTGCCGGTCCATTCGCCGCTGGTCATTTTGTGCAGGTAGGTTTGCTTTTGCTCTTCGGTGCCGTGGGAGTGCAGGGCGGCGTGCGCGCCATGCGTGAGGCCAGGGTACATGGTCCAGGCCTGGTTAGCGCTGTTGAGCATTTCGTACAGGCACTGGTTGATGACCAGGGGCAGGCCCTGGCCGCCATAGGCAGGGTCGCAGCTCAGCGCAGGCCAGCCGCCTTCTACATATTTGGCATAGGCTTCTTTATAGCCTTTGGGTGTCGTGACCTCATGGGTGACCTTGTCCAGCTTGCAGCCCTCCTGGTCGCCGCTGATGTTGAGCGGAAAGGCCACCTCGGCGGCAAACTTGCCGGCCTCTTCCAGCACGGCATTGATGGTAGCGGCATCTGCGTCGGCGTATTTGGGAATGGCTTTGAAGTCGTCGGTGACCTTGAGCACTTCGTGCATCACAAACTGCATGTCGCGTAGCGGAGGGGTGTAAGTTGGCATGGTGTATTACCTGAGAGTCAAAATGAAATTACAAAATAGGGTGTTGGATATATTGCTGATATTGCTATAATTTTAGTAGCTGCTTACACTATATTTTATTGGTCTACAGCCCCATAGCGCTGCAAAATACTGTTGAAGCCTTGGACCGCACGCTGTAGGGAGCCAGGCAACTTTAAAAACCGCGCTTCGTAGTGCAGCGCCAATATCAAGCCGTGGATTTCAAACAAAATCTGCTGCGCTGGGGTGTCCGCATGCAGGTGGCCCAGCTCCTGCGCAGCGGCCACCGCACGTTGCATGGCTGCCAGCCAGGTATTGACCGACGAGGCAATCGCGTCGCGCACCGGGCCGGGCCGGTCGTCAAACTCCACCGCACCGCTGATATAGATGCAACCCGAGTCAATCTCCACCGTGGTGCGCTGCATCCAGTTGTCAAACAGCGCGCGCACACGCGGCAGGCCACGCGCCGCTTGCAGCGCGGGGTAGAACACCTCTTCTTCAAAGCGCGCATGGTATTCACGCACCACCGAGATTTGCAGCTCCTCACGCGAGCCAAAGTGGGCAAACACACCCGACTTGCTCATCTGTGTGATCTCGGCCACTGCGCCAATCGACAGACCCTGCAAGCCAATTTGCGTGGCCAGGCCCAAAGCCGCGTCCACGATGATCGCCTTGGTCTGCTGGCCCTTTTGCTGGCTTTTGGGCGTAGCAACGATACTGAGCTTGGGCGGTAGATCCATCAAGGCAGGTTTAGACATGGGTGGCGATCAAGGCTAAGAGGGAAGAAGGCTAAAAAGAACGATCGTGCTATTTTGCAGCAATTTTCCATCTGGCGTGTAACTTGGCACATTTCTAGAGGTGAAAAACTAATTGCGTGGAGCAAAAGCCACAAAACTTGACAGCCCCGAGTCAATACCCGATCCCACCGCCCACCGCCAACGAGTTCAACGACACGAAAGCCTTACCGCTGGCGACCGCCAGTGGGCTTCAGGCGGCAACCCGCACGCTAACGCCGAAACAAATCTTTCAAATTAGGCAGTAGCTTGCGCACCTCGCTGGGCACGGCTTTGTTGACTTCGGTCTGCGCGCGGTTGATGGCTTCGTTTTGCAGATTATTTAGCGAATTGTCAAACCTGCCACCGGGGAAGACCTTTTGCAGCAGGCTCGCTGCAGGCCCTTTGAGCAGACCAAACTGACTAGCCATAAGCACCACGTTGAGCGGGGCGTATGCGGTTTCGTTGGCACCTACGTCAACCTGCTGGCCCTGGCTGTTTTCCAGATAGGTTTTGCCCGTAAACACGCGGTTGTAGGTGCCTGCGGTGGCCTCGGGCGTGTCGGTCTCAATCACCGACACCTCAAAGTCGGTGCCGCGTATCCCCACCGTCGCCGTTGGGGTGAAAAAACGCACGCCTTTGGGGTTGATCTTGCCAATCGCTCCCGTCACGCTGCGCAGCCCCCCAACGAGTAGCTTGACCAAATACCCCTGTTCGTCGGGGCGGCCATTGGGGACGTAGCTAAAGCGGTCGATCACGATCTGGCTGTTGGGGCGTAACGCCAGCACGCCGCCGTCGGCCATTTTCAGCACTAACTCGGCTTGGCTTTGGGTGGTGATGCGGTCGCCCTGGTTGACCGCTGCACCCACGTTGGCGGCTGTGTCACCACTGGGGCTGGTGATGGTGGCCTGGCCGTCCAGCCGCTCAATATTGCCCGCCAGCTGCGCCCAAGCGCTCGCGCTGCCCAGGGCCAGAGTGCAGGCTAATGCCCATAGTGCTAGCCAGCGTGTGGTGGTGGCGCGGGCGCGAAGTGAGTGCATAGCTGCTCCAAATGTGTCAATGTGCTAGGAGTGCAACGTAAAAGCCGCTATTGTGCCTACAAGCGGAGGCAGGGTCGGCGGCAAAAACAGGGGCTATGTGCAGTAAAGCACATTTATATGCGGGTAGCGCAAGGGCCGCGCAGCACATTTCCAACGATGTTGCACTTACATATTGCGCCGGTACTGCCCACCCACTTCAAACAGCGCATTGGTAATCTGCCCGAGTGAGCACACGCGCACCGCATCCATCAGTACGTCAAATACGTTCTGATTGGCGATCACCGCTTGCTGCAGGCGTTTGAGCATGGCGTGGGATTCGCTGGCGTGCTGTGCATGAAAGTCTTGCAGGCGCTTGAGCTGCGACTGCTTTTCTTCTTCGGTGCTGCGGGCCAGCTCCAGCTTGTCTTGCACTACATCGCCTTTAGGATTTCGAAAAGTGTTGACTCCGATGATGGGCAGCTCGCCGGTGTGTTTGAGCATCTCGTAGTGCATGCTTTCGTCCTGGATGCGGCCGCGTTGGTAGCCGGTTTCCATGGCGCCTAGTACGCCGCCGCGCTCGCTGATGCGCTCAAACTCGTCGAGTACGGCTTCTTCTACCAGTTCGGTGAGTTCTTCGATGATGAAACTGCCCTGGGAGGGGTTTTCGTTTTTCGCCAGGCCCCATTCGCGGTTGATGATCATCTGGATGGCCATGGCGCGGCGCACGCTGTCTTCGGTGGGCGTTGTTATGGCTTCGTCGAAGGCGTTGGTGTGCAGGCTGTTGCAGTTGTCGTAGATGGCGATCAGCGCTTGTAGGGTGGTGCGGATGTCGTTGAACTGGATCTCTTGGGCGTGCAGGCTGCGGCCGCTGGTTTGCACATGGTATTTGAGCTTTTGCGAGCGTTCGTTAGCACCATATTTGTCACGCATGCTGGTGGCCCAGATACGCCGGGCTACGCGGCCTAGCACGGTGTATTCGGGGTCCATGCCGTTGCTAAAGAAGAAGCTCAGGTTGGGCGCGAAGTCGTCAATGTGCATTCCGCGTGCCAAATACGCTTCTACAAACGTGAAGCCGTTGGACCGGGTGAGCGCGAGTTGGCTTAAAGGGTTGGCTCCGGCCTCGGCAATGTGGTAGCCGCTGATGGACACGCTGTAAAAATTGCGTACTTTGTGGTGCACAAAATATTCGGCAATGTCGCCCATCACCTTCAGGCTAAATTCGGTGCTGAAGATGCAGGTGTTTTGCCCCTGGTCTTCTTTCAAGATGTCAGCCTGCACGGTGCCGCGCACGTTTTCTTGCACCCATTCTTTGATTTTGGCAGCCTCGGTGTCGGTGGGTTCACGCTTATTGTCTAGCTTGAACTTGTCCAGGTTCTGGTCGATGGCGGTGTTCATAAACATGGCCAAAATGGTCGGCGCGGGGCCGTTGATGGTCATGCTGACTGAGGTGCTGGGCGCAGTCAGGTCAAAGCCGCTGTACAGCACCTTCATGTCGTCCAGCGTGGCAATGCTTACGCCGCTGTTGCCCACTTTGCCGTAAATGTCGGGGCGGGTAGCGGGGTCTGCGCCGTACAAGGTGACCGAGTCAAACGCGGTACTTAAGCGTTTGGCGGGCAGGCCTTCGCTCACCATCTTAAAGCGGCGGTTGGTGCGAAAGGCATCGCCCTCGCCTGCAAACATGCG
>JAYVJV010000255.1:0-5941 GCA_043769005.1 Polaromonas sp. | reverse complement strand
TGTCATTACCGCTCTGGTGGTGACCGTGCTGTTCTTTTTCATGTTTGAAGTCTGGTTCAAGGTGCCGCTGTTCAAAGGCAAATTTGATCTGCTGAGTTTCCTCGGATACTAAAAGTCAAAGCATAGCTGCCGCAAACCCTCTTTAAAAAAATACTGACCGGATACAGACATGGAAGAAATCAACGCACTTTTTCACGGATTTAGCGTCATCCTCACTTGGAAGAACATGCTGCTGATGTTTGTCGGCATCATTTTGGGCGTGTTGATTGGCGTGCTGCCTGGCCTGGGTGGTGCCAACGGTGTGGCCATCCTGCTACCCCTGACCTTTACGATGTCGCCGACCTCGGCCATCATCATGCTGTCGTGCATCTACTGGGGCGCGCTGTTTGGCGGTGCCATCACTTCGATTCTGTTCAACATTCCCGGTGAGCCCTGGTCGGTGGCCACCACCTTTGACGGCTACCCCATGGCGCAGAACGGCCGTGCGGGTGAGGCGCTGACAGCGGCGTTTACCTCATCCTTCATTGGTGCTTTTGTGGCAGTGGTGATGATTACCTTTATGGCACCTTTGGTGGCCAAATTCGCGCTCAAGTTCGGCCCGCCAGAATACTTTGCGGTGTACTTGCTGACCTTCTGCAGTTTTGTGGGCATGGGCAAAGGTTCGCCGTTCAAGATTTTGGCCTCCATGGCGATTGGTTTTGCACTGGCGGCAGTGGGCATGGACACCGTTACCGGCCAGTTGCGCTTGACCTTTGGCATCGGCGAGTTGATGCGCGGCTTTGACTTCTTAATCGCCGTGATTGGCCTGTTCGGTATCGGCGAAATTCTGCTGTCGATGGAAGAGGGCCTGGCCTTCTCGGGCAAAAGCGCCAAGATTGACCCCAAGGTGGTGATGGAAACCTGGAAGAAATTGCCCAAGTATTGGATGACCTCTATTCGCAGTTCGCTGGTAGGCATCTGGATGGGCATCACCCCTGGCGGCGCAACACCAGCGTCCTTCATGAGCTATGGTCTGGCCAAGAAAATGTCCAAGACCGGCAACAAGTTCGGTACGGGCGAGATCGAGGGCGTAATTGCCCCTGAAACCGCTGCACACGCTGCGGGTACCAGCGCGCTGCTCCCGATGTTGGCCTTGGGTATACCGGGTTCGCCCACGGCAGCGGTATTGCTGGGCGGCCTGCTGATCTGGGGCCTGCAACCTGGGCCATTGCTGTTCGTCGAGCAAAAAGACTTTGTCTGGGGCCTGATTGCCAGTATGTACCTGGGTAACCTAGTGGGCTTGATTGTCGTGCTCAGCACGGTTCCGCTATTTGCCTCGATCCTGCGCATTCCGTTCTCCATCATCGCCCCGATCATCGTGGTGATCTGTGCCATCGGTGCCTACACGGTGCACAACGCCATGTTGGACATCTGGTTCATGCTGCTGTTTGGTGCCATTGGCTACCTGTTCAAGAAGCTGGACTACCCGTTGGCACCGCTGGTGCTGGCACTGGTGCTAGGCGACAAGGCCGAGGACTCGTTCCGCCAGGCCATGCTGGTCTCACAGGGTGAGCTGTCAATTTTGTGGTCTAACCCACTGGTCGGCGGCATCTCCAGCCTGGCCATCATCCTGCTGCTGTGGCCATTGATCTCGCGAGTGATCGCCAAGGTCCGCCCACCCAAACCCAAAGAGTTTGCGGTCGATCAACCTGTTGATTAAGTCACGCAGGGGCATGGTGTTTCAAGCACCATGCCGCATTTCTGGGGGTTTGTGCTAGCGTCCTGGATTAAACTTGGGCGTTGCATGTTTGAACATGTCAAGACACTGGAAGCACACCCCATGAAAACCACCCCCATCCACCCCCGCAATCCTTTGGCCACGTTTGCCGCAGGCGTTGTAGCCACTGCCGCGTTGGCCTTTGTTGCCCCAGCGGCGGCTTGGGAGCCGACCAAACCAGTCGAGCTGTTGGTGCCCGCAGGCCGAGGCGGTGGCGCGGATCAGATGGCACGCTTGATTGCCGACATCGTCGCCAAGAACAAGCTGATGAAAGAACCCATCAGCGTGGTCAACAAGTCAGCTGGTGCGGGTGCCGAGAGTTTCATGGAAATCAAGACTGCCAAGGGCGATCCGCACAAGATCGTGGTGACGCTGTCGAACCTGTTTACCACGCCCATCGCTATCGGTGTTCCGTTTAACTGGAAAGACATGACCCCCGTGTCGATGATGGCACTGGACCAGTTTGTACTGTGGGTCAACGCAGATTCGCCTTATAAAAACGCCAAAGACTATGTCGATGCGGCCAAGGCAGCCGGGCCAGGCAAAATGAAAATGGCCGGCACTGGTGCCAAACAGGAAGACCAGATCTTGACGGCGGGGATTGAGAAGGCCACGGGTGCCAAGTTCAGCTACATGCCCTTCAAGGGCGGCGGCGAGGTGGCCAACCAGTTGGTGGCCAAGACCGCTGACTCGACCGTGAACAACCCGATCGAAGCCGTCAACCAGTGGCGCGCTGGCAAGCTGCGTCCGCTGTGCGTGTTTGATGACGTTCGCATGCCCTACAAAAACAAAATCACCGATACACAGTCGTGGAATGATGTGCCGACCTGTAAAGAGGCTGGGGTCGCTGCAGACTACATCATGCTGCGCGGTATTTTCATGCCCCCCGGCGTGTCCAAAGACCAGGTGGATTTTTATGTGGGTTTGCTCAGAAAAGTACGCGAAACCCAGGAATGGAAAGACTATGTCGAGCGCGGTGCGTTGAATCAGACGACCATGTCGGGCGATGAGTTCAGCAAATGGCTGGGTACTGCCGAGACCATGCACCGCACCTTGATGAAGGACGCGGGCTTTAACCTGAAATAATGTGTTTTAGATTTTGCCGCGCTGCTTCAGACGGCTCAGCGTCTCGGCGGACAAGTTGAGGTAGGTCGCCAGTTCTTTCTTGGGGATGCGCTCAAACAGCTCGGGGTGCTTGCGCAAAAAGCGGCTCACCCGCCCCGGCGCGTCCAACAAGTGCAAGGTGATGGTATGGGCCATGATCTCACTCATGAGCCGCATGACCGAATATTCAAAAGAAGCCTTGATGGTGGGGTGCGCCTCCATAAACGCCACCCAGGTGGGCAGCGGCAGCATGGCCACCCGCGCCTTGGTCACGGCCACAATGCTGTAGGGCGTGGGTGTGCCCAACCGCCAGGCGGCGTAGCTGGTCTCCATATCGCGCTCATCGGCAAAACGCAAAATCATCTCCTTGCCCTCGGGGTTGGCGACGACCCGCTTGAGAATGCCGTCCAGCACAAAATACTGCTCCATTTCGTGCACGCCTTGGTGCAACAAAAAATCACCTTTGTGGCAATCCACTACCGTGAGCAGGGTTTCGAGTTCTTTGCGTTCATCGGCATTCAATTCGTTCAAAATGGTGTTTTGCGTAAGCTGAACCCGAATGACGTTCTTTTCGGGGTGGTTTTCAATGGATGACATGGAGATGCAAGAATTGCGTAAGTAGAACGACGGCTGAACTTCACCCGTATGTGGGACTTCAGATACTATGAAAATTGACCCAGGTCAATGGTGTGGTTAGCTTAGCCTCCTATGATACCTCTACGCTTCAAATGACCTGCATTGCGCACGCTTTACCAAAATCCAGCAATTAGCCCACCATGACTACTGAAACCTCAACTTCCGCATTGACCGATGGCTTCCATCTGGTCATTGATGCCCTCAAACTCAACGGCATTGACACCATTTTTGGCCTGCCCGGCATCCCCATCACCGACCTCACACGCAAGATGCAAGCCGAAGGCATGCGCGTGATCTCGTTCCGCCACGAGCAGCATGCGGGCAACGCCGCTGCAGCGGCAGGTTTCCTCACGCAAAAACCTGGCATCTGCCTGACGGTGTCAGCCCCCGGTTTTTTGAATGGCTTGACCGCGCTGGCCAATGCCACCACCAACTGTTTCCCGATGATTCTCATCAGCGGCTCCAGCGAGCGCGAGATCGTTGACTTGCAGCAAGGTGACTACGAGGAAATGGACCAACTGGCTATTGCCCGTCCGCATTGCAAAGCCGCCTTTCGCGTCTTGCATGCGCAAGACATTGGCATCGGTATTGCACGCGCCATCCGCTCGGCCTTGTCGGGTCGTCCCGGTGGTGTGTATCTGGACTTGCCTGCCAAGCTGTTCTCTCAAGCAATGGACGCTGTGCAAGGCAAGCAGTCTTTGATCAAAGTTATCGATGCCGCGCCGCGCCAAATCCCCGCGCCTGATGCCATTGCCCGAGCCCTCAATCTGCTCAAGGGTGCCAAGCGTCCCTTGATTTTGCTGGGCAAGGGCGCTGCCTACGCGCAGGCCGATGCCGATGTGCGTGCCTTGGTCGAGAAAAGCGGTATTCCCTACCTGCCCATGTCGATGGCCAAGGGCTTGCTGCCCGACACCCACGCCCTGTGCGCATCTGCGGCCCGTTCGCATGTGTTGGCAGAGGCCGATGTGGTGCTCTTGGTCGGTGCCCGCTTGAACTGGTTGTTGTCCCATGGCAAAGGCAAAACTTGGGGTGGTGACAAAGCGGCCCAACGCCAATTTATTCAGATCGATATCTCTCCTACCGAAATGGACAGCAACGTGGCCATCGCCGCGCCTGTGGTGGGCGACATTGGCTCCTGCGTGGCTGCGCTGGTGGCAGGCATGGGCACCAACTGGGCGAAGCCTCCAGCCGAATGGACTGGCGATGTGTTTGCACGCAGAGATAAAAACGTGGCCAAAATGGCCGAAACGCTCAAACTCAACCCATCCCCAATGAGCTACCAAAGCGCCTTGAATGTGATCAAAAATCAGATCAAAGCCAGGCCCGACGCTATTTTGGTTAATGAAGGAGCCAACACGCTGGACTTTGCTCGCTCCATCGTCGATATGTACGAGCCGCGCAAGCGTCTGGACGTGGGTACCTGGGGCATCATGGGCATTGGCATGGGCTTTGCAGTTGCCGCAGCGGTCGTGACCAAGCATCCCGTCATCGCGGTAGAGGGTGACAGCGCATTTGGCTTTAGCGGTATGGAAGTAGAAACCATTTGCCGCTACAACTTGCCCGTGTGTGTGATTGTTTTTAACAATAACGGCATCTACCGTGGCACCGATGTCAACATGAGCGGCGGCACCGACGTGGCACCCACGGTGTTTGTGAAAAATGCGCGTTACGAAATGATGATGCAAGCCTTTGGTGGCGTAGGTGTGTTGGCCAACACACCTGCTGAGCTGGAAAAAGCCCTGAGCGAGGCTGTGGCTTCGGGCAAACCTACACTGATCAACGCCATCATTGATGAAACCGCTGGCACGGAGAGCGGTCGTATCACCAGCCTGAACCCCACAGCGGGCAAGAAGTAAGCCTCTTCAAGCCATCCACTTTAAACCCACTTTTTTTCGATCCATTAAACCATTGATAAGGAACCCACCCATGAGCAATAAACCACTCCAAGGCATCAAGATTATTGACTTCACGCATGTTCAGGCGGGCCCTGCATGCACGCAGTTGCTGGCCTGGTTCGGCGCTGACGTGATCAAGGTCGAACGCCCCGGCTCTGGCGATGTCACCCGTAGCCAGTTGCGAGACATGCCAAATGCCGACGCACTGTACTTCACCATGCTCAACAGCAACAAGCGCTCACTGACACTGGACACCAAGAAGCCCGAAGGCAAGGCCATCCTTGAAAAGATGATCAAAGAATCCGACGTGATGGTTGAAAACTTTGGCCCCGGTGCGCTGGACCGCATGGGCTTTACGTGGGAGCATATCCAGAGCCTGAACCCTGGCATGATCCTGGCCTCTGTCAAAGGCTTTAGCGACGGCCACCACTACGAAGACCTGAAAGTTTATGAGAACGTGGCCCAATGCGCAGGCGGTGCCGCCTCCACCACGGGTTACTGGAAGGGCGAAAACGCAGGCCCCACCATCTCGTCAGCCGCTTTGGGTGAC
>JAYVJV010000254.1:0-4607 GCA_043769005.1 Polaromonas sp. | reverse complement strand
TTCAAGTCAATCAACGGGTAGGCGACGACTTGCCCTGGCCCATGAAACGTGACCTGCCCGCCCCGGTTGGTTTGAACGACCGGGATGTTTCCGGGGTTTAAAACATGCTCCGTTTTGCCTGCCAGCCCCTGGGTGAAAACGGCAGTATGCTCACATATCCATAGCTGATCAGGCTCATTATTCGAGATTTGCAGCGCTCTTTGGCTTATAAAGTCTTGCATGGCCTGGTAGGTGGGCAAGTAGTCCACCAAGCCAAGACAGCGAACGTCAATCGTCACGCCAACAACGCGTCCAGTTGGCCAGCCGTGCCAACCCCTGCGCGCTCTTTGGTGATTTGGCCAAACAGGCAGCGGCCCTTGCTGTTGCGCGCCCAAAGCTCGCCAATCTGCCGTTTTTCAATTTCATAAGGGTCGTTCAACAAATGCGCGCCTTTGTACTCCACTACAGCTATGCGCCCGTCGAGCAGTTCGGCAACAAAGTCCGGGTAAAACCGGCCTTTTGATGTCGCTAGGCCAAATCCGCAAGGCGCCGTCGTCAGGTTGCGCACCCAATGCTTGACTTTGGCATGGTTATCAAGCAACTGGGCGCAGAAAAACTCCTCGCCACCGTCTTTCAAATCCGCCTGCACCGGATAAAAGTGCTTATTGAACTGGTAACGCCCGCTGTAACGCGACCCGGCGGGCACAGGGTAGCGGTTGGCCTCAAAAACCAAGGGCCGCGACCAGTCCGGTTCAATATCCCAAGCTTCTTCCAGCACCAGTTGCCGAAAATGGGCTTTGGCAGCGGAGTCTTTTAAATCTGCCACCTTCGACTCGATGTCTTGCGCCAGCCGGAAGCGAACTTTGGCTAGCGTCACCAGCGGTATGCCCTTTTCGTGCATAAGGTGGCTGACAACAGCAGCGAAATAGCTGGTTCGTTGTCCCTGCGTCAGCTCGGGCAGTTTTTGGAAAAGCGATTGATCCAGCCAACGCACCAGGTCATCTGCGGTGATGGTGCTGGAGCCGTAATCAAAGGCGATCTGGCTCGCGTCTGCGGCCCGCAGGTTGATTTTCGAATCCTTGAGATAAATCTCAAAGGTGTTGGTCTGTTCTATCACCTGAAAACCTGGCAAGACAATGGCTTGCGGCGTGAGCAAATCCAACTCGACCGCTTCTAGCACGGCTTCTCGCTCTAGCGGCCAAAGCTGGCCCTGCGGCGTGCTGCGGTAGCCCAGCGTGGGAATGGGTGCAAAACGTTCACCCCGCGAGGCGGGCGAGGTCTGGGCGGCCACCAACGCGTTGTGCTGCGCCACTTTAGTTTGCACCTGCTCCTGCTTTTTCGGGCCACGCACTTGGGCCACGAGGTGTGCCTCGATTTCTGGGCTAATGTGGCCAGTCAGCTCCAAAGACGGCGTACCACCCACCTCCACCAGGCGCACGCCAGGCGCATTTTGAAGTTCTGGCGGCACCTCATTAGCTATAAATATAGTAGCTATTTGTGCAATTTTTGCGAGACCTAGGGCCTCATTTTTCTCTCTATCTCCCTCCAAACCATCAAATAACGGCAAGCAGGACTGCTGCACCACCATCGAGGCGACATCCAGCGCCTCAAAACCCATGTTGTTGATCAGCCGGTCAGCCAACTCATGCGCTGCGGTGGAAAACTTCGCCTCGCACACATGTGCATAGGCCCGGTTGAGCGCCTCGCGCCCGCGCCTACTCGCATAGGGCATGCGCAACACGCGACCCAGCAATTGCTCCACGGCTGTGGCGCTGGAAAGTTTTTGCAACGAACACAACACATAGGCAAACGGGCAGTCCCAGCCCTCGCGCAGCGCCTGCACGGTAATGACAAAACGCACGGGGCAGTCGCGCGCGGCCAAGTCCAGCCCCTCTAGCTCCCGCGTGTCGCCAGTGGCCACTTTGATCTGCTCTGGCGGAATATGCAGCTCGTCTTGCAGGTATTTGCGCAGCGCGGCGGGCGGCACCTCGTCATTCTCGTTTTGCGCCTGAAACAGCACGATGGGGCGCACGTAGCCGTTGCCAGCCGCTTCGTCCTTCAGGGCTTCGGCTTCCAAACCAAGCCGGTTCTGCACAGCGGCAAACACCGCCTGCTGCCAGCCCTGGGGGTGTTCGGCCAGCGCAATGGGCAGCTTGATCATGGCCTCCGCCGCCAGCTCCTGCGCGCTCACGTGGTACAGCACATTGGTTTTGTGGGGGATGGGTGTGGCCGTCAGCTCCAGAATGGCGCTGGGGTTCAGCCGCTTGAGCGCGGTAAAACTTTTGTCGGTCTTGGTGTTGTGCGCTTCGTCCACGATCAACAGCGGCTCGTGCAGTGCCAGCCAGTTGGCCAGGCTCCAGCGCGGCTGCCCGACAAAACCCTTCAATACACCGGTGCTGTCGGTGGCCGCTTCTTCTGCGGAAACCAGCGAATCTGGCAAATCGCGCAACACCTGCAAGCGTTGCTCATCGCAGCCCTTAAAGTGCCGCTCGAAACTTTCTGAAAAGCTGTACACATTGCGTTTGTCGGTGTCGTCAATGCGAAAGCTCTGAATGGTCGCCACCACCACCACGGCGCCTTGACCCCAGTCGGGCGGGGCAATATTCGCCAGGTCTTCCAGCACGCACACGCGCACGCCCGCGCCGTAGCTGGCCTCCAGCGCTTCGCGGTAGGGGTGGCCGGTGGTTTGCAGGGCCTTCAATGTCTGGCTGCGAATCGTGTCGCTGGGCACCAGCCACACCGCCACCGGCGCGTCGGTGGCGCGCCACTCTTGCGCCAAGACGTTCACCGCGTGCGCCGCCATCAGCGTTTTGCCGCCACCGGTAGGGATGCGCAGGCAAATGCAGGGCACCGCGCCAAACGGATCGGGGTTGTACGGCCGCCCCGCCATCTCGCCAAACGCCAGTGCCGGGCCTTTGAGCTGGGCGGCGCGGGCGAACTGCCTTAGCGCGTCAAGCGCGGCTTGCTGGTAGGACTTGAGGGTGAGGGTGGTCATGCGTATCGCTTAAAATCGAACCGTCCCCACCTTGATCGTCCCACACCAGGCAATTGGAGCCAAAATGTCGTGGTCGAGGTGGGGATTTTGCGATTTTGGGTGTTTTGAATGGGTTGAATGTGCTACAGCTAGCGCGAGTTAAACAATTCTAAGTGGTTGAATTAATTGGTTTTTTTTGGAAATTGATTAAAAAAATTGTTTACAGGCGTAAAGTTAAAGCCCTCTTTAAACAATTTCTAAGCCTTTAAGCGCCAAATGGCACCGGCACCGCGGGCAGGGCCTGATGGCGCTACCTCAATGAACACTCCTTCAAGCCCGCGTAACCGCAGGGCTGTTCTCAGGTTTTTCACTTTGGTCTCTTTTTCTTTCTCCGACAACACGGCAGGAAGTTTGTCAATGACGAGTTGACGCAACTGGTCACCTGTTGTGGGGCCGAGCTTGAGGCGATTCAGAATGACTCGCTTGTAATGCTCATCGTCAAAGGCCTTGTTCAAAACATATTGATTTTGAGTGTTAGTGATTTTTGCCACCGTGGCCGACACAAAAAAATTCGGCTTGCGTCCCTCGACCAGCTTGGCTTTGCGCAAAACAGCAGCGTGCACATCCGAAATGCGATGCTTCTTCTGCACCCTATCCAGCCAAATCACCTGCTCTAGCGGCAAATCCGAACGTTCCATCAGCATCCGGCTGTAGTTCTCGTCGATCTGCTGGCCGTAGATGTTGAAGGACGTTTCAATGGGCGTTGATCCCTCGTAATCGGGCAGCGGCAAATAGCGCTTGCGTTGGCTGGCCACCATGTCGCGAATACCATAGCCACCCTTGTCGATCATGCCGATGTTGTTCATGGCCACCGCCAGCCATGGGTTGCGGTACACGCTGGGCGTGCGCTCGCCGGTGTAATAGTCCTCGGGCTTGCCATCGACAAAACCGCCCAGGTTAGTCAAGCGCAGACGCCCCATCGTCTCCAGCACCACCACGCGGCCCGCTTGCTCATAGTCCTGATGCGCCAGGCAGTTGTGAAGCCCTTCAAGGATGACCTTGATGTCGTAACGGGGCAGCTCAACGGCCAGCAGCTCCGTGGCCGGGAAGAGCTTGATATTGGGGTTGCGGATATGCTGTCCCACTTCAGTCGTGGTCAGCAAAAAGGGTGGGCCAAAGTGTTTGACCACGCGCTCCTCGGGAACTTTCCATGTGATTTCCGCCGTGCTGCTGGGCAACAGGCCCACGCTCTGCGGTTGTCCCAACAGTAGCAAAGCGGTGCGGGTGATCTGGCCATGCAGGGTGATTTTGGCGCGATCCAGAAACGCCTCGGTGCTCCAACCAGAGATTTCCGCCGCCCAGCGCTCTTGCTGGTGCTTGGCGCCATACTTTTCCCGGGCTTTTGCAATTGCCACCGGGTCGAGATCGGCCAAAGTGGCACGTGGCACGACTCCCGCGCTCCAGTCCTCGCCAGACAGCGGCTCTGCCAAAATTGCCTTGTGTCTGACTGCCGTCAAATCTGTCAAGCTATCACCCACGCGTTGCCAAGCCTTGCGGTGACTCACGACGGGTTGGCGCGGCGAGTGCCTGGGTATGTGGATCAGCCACACAAGCTGCCCTGTGTCGCTGGCCGAGAAAGCGTCTACCCGGAGAC
>JAYVJV010000253.1:0-6849 GCA_043769005.1 Polaromonas sp. | reverse complement strand
AAACAGGAGACAGGCCAGCGCCTGCACGGCACTGGGCCACACGCCATCCCACCCAAACGAGTAAGCCAAGGCAAAAATAGTTTCGCTCACGATCAACTGACCACACAAGCTGGCACTTAAACGCTGGCTGGCGATATTCCACAGGATAGTAGCGAGCCAGGCCGAGCCGATACCAGTTGCTATACAAATAATAGCTGCTTGCGCTATACTTTGTTGGGCTAGCAGCACTTTTGCATCACTTCCTGCGCCCCACCACATCAACCAGGCACCCAGGCCGGTGGCCACGCCCAGCCAGTTGGCCCACATGGTGGCATCGACCTCGGGGTTCTTTTTCAGCCAGACGGCATTGAGTAAGCCAAATGCCGTCCACAGGGCCATCGAGCACAGTGCAAAGGCAACACCGCGCCAAAAATACGCCCCAGACTGTACAGAAGCCATGCCACTGAAGGAAGCTTGCATCATCAGCCCCAGGCCCAGTAGGGTCAGCAGCAGACCGGGAACCAGCCCGCCCCAACGCAAAGCCGCAGGTTTGCCCAGAATCATCATCCAAATGGGAATGGTGCCAATGATCAGGCTGGGCACCTCGGTGCCCGCATCACGGATAGCGTAGACCAAGAGCAGGTAATAGCCGGTAAAGCCCAGCACACTCATGCCCAGTGCGGCGATGGCCTGGGAGCGTGTCGGCCACGCCGATTTACGCATCAGCAGCATCGTCAGTGCAGACAACACGCCATACGCCACAAAGCGACCTGCGGTCAAATCCACACCCGACAGACCCGGGGTCATGCGCGGCGCAACAAACACCAAACCCCACAGTGCGCCGGCTGTCAAGCCCGCAAGAATACCTGTCAACATGCGGGGCAGTCTAGCGCATGCACAGGGGTGCTAATCAATGGTCAGATAAACCAGTGTTTGGTTGACCAACTGGTAGGCAATTTCACCAAAAGTCATGGGCCCGAGCACGGCGCTGACCTGCTTGCCCTCCAGCCCGAGGTACAGGTAGTTCAGCACGCAGTTGCAGGCAAAGTTAGCTTGAAACGCCTCGGCGGGTACGGCCTGGTTAAACTGTGCCACGTAGTCGTGCAGGGGCGCGGCAAAGCGGTAGTCAATGTCGTCAAACAAGGGGCCATAGAAGTCAACCGCTTTCTCGGCAGCGCGTACTTCTTTGATACACACATTGATAGCCGCACCACTGTAGTCGGCCACCAAAGGCAGCCTGGTGTCAATCTTGTTTTGCTCTACATACTCCGAGAGCACCGCAGGCTTGCCGTTAATGGTGCAGGTCTTGCCGGTAAAGCCCGTCTCAGCAAAACGGATCACATCGCCCTGGCCCTGGGTAAACACGTTGACGATCTCTACACGAGCCATCCGCTCTGCGGGCAGCGGCACATGCATCACGATGGCGCGCTGGCTGTCCATCTGCAAGGTTTGTCCATTGATGATCTTGGCGCTCGCCCCCGCATCGCCCAAGTGAAAGCCCGACACCCAGCCCACCAATGGCTTCATAAACATATCGGGAAATTGCGGGCCTTTGCGCGCAAAGTACGAGTGGATCTCGGTGAAGGCGGGCAGTACCATCAGACTAAACCCGTTTTCCGGCCCGTCCAGACACACCTTATCAAGCTGGGCTTGGGTATAGAACTTGATGATGGGCGCGGCACCCAAAACCGGAATTTCGGTGACAAACAATTCGTCTTTGGTGGTTTTCCCGCCATCTTGCCCCATAAAGTAGGGAATGGTGCCGCCGATCCATTGGCCCGCAGGCAGTTGTTTTAGCAGTTGCTCGTCACCAGCAATGCTCAAGCAGCGGCCACTCAAAATGGCGGCGCTGACTTCTGCCAGGCTGGTCAGTTTGCCGGAAGGGTTGGTAGTGAAATTGTGTTGCATGGGGTGGCACCTTATTTCTGTTGCATGATCTGGGCAAGTTCATGCGAAAGTGCTCGTTGATTTTTGTCAAAAAAGCGGTGTAGCTCGCGGATGCCCAGCGTACGCACCTCATCGTCTGCCGCCATCAGGTACTGCGATTTTACGCGCGTCAAGAGCAGGCGCAGGCTGAGGGTCTTGATCTCAATGTCCATCGCACCCGCCGCCAGCGCCTGCCATACAGAATCATCCAAATTGGGCACCACCGAACCCACGGTGGCCATCGCCGCCAACTCGTGCTGAACGGCACTGTTGCGGGCGGGGTTGGCGCCATTTGCACGCACGCCCACGCGGCCATTGTCCAACGCCATTTTGTACTTCCACAAATCGGTCAGATTGACCTGTAGCGCCGCACAAATAGTGGCCAGGCTGGCACCCTCGCCCATCATGGTAAATATCAAGCGGGACATGCCATGTGAAAAGTGCTGTCCGGGCTCTCCCGTCCAAGGCATATGCATTAGGGTAGCCGGCGTAGGCGCGGGGCTATGCACATAGATCGGCCACCCCGCCAAGTTCAGATGTCGCCATGGGCTATACCCGGTTGCGCTGGAAGCAGCCTGCTTGGCCACTTCTTTTTTAAAACCAAACCAGCTACGTTGGGTTTTGGGAGCCGATTGTTGGTCAATCCAGACTTCAATGCGTTTCAGGTTATGGTTGACGTGAAACTTCGTCACCTCCCAGGGGTCACTCACACCTAGCACTACATTCAATATCGCAGAATTTGTAAGCATTTTTTGTATTTCAGTTGAAGCTGTTGTAGAGCGGTTGTCTGGTTACGCCAGCCGCTCTATTTTTTTCAAGCTGAAATTTACAGGCCTTCTGCAAGCTGACGCGGTAAACCTTGCAAATTTTTGGAAAATAAATGCCCACAGCGTGACAAGTTATCCAATATCTACAAAAGTACTCAGCGAGAAGTAATCACAAACTATTAAACCCCAAACCCATCGTCCGCCGCAATGACAGCACCGTTGACAAAATGGCTTTGCTCGCTGCACAGCATTACCAGTAGCGCGTCCAGGTCTTCGGGCTTGCCCACCCGTTTGCGCGGCAACATTTGAATGAGCTTTTGGCCCTGCTCGGTTTGCCAGTGGTGGTGGTTGATCTCGGTGTCAATATAGCCGGGGCAAATCGCGTTGACGTTAATGCCAAACTTACCCCACTCCACCGCCATCGAGCGTGTCATGTGCACCACCGCCGCCTTACTCATGCAGTACACACCAATTTGCGGCAGCACTTTCAGGCCCGCCATGCTAGCGATATTGACGATACGCCCACCCGCAAAGGTGCCCGGCACAGCACCTTTAGAGCGCGCCAACATGCGCTTGCCTACCTCTTGCGCCATAAAGAATGCGCCCTTGGTGTTGGTGTTAAAGACGTAGTCGTAGTCTTCCTCACTCACCTCTTGTACCCGCTGGGTGGTAGACACGCCCGAGTTGTTGATAAGGATGTCGATCGGCCCCACCTCGGTCTCGGCGTGGGCCACGGCCGCTTTGATGCTGGCGGTATTGGTCACGTCCAGCTGCACCACATGGGCCGCGCCACCGTCGGCCTCGATGTCATTGCACAGCGCCTTGAGCTTGTCGGTACGGCGGCTGGCCAACACCACGGCAGCACCGGCTTTGGCCAGGGTTTTGGCAAACTGCGCGCCCAGCCCACCCGAGGCACCAGTAATCAAAGCCACACGGCCCGTCAAATCAATTTCATAGGCCATTTAGAGGCTCCTGTTTAAACATAGTGGCAATAGTGACCCTAAGCCTAGCCAGGGGTCACGCGGCTGCACCTAAAATAGGCACAGTTTGCTGCATTATCTATCGAGACCACACCATGACCCACGACGAAATCCTGAAAACCCATGGCCCACGCGAAGCGATGGAGTACGACGTAGTGGTCGTGGGTGGTGGCCCCGGTGGCCTGGCCAGCGCCATTCGCCTGAAGCAATTGGCGGCATCTAGCGGCAAAGACGTGTCGGTGGTCGTGTTAGAAAAAGGCTCCGAGCCTGGCGCGCATATCCTGAGCGGTGCCATCATGGACCCGATTGCACTGACCGAGTTGCTTCCCAATTGGAAGGAGCTGGGTGCCCCCTTGAACCAGCCCGTAACCGACGATGCCATGGTGTTTCTGGGCGAAAAGTCTGCCCTGCGCGTGCCTAATGCCCTGCTGCCCGAGTGCTTTGAAAACCACGGCAACTACATTGTCAGCCTGGGGAACTTCACACGCTGGCTGGGCCAGCAGGCGGAAAGCCTGGGAGTAGAAATTTTCCCGGGCTTTACCGCCGCCGAGGTGCTGTATGACGACACAGGCGCAGTCAAAGGTGTGGCCACGGGCAATATGGGCATCGACAAAGAGGGCGAGCCCACGGCAGACTTTCAGCTGGGCATGGAGCTGCATGGCAAGTACACCATTTTTGCCGAGGGCGCGCGCGGCCACCTGGGCAAGCAGCTCATCGCCAAATTCAAGCTCGACGAAGGCAAAGACCCGCAAAGCTACGGCCTGGGCATCAAAGAAGTGTGGGAGATCGACCCAGCCCGCCACCAACCCGGCTTTGTCATGCACACCGCAGGCTGGCCGATGGACAATGCCACCTATGGCGGCGCGTTTTTGTACCACATGGAGGGCAACAAGGTGTCGCTGGGCTTTATCACCGGGCTGGACTACGCCAACCCCTACCTCAGCCCGTTTGAAGAGTTCCAGCGCTGGAAGACGCACCCCAATATCCGCTGGTATCTGGAAGGCGACGCTGCCAAAGGCATACAACCCGGTAAACGCCTGGGCTACGGCGCACGCGCCATCACTGCGGGTGGTTTGATGAGCCTGCCAAAAACCGTGTTTCCCGGTGGTGCGCTGGTGGGCTGCGACGCGGGCTTTTTAAATGTGAGCCGCATCAAAGGCAGCCACGCCGCCATCAAAACTGGCATGCTGGCTGCTGAGGCGGCGTTTGAGGCCATCCAGGCCGGTCGCGCTGGTGACGAGCTAACGGCCTACCCAGAAGCTTTCGAGAAAAGCTGGCTGCACACCGAGCTGCACAAGGCACGCAATTTCAAGAGCTGGTTCAAAAAAGGATTGATCGTTGCCACGGTGATGAACGGCATCGAGCAGTTCGCCCTGCGCGGCCACATCCCCTGGACGCTGCGGCGCGACAAGCCCGACCACGCTTTTTTAAAGCCTGCGCGTGAATGCGAAGAGATCAAATACCCCAAGCCCGACGGCAAGCTCACCTTTGACCGCCTCAGCAGCGTCTTTATCAGCAACACCAACCACGCCGAAAATCAACCTGCGCACCTGACGTTAAAGAATGCATCGGTTCCGGTGAACACCAACCTCATCACCTACGCCGGCCCCGAGGCACGCTACTGCCCGGCGGGCGTGTACGAATACGTAAAAACCGACAAAGGCCAAGACCGTCTGCAAATTAACGCCCAAAACTGCGTGCACTGTAAAACCTGCGACATCAAAGACCCGACGCAAAACATCGTCTGGGTCACGCCTGAGGGGGGCGGCGGGCCCAATTACGCGGGGATGTAGCCTGCTTTGTGCGAGACAGGCTACGGATCGTGTTGGGGGCGATTACCCGAGGTGGGACGCTTGACTGCATCAGCGGCGTAGCGCTACCGTAGGTTTATCCATTGCCGTGCGCATTTGATCGATCAACATGAACAGCATGAGTGTGCCTGCCACGAATGCCACCACAAACACTAACCGGGTAGCAGGGACGATAGCAAAGCCTGTGGGCATGGCCAGACGGTTGGTGGTAGTGCAAATGATGTCTGCCGCAGCAAAGCCGGTGTAATGCATAGCGCAGACCGCCACCCCCATCACCAATGCCGCCAATACCCGCAAACCGATGCCATTGGCGCGAAAGGCCAGCCACAGCGCCGCCGTAGAGGCGACGACGGCAATGGCCACCGACAGAGCTACCAAAGTCCAGTTCCACGCAAACACGCCGTTGAACCGCATGCCATACATGCCCAGATAGTGCATTACGCATATCCCCAGTCCCATTGCAATACCGGCCGACACCACGCGCAGCGGTGCGTTGGGTGCCTTGGCCACATAAGCCAAGGCCAGGGCGGTTGCAGCAATGGCAGCCACCATGGACACCAAGGTTTCAACTGCAGCGTATCCCATCGCCAGATCCACTTTCAGGGCCAACATGCCAATGAAGTGCATGGCCCATACGGCCACACCACCAATAGCAATCGCCGCAGATCCAGCGTTGTACCAACTGATGCGCCCATCTTCTTTCGCAATATGCCGACAGGCCATTAATCCGACAAAACTGCCCAACACCGACACGGCGAAGGACAGCGCGAGCAGAACCGGGTTGTAACTTATCGCAATAACTTCATTCATAAACTGCCTCCTAGACGAATGGTATCTCACGGGTGCCTGCCATCATTCGGGCAGAGACACCGCTGTTTCTTGGGAAAATCGGCTGGAGTTGGTCGCCGCACCAATGGCAGATGATGCCGACAACCAGCCTCCAAACAATACGCGAAACCGCGCACACTGTAAAACGTGCGACATCAATGATCCGACGCGAAGCATGATGTGGATGGTGCCCAGGGGGGAGCCAAATTATATGGGGCTAGAGGGTACAGCTCCATCTGCATAGGGTCTGAGAATTTAGTCACAAAGCGTGCATCGTATAGTATAGTTACACGAATTACTTATAAATCAAAGCTATTTTTATACTAAAAATATAACTTCATCCAGGAGACTGTGCCGGTGAATTGGGCGTACATTTACAAACGCAGATGGGCTATGGTGTATGTGCCCATCGTATGCATGGCGGTGTGCATTTTTGTCTGGCTGGCTTGGTACGTGTTTCCGCCAGCGCCCAGCAAAATCACCATCACATCGGGCGCAGCCGAGGGCATGTACCACCAGCATGCGCTGCGCTACGTGGAGTTTTTTGCCAGCCACGGA
>JAYVJV010000252.1:0-2078 GCA_043769005.1 Polaromonas sp. | reverse complement strand
CTTTCGAGCGCCAGCATGGCCATGAGGCGGCTCACGCCAAAGGCTCGTTTGCCGTTGGTACTGATTTGCGCCCAGACCGACATCGCCAGTTCCTGGTTGCCCTTTTTGCGCTTGGCGCCAGAGCGGGTGTGGTCCTTGGTCCACACCGGCGTGAGTTCCAGGTCGTCTGGTGAATCTTGATAACTCTCGGCCCCCCAGCGCGACATGGTCACGCCGTCGGCGTAGGCGTGGTGCATTTTTTGGTACAGCGCGAATTGGCCGTCCCACAGGCCGTCGATCACGTGGACTTCCCACAAGGGTTTGGTGCGGTCCAGCACGGGCGCGTGCAGGCTGGCAATCAATTCATACAGGGCCATGCGGTCGTTGCCTTTGGCCGGCAGCTTGTGGAAGTAGACGTGTTGGGACAGATCGACCGACTCCACCGTTTTCCAGTTGGGCAGGGCACTCAGCGTGAAGTTGATGACGCGGTTGAAGGGCGCCGCCACATCGGTAAACGTGAGGTAGCTGTCGTAAATCGATTTGACAAAGTTGGTTTTTGCCTTCGCCGGCTTTTTGCAAATTTGCAGACCGGCGACGTGTTTGGGGCTGGCGTCAGACTCCGAGATAAAAAACGCCAGATCCATCAGGGAAAGTGTGCTCATGGGGCTACGCGGGTAAAGTGCAAACAGGTGGGCGGCGTCTATTTAGGCGTGTATCTACAAACTGCCACGGCCTTCTTTGGCGTGAAACGCCTGGGTGGTTTCCCATGCCACGTTTTGCAGATGCGTGGCGACATCCGCCGGCAAACCAGCGGTGTATTTCAGGCCCACGGGGCTAGTCTTGTAGACCGAAGCCAGTACCGTGCAGGCGGCCAGGTAAGTGCCGGCCAGACTGGGGTGGCGTTTGTCGGCTATGTACAGGTTCAGATCGGGCCGTTTCGCAACCGAGGCCGCAAACGCCAGCCCGGCGGGTACCACCAGCGCATTGTTTTGCTTGCCGGCCTTGACGTATTCAGCGGCCAGCTGGTTTGTCATTTCTGGCTTGTCCTGGTAGGCCCAGGACATGAACAGGATCGGTGCGGCGCCATTTTTGCGGGCCGTGGCGCTGTGTTTGCCAGCGTACTCGTAAAAAATCTTTTGCAGCTGTGGGTGAACAGGGCACTGGCTGCAGTCCATCATCAACACGCCATCGAAGGGCTTGTCAAAGGTGTTGAAGCGCACTTCGTTGTCACCCACAAACGAATAACTGGCCACGCCGCCGGGCTTGAAATGCGCCTCCAGGTCATGCCAATTGATGCCTGAGCCGCTGATCGTGGCCGAACTGGCCCGCGTACCACGCACGCCCGCGGCGCCCAACAACTGCCCGACATGGCCATGCATGGAGTTGTTGTAATAGAAAAAGCTGTTGCCCACCCACAGGAGATTTTTGACCTCGGTCGAGACTGTCAGGGCGGGTTTGGCAGGCTCGGTGGTGCCGCAAGCGGCCAGCAGTACGGTGCTGGCAAGGACGAGGGCGGCGCGGCGTAAACGGCTGGGCAACATGGCTGTGTCTCCGGTAGTGGTGTTCAGGTCTGGTCAGGTTACCACGGGGGCAACCGGTCGAAAACCGGGTTAAACCATGGCCGGCCATAACCAACCATAACCAACCATAGCCGGCCATAGCCGGCCATAGCCGGCCATAGCCCGTTCAATCCCCAGGCACAGACGCAAATGCGCTTATCGGGCGGACGCCACGCCCGCCCATTCATTAGGGGCAATGCGGGCTACGATGGTTTTGAAGTTGCCGGGCTCCATCACCAGCGCGTGGCCTTCGCCAATGGCAAAGCCGGTCAGGCCGCGCAGGGTAAGACCGTGCGCCACGATCAGGGTGTTTTTGCCAGGCGCCGGGCGCTGCGAAAACAGGCGCTCCAGTTCGCCTTCGCGCGCGGGCACACTGTTGAAACTGGCCAAAACGGGCACGACTTGCAGCCGGGGCGTGAAGAGTGCCGCGGTTTCCTTGGTGCGGCAATAGGGGCTGGCCAGCGTTTTGTCGATCGGGATGGCGGCCTTGCGGAACTGCTCGCCGGCCGCCTTGAGCTCGGCCCGGCCTTCTTCGCTCAG
>JAYVJV010000251.1:0-3384 GCA_043769005.1 Polaromonas sp. | reverse complement strand
GCGCAGGCGGGCGTGGACATGGTGGCTCCCAGCGACATGATGGACGGGCGCATCGGCGCCATTCGCACCGCGCTGGAAGCCAACGGGCTGGTGCACACGAAGATCATGGCCTACAGCGCCAAGTACGCCAGCGCGTTTTATGGCCCGTTCCGTGATGCCGTGGGCTCGGCCGCCAACCTGGGCAAGGCCGACAAGAAGGTCTATCAGATGGACCCGGGCAATTCCAACGAGGCCCTGCGTGAAGTGGCGCTGGACCTGGCCGAAGGCGCCGACATGGTGATGGTCAAACCCGGCATGCCGTATCTGGACATCGTGCGCCGCGTCAAAGACGAGTTCAAAGTGCCCACCTTCGCCTACCAGGTGAGCGGTGAGTACGCCATGCTCAAAGCCGCTGCGATCAATGGCTGGCTAGACCACGACGCGGTGATGATGGAGAGCCTGCTGGCCTTCAAACGCGCCGGGGCGGATGGCGTGCTGAGCTATTTTGCCATTGACGCAGCCCAGTATTTGCTATCTAATAAATAGCTGCTTACGCCCTATTTTATTGGGCTAAAGCCATAAAACAGCATTTAAATACCCCGCCCGCAGCATGCCCACGAAGTCTTTATTCCTGATTGATCCCAAGCTCACCCAGCGCCTGGATGCGCTGCCGCAAGCTCTGCCGGAGACGGGCTTTATCTGGTGGGCCCTCACGCGCAGCGAGCTGGAGCTGGACTGGACTACTTTTCAGGGCCAGCTACAGCACCTGACGCGCGCTGCACCGATTGATCTGCACCAACAGGATCTACTCAATGCCCAGCACCCCAGCCACTACGACTACACCAGCGACTACGACCGGATCATCTTTCGCCGCCTGGTGTTGGGTGGCAATGGCACCGCCCTGACCGAGCCCGCCGCGCCGTCACGCAAAAAATCGGGCCCAGCGATATTGAAGCATGTGGCCACGCAACCGATTGGCTTTCTGCTGTACGACCGCGTGCTGGTCACGGTGCACCCCGATGGCTGCGCCACCGCCGACGACTTTGTGCGCCGCATGACCAGCGAACCGCACGCCCGCCGCCCCACCTCACCGGCCGATCTGATGCTGCGCATGGTCAACGCCATGGTGGACGGCTACCTGAACCTGCGCAAGACGCTCAGCGCCCAGCTGGACCATTGGCAGGTCGAACTCATGAGCCCCAGCACCCGCTTCATTAACTGGCGCGCCCTGCTGGCCGCACGCAACGACCTGCATGCGCTGGAAGACCTGTGTGATGAACAGCACGATGCCATACAGGAGTGGCTGGACACCCTGCAAGAGCAGCCGCTGGCGCACACGCCCCAGGCGCGCACCGAGCGCGACAGCCTGGTCGCGCGCTCGCGCGATGTGATTGAGCATATCGAGCGTGTGATGCACCATGTGCGCCGCCTGCAGCAGTCGGCTGAGACGGCGGTGCAGATCCACTTCAGCGCGCAAAGCAACCGCACCAATGACATCATGCGCACGCTCACGGCGATTACAGCGGTGTTTTTGCCACTCAATTTAATTACCGGATTTTTCGGCATGAACTTTGAATTCATGCCCTTCATTCATACCAAGGGCGGCTTTTGGTGGGCGCTGGGCGCTATGCTAACCATCGCTTTCACGTTGATCGGCGTGTTTTGGCGCAAGCGGTATCTGGCCCGCACACGGGGCTAGCATCACAACCACACTCCATCACCGCTTGGCTGGCTGTGTAGTAGGCCGACGAGTGGCCTGCTTACGCTGCGTCACGGCGCTTTCACGCCGAACAAGTTGGCCGCGTTGTCCCAGCCAATTTTGCGCGCCACCTCAGGCGGCAAATCGCCCAGCCACACGCGGTAGCCGCGCATCAGATCGTCGTAGTATTGCCAGCGCTGGTTGACCCAGGTGTCTGAGCCGATGACGAAGCGGCCGGGAAACTCCAGCAGCAGGGCGCGCCACTCGGGGCTGAGCTTGCCGCCTTCGCCGGTGAGGCCGGGGCGGTAGGACAGCTCGCCCAGGAGCTGGGGGTACTTGCGAAGCAATGCGCGCACGCGCTCGGTGGTGGTGCCGCCAATGCCGGTATGCGCCCAGATGAGCTTGGTTCTTTGCCCCTTGCTGGGGGTGTTTTGCATCAAGAGGTCAATAGCCACATCGTCCACATGGGCCAGCACGGCCAGGTCTTTTTCTTCGGCCAGGGCCATCAGTTTTTTGGCCACCGGGCCGTTGGCATTCTGACTGTCGTACAGATGAAACTCGCCAATGCCACGGTATGGCCCGGCTGCTGTGCCGCGCGCTAGCTCGTCCAGCACCATCTGGTAGATGCTTTCGTCTTTGAACCAGCTGTCGTAGTCGGCGCGGTTGCGGTACAAGCGGATAAAGGGCAGCACCGTCACCCCTGCTTTGGTGGTCTGTGCTTTGGCAGCGGCCAAGGACTTAGTGCCGTCGTTGGGGCGCGAGTTGGCGATGATGGCGCGCACCTGGTTGCGCTGCATGCGGTCCAGCACATCGCCAATGGGGTGCGCGGTCTGCGCCTCGTCGTTGTAGTGCAGGTGGGCATCAAACAGCGGGCCGGTGTAGTCGGCGGCTTGCGCTGCACTGGCCCACAGGAATGCTACAATTACTATTAATTTCATAGCTGCTTACGCTCGGTTTTATTGGGCTAGAGGCTGAAATGGTCTATAAATTGAGGTAGTACGACGGGCGGTGCGCAAAGGCTGTGGCAAGTGCAGTCCAAACGGCTTGGATGTGTCCGAACCGTGTTGGCGCTTACGCCGCCAGGTGCTGGGCAAAGAATGCCAGTGTGCGCTGGCGCGCCAACGCCGCTGCGGTCGGGTTCCACGAGGCGCGCTGGTCGCAGTTAAAGCCGTGCTTGGCATCGTACAGGTGCACCTGCACGCCGGGGTGGGCTTTTTGCAGCGCGGCCACCCCATCCAGCGGTACGTAGGCATCGTCATTGCTCAGGTGCGCCATGGTGGGGCAGCGCGGGGCGTGCGCCAGCTCCAGGTGCATGCCGCCGCCATAGTAGGGCACGGCAGCGCTCACACTGGTAAGCTGGGTGGCGGCGCGCCAGGTGAGCAGGCCACCCCAGCAAAAGCCCATCACGCCTACTTTCAAGGGCGATGCGGCGGACTGGCCCTGCTGGGCGGCGTGGTGAACGGCGGTCTGCACGTCTTGCATCAAGAGTGGTTTGACAGCTTCTGCCGCTGTTTTTAAGGCAAAGCCGCGTTGCATATCTTCGGGGTGTAGCCCAGCTCCACACCCGGCTCGGCGCGCTGGAAGGTGGCCGGTGCCAGCACGTAGTAGCCGTCCAGCGCGTAGCCATCGGCCACGGCGCGGATATGGCTATTGAGGCCAAAAATTTCCTGCAACAGCACGATAGCGCCCTTGGGGGCGCCCACGGC
>JAYVJV010000250.1:0-10429 GCA_043769005.1 Polaromonas sp. | reverse complement strand
TATTGCCGCTTGTGTCCTTGTGAGCGCTTGCGGCGGAGGTGCCGCAGAGGCTCCAGCTCCGGCTCCAGCACCCGCCGCAGCCGCAGCTCCAGCTCCAGCCCCAGCCCCAGCCCCAGCTCCAGCTCCAGCCCCAGCCCCAGCCCCAGCTCCTGCTCCTGCTCCTGCTCCTGCTCCTGCTCCTGCTCCAGCCCCAGCTCCAGCTCCTGCTCCTGCTCCTGCTCCTGCTCCTGCTCCAGCACCAGCACCAGCACCAGCACCAGCACCAGCACCAGCACCAGCACCAGCACCAGCACCAGCACCAGCACCAGCTCCTGCTCCTGCCGGTACCCTTTCAACCGAGGAGTATCTCGTGACGGTGTACTACACGGCGGTGGAATCGTTCCATACGGATGCAGCGCAGACCGTGGTCGGCTGTTTGAATACGGCTTGCTCGTTTGGCAACAGTGTGATCGGACGTTATCCTGCCAGCTTCATCAATGCCACTAAAACCGAAGGTACTGGCCGCATCACCTCTGGTGTCAATGCGGGCAAGTACCTCAACTGGTCTGTGGATGTTGGTTACTGGCTTGATGCCATTGCCTCCAACGGCTATGGGGGCGCTTTGGTGCCGTGGCAAACCGCTGCGGCAGATTCGATTGTTTTGCCCAGAGGCGCAAAGTTCAGGCTGGTGGGTCCACTCTTGCAGGAAGATGGCTCGCACTTGGACAGTGCATCGGCTAACCGTTTGCTGTCTGCGCAGTGGCTGGTTAACGACCAGTTCACCCCAGGTTTAGGTGGCGCACGCCATCTGGATTTGTACCTGGGTGAAGAAGACCGGGTTAATTTCACGTCATCGAATCTGTACATCACTTTGGCAAAGGTGAAAATTGCACTGCTCTGAAGTCTACCTAACGCCTTGGAATGCGGTATTTTGTTGCACTAGCGAGTACAGGCATTTATTCACACCGCCCCGCTAAACGAAGTCGAAATTAGCCCTGTAGCCCAACATAATTCTCCGCCAGCATCGTTTGCGCTGCCTCCGAGCTCATCAGGTACGACAGCTCGGCCTCTTGCATCTTTTGCCCAAAGCCTGCGCTGTCGGGGAAGCGGTGCATCAGAGTGGTGAGCCACCAGCTAAAGCGCTCTACGCGCCACACTTTGGCCAGGGCGCGGGCGCTGTAGCCGTTGATGCCGGATTCGGATTTGTCGGTGTAGTAGTCGGTGAAGGCTTCATACAGCATTTTCACGTCGCTGGCGGCCAGGTTCAGGCCTTTGGCACCGGTGGGGGGCACGATGTGGGCGGCATCGCCTGCTAAAAACAACCTGCCAAAGCGCATCGGCTCGGCGACAAAGCTGCGCAATGGGGCGATGCTTTTTTCTATCGACGGCCCGGTGATGATGCGGCTGGCGGTGTCCTCGTCCAGGCGCAGTTTCAGCTCGTTCCAAAAGCGTTCATCGCTCCAGTCTTCCACCTTGTCGGTCATGGGGCATTGCACGTAGTAGCGGCTGCGCGTCAGGCTGCGCATACTGCACAGCGAGAAGCCGCGCTGGCTGTTACCGTAGATGATGGCGTGCGGCGAGACCGGGGGCACGTCGGCCAGCACGCCGATCCAGCCAAAGGGGTAGTCTTTGTGAAACTCGGTGATGCTGCCTACTGGCACGCTGACGCGGCTGATGCCGTGAAAGCCGTCGCAGCCCGCGATAAAGTCGCACTGCACCCCGTGCGCTACGCCGTTCTGGGTGTAGCGCACCAGGGGCTTGACCGAGTCAAACTGGTGCAAGCTCACGTCTTTGGCTTCATACACGGTGCTGCGGCCCACGGCGGCGCGGTGGGCCATCAGGTCTTGGGTAACCTCGGTTTGGCCGTAGGCCGTGACGGCCTTGCCCCCTGTGCGACCCGTCAGCTCGATGGCGTGGCGCAGACCGTTAAACACCAGTTCAATATGGTTGTGCACATGGCCGTGCGTCTGCACGCCCAGGCCCACGCCTGCATCGTGCAGGGCATCTACCGTGGTTTGCTCTAGAATACCCGCACGAATGCGGCCCAGCACGTACTCGCCGCTTTGCCGCTCAATAATGAGGTTGTCAATACCTGCCTTGTGCAGCAGCGCGCCCAGCAGCAGGCCAGCGGGGCCTGCGCCGATGATGCACACCTGGGTGCGGGTGGTTTGGCTCATGTGCATACGTCCTGAATCAAAGGGTTAGCCCCGGTGCGAAATCTCTACCACCAGCGCGCGCGCCGCCAAGATGTCGATCAGGCCCTGGGCGGTGGCGCGGTTGCTGGCATCCAGGTTGGCATCCCATTCGTCGAGCAGGTAAATTTGCGCATTCGTCTCGCGCACGATTTCGCTCAGCGACTGCATCTGGCGCTCGCCAGATGAAAAGCCTTTGCCAGTGCTGCTGCTGGTGGCTGTGCTGGTGGCTGCGCCCGCAATGTCGCCCACATCGCTACTCGTATCGATACGCTTATCGGTACGCTTATCGTCAACCTCGTCGTCGGTTTCATCATCGTCTTCTTCGCTGGCTTTGGCCTCGGCGGCGGCAAACTCAAAGGCCAGCTTGGTACTGGTGGGCCAGTAATAGGCCTGGCTGCCCAGATGCTGCTTTAAAGCGGCCAACAGGGTGGATTTGCCCGAGCCGTTACCCCCGCGCACTTGCACCACCCCGCGCTGCAACTGGGGCAGCAGGGCGCAGGCGGCCTCAAAGCTGGCCAGAGGCAGGGCGGTGGTATGGCTGGCCACTACGTCTGAGCTGGGCGGCGTGTAGCTCAGCTGCAGTTGGCTGAGCTTGATGCGCGATGCAAACTGTGCATCGGCCTGGGGCTGCATGGCGTTGCAGGCACCGGCCATGCGCGTCCAGATCGCCAGCAGGTCGTTCCAGCCCGAGGCCAGGCTGTGCACGCTGTAGGACAGCTCAATCTGCTTGGGCAGGGTAGCGGCCAGGGCAATCAGCAAACCCGCCTCTTGCGCATTGCGAGCGGCTACGATGGCCAGGTAGGCAAAGATAAACAGCAGCGAGAAGATGCCACCCACCGCCGCAATACCTTCCTTGGCCAAAATGGCGCGTATTTGCGCTGCCAGCGCCTCGCGCAGGCGCTGTTTGAAGCCCAGATGCCACACGCGAAAGTTATAGCGGTTGCCGCTGGTGATGTTGTCCCAGGCGGTGTAGGTGCGCGCCGTCATGTGGTTGGTGGCGCGCTGGTTGTCGGCATAGGTTCTGGCCAGCCAATGGCGGGCTAGGTACTGCAACACCAGCAGCGCCACAAAGACCAGGCCGTACACAGCGGGCAGGCCCGCATCTATGGCCACGCCCAGCACGATGGTGTTAAACAGCAGGCTGAAAAACAGCTTGAGATCGGCCTCCAGCTCGTAGACCACCTCGAAGAAAATATGAAAGGCCTCGTTGGTTAAAAAGGGCTCTACTTTTTCGCGCTGCTGGGTATCGCCAAACAGCCGGGCATCATTGCGGTTTTCGCGGGCAAAGCGCAGCATGTAACGGCCAAAGGCCCCAAAGCCCGCCCGCTCGGCATAAATCCAGCTGATAGCGCCCACCACATACGAGGTGGACTGCGCCAGCACAATCCAGCCAAAATCGGCCAGCAAAAAATCTTCATTGGCCAGGTCTTGCCCGGCCTTGATCACCAGCCAGGTGGTCAGCGCGGCCAGGGCGGCTTCGACCACCAACAAGCCCAGCATGCAGTAAAAAGGCAGGCCCAGCAAAAACCCCACAAAATCGCGCTGGCGAAAGGGCTGAGCACTGGGCGCAAGCGGACTCAAAGCAGGGGCGAATGGCATAGGGGCAAAGTGGTGAAGCTGTAACTGTAACCCGCAAGTGTGGTTTTTTTGTATCAAGCGGTTATGTTGTCAACGTTATTTTGTTTTGCAGCGTTGAATATTCACCTCAGCGTGGTCAGCTTATTGGTTACACTGTAGTACTTGCTGAAAAGCAGGTTTTATTAACCTCCCCCTCTAAGGAAATCATCATGGCAAAGAAAATGAAAAAAGCTAAAGGCGGCAAAAAAGCTAAAGCCCCAGCAGCTAAGTAATTCACTTAGTACGCAAAAAAATACCCGCGCAAGCGGGTATTTTTTTGCCAGTTTTTTTGTCTATCAGGCATTAAACGCCCAAATGGCGCGCCAGCAGCTCGGGCTGGCTACGTAGCTGCGCCGAGCTGCCCGCAAACACCACCTCGCCCTTGACCAAGATCACGTTGTGGTCTGTCACCTGGGTCACTTGCTGGTAGTTTTTGTCGACAATGATGCTGCTGATACCGGTTTGCTTGATCGCCCCACAAATACGCCATATCTCTTTGGCGATCAGCGGGGCCAGGCCTTCGGTGGCTTCGTCCAAAATAAGCACGTCGGGGTTGGTCATCAGGGCGCGGCCAATGGTGAGCATTTGCTGCTCGCCGCCGCTGAGCTGCTGGCCACCGTGACCCAGGCGCTCCTGTAAACGTGGGAAGGTCTCCAGCACGCGCTCAAATGTCCAGTCTTTCTGGCCGTTTTTGCCAGCGCGCGCGGCCATTAGGAGGTTTTCTTTCACGCTCAGGTTGCCAAAGATGCCACGCCCTTCGGGCACGTAGGCAATGCCCAGTTGCGCTACTTCGTAGGCTGATCGTCCCATCATCTCCTGGCCCGCAATATGCACACTGCCGCCGCGCGGCTTGACCAGGCCCATGATGGATTTGAGCAAGGTGGACTTGCCCATGCCGTTGCGGCCCATCAGGCCGATGGTCTCGCCACGGCCCACGCGGAAGTCGATGCCGCGCAGGATGTGGCTTGCGCCGTAGTAGCTTTGCAGGCCTTGCACCTCGATCAAAGCCTGTGCGGCAGGGATCAGGGCCTGCGACATATTGACGGGGCTGGTTGAGGCGCTAGACGACTTGGACACATCACTCATGCGTGCTCCTCACCCAGGTAAGCCGCCTGCACCTGCGCGTTGCTGCGGATGTCAGCCGGCAGACCGCTGGCGATCATGCTGCCGTTGACCATGACGGTGAGCTGGTCGGCCAGCGCAAACACGGCATCCATATCGTGCTCTACCAACAAAATAGCGTGGTCTTGCTTGAGGGCGTGCAGCAGAACAATCATTTTTTCGGCCTCGGCCGTGCCCATGCCTGCCAGCGGTTCGTCGAGCAATAAAACCTGCGGCTCGGTGGCCAAGGCCATGGCAATCTCCAGCTGGCGCTGCTCGCCGTGCGACAGGGCGCTGGCTCCCGACTGCATCTTGTTTTGCAAGCCAGATTGCTCGATAGCCCTTATAGACAGGGCGTAAGCAGCTTTGAAATCTGTAGCACGGCTGAACCAGCGCGTGGCATGCTGGGCGCGCGACTGGGCGGCCAGGTGCACGTTGTCCCACACCGTGAGCGGCAGAAAGATATTGGTTTTTTGGTAGCTGCGCCCCAGCCCAGCGCGGGAGATTTTCTCGGGCGCGGCACCGGTCATGTCTTTGCCATTTAGGTGCACACTGCCCGAAGTAGGCGGGATGTCGCCCGAGAGTAAATTGGCCAGCGTCGATTTGCCCGCGCCGTTGGGGCCGATCACGGCATGGATGGTATTGCGGTGCAGGCTGAGCGAGATGTCGTTCACCGCCGCCAAGCCGCCGAAGCGTTTGGTCAGGTTTTTGGCAACCAGCAAGGCCTCAATCATGCGGGGCTCCTGGTGCATTGTCAGAGGTTTTTTTGCCTCTGAGTTTCTCAACCAAACCCAACAATCCCCGTGGTGCAAAAATCACCACCAGTACGATAAAGCTGCCCATCCATAACTGCCAATGCTTGCCTAGCTGCACGCTACCCACCGTGGGCAGGTCTTTGAACACATGCAGCAGTATGTCGAAAGCAAACGCGCCCAGAATGGCCCCGGCAAAGTTACCCATGCCGCCCAATATCAGCATCATGATGGCGTGGGCGCTTTGGTGAAAGCCCATCAGCTCGGGGTTGATGTAGCCGCTTTGCACGCCCCACAGGTAGCCCGCCACGCCTGCCAGCGCCCCCGCCAGGGTGAAGGCAGCCAGCTTGTAGGCAAAGGTGTTGTAGCCCATGGCGCGCATGCGGTGCTCGTTGATGCGGATACCGCCCAGTGTGCGGCCAAAGGGGCTGAACAGCATGCGGCGCAAAAACAGATACACCGCCAGTGTGATGCCAAAGACCAGAAAGTACAGGCTGCGTTTGTTGTCTAAATTTAGCAGCTCAAAGCTACCCAGATTGACCGACGGTTTGAGGTTGATGTACAGCCCATCCGAGCCGCCCAGCGCCTTGTTGTCAAAGAACAGAAAGAACACCATTTGCGCAAAGGCCATGGTGACCATGATGAAGTAAATGCCGTGCGTGCGCACCACAAAAAAACCAATGATGAGGGCCGCCATTGCCGCTGCACCCACGGCCAAGGGCAGCGTCCACCAGATGCTGGGCGCGCTGTCGGCAGGCGATAAAAACGCCAGCGCATAGCCCGCCAGGCCAAAGTAGGCCGCGTGGCCCAGCGAGACCAGGCCCGTCACGCCTTGCAGCACATCCAGGCTCATGGCAAATATCGCCATGATGAGCATGCGCGTGACCATGCCAATGTAAAAATCACTGCCTACAAACGGAAATACTGCCAGCGCCACAGCGGCCAGCAGCAGGGCAAACTGTAGGCTGCGCGGCAGGCGCTCCAGATTGGCGGTGGCGACGCTCATGCCAGCTCCTTCATACCTGGTTCCTCATGCCTGTTCCCTATGCCTTGATTTTTCATTGTTTAAACAAACCTTCGGGCTTGAAGAGCAGCACCAGTGCCATCAGCACATACACCAGCATGCTGGCCACTGACGGGAACAGTACCTTGCCAAAGGTGTCTACCAAGCCCACCAACAGCGCGGCAATGAGTGCCCCGCGCACTGAGCCTATGCCGCCAATCACCACCACCACAAAGCACATGATGAGTACGCTTGAGCCCATGTTGGGGTACACCGACGAGATGGGCGAGGCGATCATGCCCGCGATGGCGGCCAGCGCCACACCCAGCGCAAACACAATCATCTGAATCAGTTTGACGTTCACGCCCAAGGATTCGGCCATGTCGCGGTTAAACGCGCCCGCGCGGATTTTCATGCCCAGGCGGGTTTTGGAAATCAGCAGGTACAGCCCCAAAGCCAGCGCAATGCACAGGCCGCTCATGAACAGGCGGTACACGGGGTACGACAGGTTGTCGGTCAGCGGGATGGAGGCCGACAAGGCATCGGGGATGGTCACGCCATGCACATCGTCGCCCCACAAGATTGAGCGGGTTTCTTCAAAGATATAGATCAAGCCAAAGGTCAGCAGCACCTGGTCGAGATGGCTACGCTGGTAGAAGTGGCGAAACAGCACGCGCTCCAGCAGCAAGCCAAATGCGACGGACAACACCACGCCCAAAATAATCGCCACGGTAAAGCTGCCCGTGAGTGTGGACAAAGACCAGGCTAGGTACGCCCCCAGCATGTAGAAGCTGCCATGCGCCAGATTGACCACGCCCATGATGCCAAAGATCAAGGTGAGGCCCGCAGCCAGCATGAACAGCAGCAGACCGTACTGCACGCTGTTGAGCAACTGGATGAGAAAGTTGGCTAGATCCAAACTAGCCTCTTGGATGGATTCAAAGTGGCGAGGCAGCGGGGGCTTGCTCCCTCTCCCTCTGGGAGAGGGCAGGGGTGAGGGCTGGAATATTCACAGTGCATGTTCACGCCTTGCGCTCGCGTTCGCGCAGGCGGAAACGCTGGATTTTTCCGGTGGCGGTTTTCGGCAGCTCGTCAATAAACTCGATAAAGCGCGGGTACTTGTAGGGGGCCAATCGGTCTTTGACAAAAGCCTTCAGCGTGGCCTCATCAACCTGCTGGCCTTGCTTGAGCACCACGTAGGCCTTGGTTTTGGTCAGCCCGTCTACGTCTTCTTTGCCTATCACTGCGCATTCCAGCACGGCAGGGTGCTGGATCAAGGTGGCCTCGACTTCAAACGGCGAAACGTAAATGCCGCTGACTTTGAGCATGTCGTCGCCTCGGCCCGAGTAGGTGTAGCTGCCGTCCGCATTGCGCACGTATTTGTCACCGCTTTTGGTCCACGCACCCTGAAAGGTGTCACGCGACTTTTCGCGGTTGCCCCAGTACATCAGCGCGGCGCTGGGGCCCTGCACATACAGGTCGCCTGGCTCGCCATCCGGCACGCCTTGGCCATCTTCGCCGCGCAGCTCAATCTGGTAGCCCGGCACGGGCCAGCCGGTGGTGCCATAGCGTACCTTGCCGGGCGCGTTGGACAGGTACACATGCAGCATCTCGGTGGAGCCAATGCCGTCAATGATCTCTACGCCAAAGTGGGCAGTAAACCGCTCGCCCAGCTCTTTGGGCAAGGCCTCGCCTGCGGACGATGCCATGCGCAGCGCAAGCGCGCTTTTGGCAGGCAGGTTGGGCGCGGCCAGCATGCCCGCAAAGCCGGTGGGCGCACCAAAAAAGATGGTTGGCTGGGTGCCGCCTACGCCGCCCGTCCAGCGCTTGAATACTGCGTCTGGCGTGGGCCGTTCGGCCATCAAAATAGTGGTGGCCCCAGCGCTTAAGGGGAAGGTCAATGCATTGCCCAGGCCGTAGGCAAAAAACAGCTTGGCCGCTGAAAAGCACACGTCTTGCTCGCGCATACCCAATATTTCTTTGCCGTAAAGCTGCGCCGTCCAGTAGGGGTTGCCGTGGCTGTGCAGCGTGCCCTTGGGTTTGCCGGTAGAGCCTGAGGAATAGAGCCAAAAGCCTGGGTCGTCTGGGCTGGTGGGTGCGGCAGCGGCCAGCGGGGCGTGCTGGGCCAGCAGGGCGTGCAGCGCCACTGCGACCTGCGGCAATCCGGCTGCGTCTGCTGTAGATGCACCTGCGGCGACAGGGTTTGAGACGATGACATTTTTCACCTCATGCCCGCCCTGGGCCATGGCGGTTTGCAAAGCGGGCAGCAGCGCCTGCGACACCAGCGCGGCCTGCGCCCGGCTGTGTTGCAGCATGTAGGCGTAGTCGTCCGGCGTGAGCAAGGTGTTCACCGCTACGGGCACGATGCCCGCGTACATCGCGCCCAAGAAGGCCACAGGCCAGTCATTGCAGTCGTGCATCAAGAGCAGCACGCGCTCTTCGCGGCGAATGCCCTGGGCCAGCAGGGCAGCGGCCATGCTGCGCACGCGCTGGGCCAACTCGCCATAGTTCAAGCTTCCTTGGTCGTCGATGTAAGCGGTTTTGCTGGCGCGCTGCTGGTTCAGCGCGATCAGGTGCTGGGCAAAGTTAAACGGTGCGCCCAGGGAAGCGGCGGTGGGTTCAGGGCTGGTCAAAGGTGTCTCCTCGGTGGGCGTGGCGGGCAAACAGCTTGAGCATAGGCCCAAACTTGCATCTTTGTGCAATATGCAGTATTGTGCAGCCCGTAACGATAAATCAATTTAACTATGAAGTCAAGCACTATATTGCATAAATCAAGCTCATCCCGACCTCAACCTGCGGCTAAATCGCTGGACAAACCCCCGGCTAAGGGCAAGGCCGCAGTCAAGGCCACATTGAAGGCCACCCTAAAGGCCGCAAGCCTGCGCGAGGCCGCCCCTATCCCGGCCGACACCGAAGCGCGCCATCCAGACCTGGTCGCCTTGGGCCAGCGCATGGGCGTTTTGCGTGCCCGCCGGGGCATGACGCGCAAGGCCGTGGCGCTGGCGGCGGGAGTGTCAGAGCGGCACTTGGCCAACATGGAATACGGCGTGGGCAATGCCTCGCTATTGGTGCTGCTGCAAGTCGCAGGTGCGCTGCAATGCGCAGTGAGCGAGCTGATCGGCGACATCACCACCTCGTCGCCCGAATGGCTGATGATCCGCGAAATGCTGAGCACGCAAGATGATGCCACCTTGCAGCGTGTACGCATTGCGCTGGGCGAGCTACTGGGCGGTGCGCGCGCGGGCGACGGCCTGACCAGCCAGCGCATTGCCCTGATCGGCCTGCGTGGCGCTGGTAAATCAACCCTGGGCGCGATGCTGGCGCACGACCTGGGCTACCCATTCGTCGAGCTGAGCCGCGAGATAGAAAAACTCGCTGGTGGCAGCGTGGCGGAGATTCAGGCGCTCTACGGTGCCAACGCCTACCGCCGCTACGAGCGGCGCGCACTGGACGAGGTGATAAAGCGCCACGCCCAAGTGGTCATCGCCACCCCCGGCGGCCTGGTCTCTGAGACGGCTACCTTTACCCAGGCGCTGTCGCAGTGCACCACCGTGTGGCTGCAAGCCACCGCGCAAGACCACCTCAAGCGCGTCACAGCCCAAGGCGACTTGCGCCCCATGGCCGCCAGCAAAGAAGCCATCGAAGACCTCAAGAGCATCCTGGCCGGGCGCGCGGCTTTTTACTCCAAGGCGCAGTTGAGCATTGATACCAGTGCGCAGGGTTTGGAGGCTACTTTTGCTTCGCTACGGCATGCGGTGCGGCAGAAGTTGCAGTTGCCTGGG
>JAYVJV010000249.1:0-10421 GCA_043769005.1 Polaromonas sp. | reverse complement strand
GCAAGATGGGCAGCACAAAGGCCGCTGTTTTGCCCGACCCCGTCTGCGCCGAGGCCAGCACGTCGCGGCCCTGCAAGACAGCGGGGATGGCGGCAGACTGCACTGCGGTGGGCGTGGTATAGCCCTTGTCGGTGAGTGCCCGCTGCAAAGCGGGCAGAACGTTGGACGCAAAACCCAGCGGAGAGAAGGGCATTAAAGACGCGCTTTCGCCCGCTCACACGCCATCAAAATGCGCTCGGGTGTGGCGGGGGCCGTCAAGTCCACGCGCACCTTGTGGTCGGCACTGGCACTGACTGCGTCGCGCAGGGCGAAGTAGGCGCTTAAGGCCAGCATCAAAGGTGGTTCGCCAACCGCTTTGCTTCTGAAGGGGGTGGGTTTGACGTTTTGGCCGTCGAAGAAGCTGACCTTGAAATGCTCGGGCACGTCGCTGGCGACCGGGATTTTGTAGGTGCTGGGGCCGTGGGTGAGCAGCTTGCCGCGCCCCGAAAACTGCACGTTACCTTTGCCGTCTTCGGTCTTCTTGCCTTTTAAGTCCCACACGCATTCTTCCATTGTCAGCCAGCCCATGCCCTGGATGTAGGCCCCTTCAATCTGCCCCAAGTCCACGGCGGGGTTGATGCTCTGGCCTGCGTCGTGCACGATGTCCACGGCCTTGAGCCACCACTCTCCCGTGCGGGTGTCGATCTCTACCTCGGTCACGGCAGCGCCGTAGCAGTTGTAGTAGAAGGCTTTGCCTTGCAGGGTGGTGAAGTCGTATTTGATGTCGGGGGTCATGTAAAAGCCCGTCACGCTTAAACCGACACGGTCCAGCCAGGCTTGTTTAACTACCGCTTCCCACGGCACCGATTTTTTGTCATTTTGACCTGTAGCCTTTGTATTATGGGCGTAACAAGCTGCGAAATTGATAGCATCTACAGCGCAACCCAACATGCGCGCAGCCACGGGTGCCAGACGCGCACGCATCTGGTCGCAGGCGTTGTTGATAGCCGCGCCGTTGATGTCGGCCCCGCTGGATGCCGCTGTGGCCGACGCGTTGGGCACTTTTTGCGTGTCGGTGCCCGTCACGCGCACTTGGCGCACGGAGATGCCCAGGCCGTCTGCCGCCACCTGGGCCATTTTGGTGTTCAGGCCCTGGCCCATTTCGGTGCCGCCGTGGTTGACGCTGACCGAGCCGTCCATGTAAATGTTAAGCAGCGCGCCACCCTGGTTGAGCATGGTGGCGGTAAAGCTGATGCCAAACTTGAGCGGCACCAGTGCAACCCCGCGCTTCTTGTATTTGCTATTCTTATTATAGCTGCTTACGCTCGTTCTGCGGGCTCGATAGGCTGATTCTGCTTCTACCTGGTCAATCACCTTGTCGGCAATAAAGTCTTCAATCACCTGGTTGTACTGGGTGGTCATTGACTCAGAGTCACCGCTGACAGCCGGGTCTTGGTACAGGTTGATCTTGCGCACGTCCAGCGGGTCTTTGCCGATCTGCTGGGCAATTTCTTCGATCACCGTTTCGATGCCAAACATGCCCTGCGGGCCGCCAAAACCCCGAAAGGCCGTGCTGCTTTGCGTGTGCGTTTTGCAGCGGTGGCTGATGATGTGCAGGTGCGGCAGGTAGTAGCAGTTGTCGATGTGCAATACGGCGCGGTCGTTCACTGGGCCGCTGAAGTCGGTGCTGTAGCCGCAGCGCGACGCGAGCATGAAGTCGGCACCCAGGATGCGGCCTGCGTCGTCAAAACCTACCGTGTAGTCAATGCGAAAGTCGTGGCGCTTGCCGGTGATCATCATGTCGTCATCGCGGTTGACACGCAGCTTGACGGGCTTTTTCAGCAGATGCGCGGCCAGTGCTGCGGACTGACTGAAGATGCTGGCATTGCCCTCTTTGCCGCCAAAGGCACCGCCCATGCGGCGGCAGATCACCTCTACGTCTTTGGTGGTCAAGTTCAGCGCGGCAGCGGCTTCGCGCTGGTTGCCGTCGGGGTGCTGGGTGCTCACGTACAGGGTGAGCTGGTCGTCTTCACGCGGCACGGCGTAGGTGATCTGGCCTTCCAGGTAAAACTGCTCCTGCTGGCCGCAGTAGGTGCTGCCGGTGATTTTGTGCGGGGCTTTTTCTATCGCCTCAAAGGGTTTGCCGCGTGTGATGCCTTTGGCGGGCATGATGAAGCTCTTGGCTTCCAAAGCTTCTTCGATCGTCAGCAGCGCGGGCAACTCCTTCACCAATACCTTGGCGCGTTTGGCAACCTCGCGGGCGTACAGCATGTCATGCGCCACCACTACGGCCACGGCCTGGCCTAAAAATTCGACCTTGTCCGCCGCTAAAAACGGGTCGTCGTGGATGATGGGGCCGCAGTTGTTCTCGCCGGGGATGTCTTTGGCGGTAAACACCGCTACAACACCATGCTCCTTGAGCAGCGCGGCGCGGTCAATGCCTTCGCCAATCAGTTCGCCATGCGCCACAGGGGACAAGATGAGCGCCGCATACAGCGTGCCGCGCAGCTCGGGAATGTCGTCGGTATAAACCGCCTCGCCCGTCACATGCAGGTGCGCAGATTCGTGCACGATGCCCTGGCCTTGCTGGCCCAGGGTGTCGGTGGGGGGAAGCAGTTCTTTAAGGGTAGTGGGTGCGTTCATTTATGCAGCCTCCTTGGTTGGCTCTAGGGACTCTTCCACAAACTGCATCACCAGGTTGCGCGCCACCAGCGAGCGGTAGGCCCACGTAGCGCGCAATCCGTCGCGTGCGGGGAAACTGGCGGTAATCGCTGCATCAATATCTGCTGCAAGTACATCAGCTGGTGCCTTACCCTCCAGCACGGCTTCAATTTTGGGTGCGCGGCATGGCGACGGGGCCATGCCGTTGTAGGCGATTTGCACGTTTTTCAACTTGCCATTCACCAACGCATAACGCATGGCGGCTACGGTGGCCGAGATGTCTTGGTCAAAGCGTTTGCTGATTTTGTGGGCGCGGAAAACCTCGCCGCCTTTTGGCTTGGGCAGCTCGATGGACACGATAAATTCACCCGCTTGCAGTACCGACTTTTTCATGCCGGTGTAGAAGGCATCCAGCGCCACCTTGCGGGTTTTGTCCCCCGTACGCAGGGCCAGCGTAGCGCCCAGCGCCATCAGGCAGGGCATGGTGTCGCCAATCGGTGAGCCATTGGCAATATTGCCCGCCAGCGTAGCGGTAGAGCGAATGGGCGGCGAGCCAAAACGGCGAATCACCTCAGCAAAATCGGGATACTGCTTGGCCACCAAAGTTTCCACCACAGCCAGCGGCGTGGCCGCGCCGATGCTCCAGCTTTCTTTATTGTCTTTGACGGCTTTAAGCTCGGCCACATTGCCCAGATACACAATGTGCTCGGGCCGCACAAATTGCTTGTTAACCTGCAAGCCCATTTCGGTACTGCCCGCCAACAGCGTGGCCTGCGGGTGCTGTAGCAAATATGCGGCCACTTCTTCGGTGGTAGAGGGCGAGACAAACTCGCTGCCCTTCTTGGTGCGCACCACGGGCTGGGTAATTACCTGGCCGTCCAGGCCCACCGTGGGCTCTTTGTCGCGCGCAATGTGCTTAAGCAACGCCACATCGGCAGCGTCGTCAATTTTCAGTTCAGCCGCTGGGCGCTGGCAGGCTTTAAGCGTGGCATCGATGATCGGCTTGTAGCCTGTGCAGCGACACAGGTTGCCACTCAAAGCATCGTTAATCTGCGCGCGATTGGGGCAGGCATTGGTTTGCACCAGGCCCGTCAGGCTCATCACAATGCCCGGTGTGCAAAAGCCGCACTGCGAGCCAAAGCAGTCCACCATGCCCTGCTGGATGGGGTGCAAACTACCGTCGCTGCGTTTAAGGCTCTCCACCGTTTTGATAGATTTGCCGTCCAGCGTGGGCAGCAGTTGCATGCACGAATTGCTGGGGACGTAATTTACTGCTGTACCTTGGGGGTTCAATTCACCAATAAGCACCACGCAGGCTCCGCAGTCGCCCTCGGCGCAGCCCTCTTTGGTGCCCGTGCGGTGCAGTTCCTCGCGCAGGTAGTCCAGGACGGTGGTGGTGCGGCGTTTGCCTTGCGCTTCGACGACTTTGCCGTCGAGCACAAAACGTACTGTGTTGGTGGCTTCGCTCATGGTGGAAATAAGGTAGTTTCGCTAAACTCCCATTTTACCTCGCACGCTAGAAAAATACCCCTGCAAAGGGTGGCGAGGGGAGGTAAATTTGCAGCCTAACTGCCCCGGCCTAACTACCCCGATAAGTCGAATAGCTCCAAGGCGTGCACAGCAGGGGTACATGGTAGTGCTGCTCGGGGCTGGCAATACCAAAGTCCAGGTGCACCACGTCTAAAAAAGCCGGCTCGGGCAGGCTCAGGCCACGGGCGCGGTAATAGGCTGCCACCTCAAAACTGAGACGGTAGTTGCCTTTTTGAAACGCTACGCCGTCCAGCAACGGCCCATCAGGGCTGCGCCCATCCGCATTCAGCGTGACGCGTTTGAGCAGTTGCGCTTGGCCTTGGCCTAGCATGGATAAAGTTACAGCCATTCCCGCAGCAGGGCAACCGTGAGCGGTGTCAAGTACGTGGGTAGATAGGCCCATAGTGTCTCCTGCTGGTGTGCGCTACTTGTGAGCGATTTAACTTTTGATCTGCGAAGTGTATACAATTTGCAAAGAATTACAGGAAAACCATGCAATCAGACATCCAAAAAATCGTCGACACACTGACTACCGCTATCGTAGAGCACCGCCTCAAGCCTGGCCTGCAAATGGCGCAGGACAAGTTGCTGGAACACTTTAAAGTGCCGCCATCGATATTGCAGCTTGCTATCAACCAGCTCGTACAACAGCATTTGCTGGTGATTGACCGTGAACGCGGCCCGTGTATAGCATCCCCCTCGCTGCGCGAGGCCAAAGAAGTCTTTGAAGTGCGCCGCCTGATCGAGGTGAACATCGTGCGCCTGTTTGTGCAGCAAATTGATGTGGGACAAATTCGCACCCTGCGCAACCTGCTGATCAAAGAAAAAGAAAGCGTTGCCAAACCCGCCTCCAACGGGCGCATTGAGCTGCAGGGCGACTTTCACCTGGCCATTGCGCAACTGCTCGGCAATACGGTGCTGGAGAGCATGTTGCGCGGCCTGATCCACCGCTGCGCCCTGATCAGCCTGATGTACCAAAGCAAGGCGGACGAGCCTGCCTCCAACCAAGAGCACATCCAAATTCTGGAGGCCATGTCGGCCAAAAACGAGGCCAAAGCCGTCGAGCTAATGGAGGAGCATTTGTTCAACGAAGTGAGCAAACTGGTGCTGACCAAAGTGCCCGCCTCGTATGACCAAACCCAGGCGTTTGAGTCTAGCTATATGGCCACCGTGGAAGCCCCGCTGTAGTTTTAGCAATGTACGACAGCACTGGCAACACCCGCAGCGGTTACCCCCGTGACCTGGCGGGCTATGGCCGCACACCACCCCATGCGCAGTGGCCGGGCAAAGCGCGCATTGCGGTACAGTTTGTACTCAATTACGAGGAAGGTGGCGAAAACTCGGTGCTGCACGGCGACGCAGCGAGCGAAACATTTTTAAGCGAGATGTTCAACCCCCCGGCCTTCCCGGCGCGCCATATCACCATGGAAGGCATTTACGAATACGGTTCGCGCGCGGGCTTGTGGCGTATCCTGCGCGAGTTTGAAAAGCGCAAGCTGCCACTCACCGTGTTTGGCGTGAGCAGCGCATTGCAGCGCAGCCCCGATGTCACCGCCGCATTCATAGAGCTGGGCCACGAGATTGCCTGCCACGGCTTCAAATGGATCTGCTACCAAGGCGTGGACGAGGCCAGCGAGCGCGAGCATATGCGCCTGGCCATGCAGACCATTGCGCAACTCACAGGCCAACGCGCAGGTGACGCGCGCCCCTTACACGGTGCGGGCTGGTACACCGGGCGCGACAGCCCCAACACCCGCCGCCTGGTGGCCGACTACGGCGGCTTCGCCTATGACAGCGACTACTACGGCGACGACCTGCCGTTTTGGATGCAGGTGCGCAAGACTGACGGTACTGACGCGCAGCAACTCATCGTGCCCTACACCCTGGACTGCAACGACATGCGCTTTGCCCTGCCCCAGGGTTACTCGCATGCCGACCCGTTTTTTCAGTACCTCAAGGATACTTTTGATGCGCTGTACGCCGAGGGCGACCCAAGCGGCCTGAACGCGCCCAAGATGATGAGTGTGGGCATGCACTGCCGCCTGCTCGGGCGGCCCGGTCGCATTACCGCGTTGCAACGCTTTTTGGACCATATTGAAAAGCACAACCAGGTGTGGGTAGCGCAGCGGGTGCAAATCGCCCAGCACTGGCGACGCGTGCACCCTGCTACAGTGGCGGGATGACCGCCCCTACCCTTCTCACCCTAGACCAGCTCAACGCCGCCTCGCTGGCGCAGGCCATGCACCTGCTGGACGGCGTGTACGAACACTCGCCCTGGATTGCACAGGCGACACTGGCGCAGCGCCCCTTCACCACGCTATCGCATTTGCAGCACGCTATGACCGTGGTAGTAGCGCAAGCTGGCCCAGAAGCACAAAAAAAACTCATCCGCGCCCACCCCGAACTGGCGGGCAAGGCGATGGTGGCGCAAACACTCACGGCAGAGTCCACGCAGGAGCAAAACGCCGCAGGCCTGACGCACTGCACAGCGCAAGAGTTTGCCAAGATCCAGCAGCTCAACTTGGATTACAACGCCAAATTTGGCTGGCCCTTCATTCTGGCGGTGCGCGGGCCGCGCGGCCTGGGCCTGTCCAGACAGCAAATCATCGACACCTTTGAGCGTCGCCTGCACGGCCACCCGGATTTTGAGCGGGCGGAGTGCCTGCGCCAGATCCACCGCATTGCCCAGCTGCGCCTGAACGACAAGTTTGGCATGCAGCCTGAGGCAGGCAACACGCTGTGGGACTGGCAGGAGGCACTGGCACAGCACAGCGACCCTGGCTTTAAAGAAAAGGGCCAGCTGACTGTGACCTACATGACCGACGCGCACCGCGCCTGCGCCGCGCAGATAGCGCAGCAGATGCGCGACTGCGGCTTTGACAGTGTGGAAATTGATGTGCTGGGCAATGTGGTGGGGCGTTACCACCCCATGCCCGCCATCACCGCAACACCCCAAAGCGTTCGCCCTGAGCCTGTCGAAGGGTTCGCGCACCCTTCGACAGGCTCAGGGCGAACGGGTAGGAGTGCGACCTTGATGGAGTCCCAGAAATACTTGCTCACCGGCAGCCACTACGACACGGTGCGCAACGGCGGCAAGTACGACGGTCGCCTGGGCATCTATACCCCCATGCTCTGCGTGCGCGAACTGCACCGCGCAGGCAAACGTCTACGCTTTGGCATCGAGGTAGTGGCCTTTGCCGAAGAAGAAGGCCAGCGCTACAAGGCCACCTTTCTGGCCTCCAGCGCGCTGGTGGGCAGCTTTGACCCAGCCTGGCTGGAGCAAACAGATTCACAAGGTATTTCAATGAAATCCCTTGTAAATAGTGCGCAAGCAGCTACTGAATCAATAGCAAAAATAAAACGTGACCCGGCCAATTACCTGGGTTTTGCGGAGTTGCACATCGAGCAAGGCCCGGTGCTTAACGCGCTGAACATCCCGCTGGGCATCGTCACCAGCATCAACGGCAGCGTGCGCATGCAGTGCGAGGTGATCGGCATGGCCAGCCATGCGGGCACCACGCCCATGGCTACGCGGCGGGATGCGGCTGCAGCGGTGGCCGAGCTGTCGCTGTACATCGAGCAGCGCGCCGCGCGCGATGGCGACTCGGTCGCTACCATCGGCATGCTGCAGGTGCCGGGCGGCTCGATCAACGTGGTGCCCGGCCGCTGCCTGTTCAGCCTGGACATGCGCGCCCCCACGGACGCGCAGCGTGATGCACTAGTTACCGACATCTTGCAGCAGCTCACCACCATCTGCGAAAAACGCGGTGTGCGCTCTACCTGCGAAGAAACCATGCGCGCCGCCGCCGCACCCAGCGCAGCCCCATGGCAAAAGCGCTGGGAAAAAGCCGTAGCCCAGCTAGGCCTGCCCATCCACCGCATGCCCAGCGGCGCAGGCCACGACGCGATGAAACTGCACGAAATCATGCCCCAGGCCATGCTGTTTGTACGCGGCGAAAACTCGGGCATCAGCCACAACCCGCTGGAGAGCACCACCAGTTGCGACATGCAGCTGTGCGTGCTGGCCTTTCAGAACCTGCTACAGGGGTTGGCACGGGGTGATTGAACTGCTGGCTCAACGTCTGGACTCGCCCGCTGGTTCATGGGCTGTGCAGGTTCTGCGCTGGCTTATTCTCTGTGCTCGCCCCGGCACTTGGCGTGAACGGCTCCGCGGCTGTCCTCCGCCCTTCGGGCTCCCCCTTTATGCCGCTGCGCCGTCCACACCAAGCGCCAGGGCTGCGTACTGGTAGGGTTTGGGGCTAAGGCGTGTATCGCCCACCACGTTAGCAAGAGCAGGTCGATGGTGTACTCAGCGCAGCGGCATAAAGGAGGAATAGGCGGCCATAAGCCGCCATGGGGGACAGCCGCGGAGCTGAGTACGCCATCGGCCTGCTCTCGTACAAAACATAGAGTGCACCAACGGCCAGCTCCCGTACAAGACCGGAAATGACACCGCCCTGCTCCCCCACAAAACAGGAAAAGAAAGCCGCCTCCTAGCAACAACCCTTGCCTCAGCACGCACCTTTTCAGAGACAATTAGGGGTTTGTCTTGGCAACCGCCCAGCATTGCTTACGTTATCGTCTTGTGTCTACCCCTTTTTACCTTTGGAGCCCTCCCCTATGAAAGCCCGCAGCTTCCTCAAACTCGCCCTGGCCACCGCCGCCGCATTGTCTTTTAGCCTGGCCCAAGCGCAAACCACGCCCATCAAATTCCAGCTTGACTGGCGTTTTGAAGGCCCGTCCGCCCTCTTCCTCACCCCCGTAGCCAAAGGTTTCTTTAAAAATGCCGGGCTGGACGTGACCGTGGACGCTGGCAACGGCTCAGGCGGCGCGGTGACCCGCGTGGCCTCGGGCACCTATGACATGGGCTTTGCCGACATCGCCGCGCTGATGGAGTTTCACGCCAACAACCCCGACGCGCCCAACAAACCCGTGGCCGTGATGATGGTGTACAACAACACGCCCGCGTCCGTCATGGCGCTGAAAAAATCCGGTATCAAAAGTGCAGCCGATCTGAACGGCAAAAAGCTCGGTGCCCCGGTGTTTGACGCAGGCCGCCGCAGCTTCCCGATCTTTGCCAAGGCCAACAATGTGAATGGCGTGCAATGGACCAGCATGGATCCCCCGCTGCGCGAGACCATGCTGGCGCGCGGCGACGTAGATGCCATCACCGGCTTTACCTTTACCAGCCTGCTCAATCTGGAAGCGCGCGGCGTGAAAGCCGATGAAGTCACCATCATTCCCTACGCCGACAACGGCGTAAAACTGTACGGCAACGCCATCATCGCCAGCCCCAAGATGATCAAAGAAAACCCCGCCGCCGTGAAAGCCTTTTTGCTGGCCTTTACCAAAGGTGCCAAAGAAGCCATGGCCTACCCCAAGGGTGCAATTGAGCATGTGAAGGCACGCGACGGCATCATCAACAGCGAGCTGGAGACGCGCCGCTTTCAACTGGCGATTGACACCGCCATCAACAGCCCCAGCGCCCGCGCCGAGGGCTTTGGCATGGTCAACGCCGGTCGCCTGTCGCTCATGGCGTCCCAGGTGTCGGACGCTTTCAACACCAAGAGCCGCGTGAATGCCGATGCGGTGTGGAACGCCAGCTTTTTGCCCAGCGCGTCCGAGCTGAATGTGCTGCCCCCAGCCAAACGCTAAACACTGCGCTCGCCATGGGGCATGCTGACACCTTTGGCATGCTACATAAATAATAGCTTCTTACGCTCTTTTTATAAGCGTAAGTAGCTATTTTGATAATTATTTTAAGCAAACATGACTGCCTTGACCCCTCCAGACAAGCCCTTTGTCGACTTTCAAAATGTCTGGCTCGCCTACAACGACGAGCTGCTGGCGCAGGGCAACTTTGCGGTGGAAGACATCTCGCTGCAGGTGGGCCAGGGTGAGTTTATCGCCATCGTCGGCCCCTCGGGCTGCGGCAAATCTACGTTTATGAAGCTGACCACGGGCCTGAAGATGCCCAGCAAGGGCAGCATCCACATCAACGGCGCGCCCGTCACCGGGCCGCTCAAGATCAGCGGCATGGCTTTTCAGGCACCCTCCCTGCTGCCCTGGCGCACCACGCTGGACAACGTGCTGCTGCCACTGGAAATTGTGGAGCCGTATCGCAGCAACTTCAAAGCCAAACGCAAGGAATACGAGGCGCGTGCTTCGCAGCTACTGGAGAGCGTAGGCCTGGGCGGCTACGAGAAAAAGTTTCCCTGGCAGCTCTCGGGTGGCATGCAGCAGCGCGCCAG
>JAYVJV010000248.1:0-6413 GCA_043769005.1 Polaromonas sp. | reverse complement strand
CGTCACATACCTGAGGCAGGAGCCGTATGCGGGAATTCTGCACGTACGGATCTGCGCGGGGGGCAGGGGGTAACTTCTGTTCCTACCGCAACCTAAATTCATAGCAGCTATCGTAGCCAGAGATGTCCCTCAAACCACCTATCCCGGCGTGACGGGTGCGCCCTGTTTTTTCGCAGTGCCCATTCGCGCACGCCACAAAAGCTGGCACGCCACGTAGGAATTTGCTGGTAGGTCATCAGTAGCGCCACACCAGCATGCGCGCGAGCGTGGCACGGAGGAAAAACAGGGACACTCGGCACGCCATCAAACCAGGCCGGTACCAGTGAAGCAAGCCATCCATCTTGAAGCGAAACACACAACAATAGTCAACGAATCAAGCGTACCGCTTATTCCGCAAATTATTCTTCATCTCTTTGAGCAGCGGCTGCAACTTAGCCGCAGGAATGCGCAAGGCCACCGTCGTAGCCAGCACGTCGATGATCAGCAGGTGCAACAGGCGGGAGACCATGGGGCTGTAGCGGTCGTAGCCCTCAGGGTGGTCGGCGCTCAGGTGGATGTGCCCGGCACCAGCCAGGGGGGAGCCGCTGGAGGTGATGACGATAGTGGTAGCACCGTTTTTGCGGGCAATGTCGGTGGCATCCATGAGGTCGCGGGTGAGGCCCGAGTTACTGATGATGACCACGCAGTCGTCTGGCCCCAGGGTGGACGCGCTCATCACCTGCATGTGGCCGTCGCTGTAGGCAATCGACGTGACACCGAGGCGGAAAAATTTGTGCTGCGCATCCAGCGCCACGATGCCCGAGTTTCCTACGCCATAAAACTCGATGCGTCCACGCTTTTTGTAGGTGGCGGCTAGTGCCTCTACGGCTCTCTCAATTGCGGCAGCGCTGGCATCGTTGCGGTATTTTAAAAACGCGGCCACCGTGTTGTCGATCACCTTCACCAGCACGTCGCCTACCTTGTCGTCCAGATCCACACTGCGGTGGATAAAGGGCACGCCCTCACTCACACTACCAGCCAGCTTGAGCTTGAAGTCGCTCAGGCCGTCATACCCCATGCTGCGGCAAAAGCGCACTACGGTCGGTTTGCTGACATGCGCGCGGTCCGACAATTGGCTGACCGGCAGCGTAGCAAACGCCCGAGGGTCAGTCAGCACCAGCCGACCCACCCGCTGCTCGGCAGGGGCCAGCGAAGGCAGTGAGGCTTTGATGCGGTCTAGCATAGAGAGACTTTCATTGAGGCAGATCGAGCGCCGCCGGGCCGCCCCAAGGCGCGAGGGCCCCCACGGGGGGCAGCGCAGCACACGCAGTGGCAAGCGTGGGGGCAACACCCAGCGCCGCCGGGCCGCCCCAAAGCGCGAGGGCCCCCTTGGGGGGCAGCGCAGCACACGCAGTGGCAAGCGTGGGGGTCAAGACTCTTCTTCCCAGCAGAAACCATCGCGGGCGATGAGTGCGCTGGCGGCACTGGGCCCCCAGGTGCCTGCGGCGTAACTGCGCGGCGGGATCACGTCGCTTTTCCAGTGCTCCAGCACGGGCTCTACCCAGCGCCAGGCTTCTTCTTGTTCGTCGCTGCGCACAAACAGGTTTAGCCGGCCATCAATCACGTCTTGCAGCAATCGCTCATACGCACCCACGCGCTCTGCACCAAAGCGTTTGTCAAAGTCCAGATCCAGTTACACGCTGGACAGGCTGGTCGAGTCGCGGCGGTTAGACTGGCCCTGCGCCAGCAGGTGCAACTCCAGGCCGTCTTTGGGTTGCAGGTGGATGACCAGTTTGTTCACCGCTCCCGCTGCGGTTTTAAATATGGCATGCGGCGTGGGGCGAAAATTCACCACGATATGGGCTTCGCGCCCCGCCAAGCGTTTTCCGGTGCGGATATAGAAAGGCACGCCCGCCCAACGCCAGTTGTCAATCTCGGCGCGGATGGCGCAAAAGGTCTCGGTCTGGCTCTGTGGGTTGACTCCGGTTTCTTCCGAATAGCCGGGCACGGCCACACCATCGACCTTGCCCGCAGTGTATTGGCCACGCACGGCGTGCTGGCTTAAGGTCTCGGGGGTCCAGCGTTTCAGCGAGCGCAGCACTTTGAGCTTTTCATCGCGTATGGCATCGGCGTGCACGTTGATGGGCGGCTCCATGGCCACGGCGCACAGCAGTTGCAGCGCGTGGTTTTGCACCATGTCGCGCAGCGCGCCAATACCGTCGTAGTAGCCGCCGCGCTTCTCCACGCCCAGGGCTTCGGCAATGGTGATTTGGATATTGGAGATCGTCTCGCGCCGCCACAGGGGCTCAAACAGTGCATTGCCAAAGCGCAGAGCCAGCAGGTTTTGCACCGAGGGCTTGCCCAGGTAATGGTCGATGCGAAACACCTGCTTTTCGCTAAAGTGTTTGCGCACCGCCTGGTTGATGGCGCGGTTACTGGCCAGGTCTTGGCCCAGCGGTTTTTCCAGCACCACCCGGGTGCTGGGCGTGTTCAGCCCCGCTGCGCCCAACTGCTCGCACACGGTGGTAAACAAATTGGGCGAGGTGGCCAGGTAGATGACCGTGGTGTTGGCGGGCCGCTCATGCAGGCGCGTGGCCAGCAGTGCATAAGACTCGGGCTTGGACAAGTCCATGCGTTGGTAGTGCAAGAGCGCGGCAAAACGCTCAAACTCTTCGGCGCTGGGGCGCTTGGCCAGATCCACCTGGTCAAAGCGGGTGCGTATCAGGTCGCGGTATTGCGCATCGCTCATCTCGTCGCGCGCCACGCCGATAATGCGGCCGCCGGGCTGTAGGGTGCCGTGGCGAAAGGCCTGGAACAAGGCGGGCATGAGCTTGCGCCAGCTCAAATCGCCCGTGCCACCAAATAAAACCAGATTGAAACTCATAGCGTTAAAAGTGAAAAAGCAGAGTATTTATGTTACTTAGTTACCATCATATATCAAAAACCTGTAACTCGATTGCCTGCCAACGCCGGGCGGAAGCAGGCTTTGTGTGCAGCGTAAGTCCCGAGGCGCTATTACACAGGTGATTGCAGGTGATTTGCCAGCGCCGAATAGTACATACCCTCTGGCTGTCGTATGGGGAAAGCAGGTACATTTTTGCAGTGGTAATTTAATTCCTCCGCCCTGTGCGGAAATGTTTTTTGGAGCTGACTATGAAAAAAGTAATCGCCTTGTCTGTACTGGCTGCCGCCAGCGCGTTGGCGCAAGCGCAAACCGTCAACATCATCTGTTCGGTGCAGGCCGAATGGTGCAACATGATTGGCACCGTGTATGGCAAAACCACGGGTACCAAGGTCAACATCAGCATGAAAGGCTCGGGCGAGGCACTGGCGCAACTGATTGCCGAAAAAGACAACCCCAAAACCGACATCTGGTTTGGCGGTACGGGCGACCCGCATTTGCAAGCTGCCGAGCAAAATCTCTCGCTGGAATACAAGTCGCCCATGCTGTCCCAGCTCTACCCCTGGGCACAACAGCAGGCCCAGCAGGCGCAGTACAAAACCGTGGGCATCTATTCCGGTCCACTGGGTTTTGGCTACAACTCCGAGCTCTTGGCCAAGAAAAAATTGCCCGTGCCCAAAACCTGGGCCGACCTGCTCAACCCGGCACTCAAAGGTGAAATTCAGGTGGCCAACCCTGCGTCCAGCGGCACGGCCTACACCATGGTGGCTACCTTGGTGCAACTGATGGGCGAGGACAAAGCTTTTGATTATATGAAGCAGCTGCATAAAAATATCAGCCAGTACACCCGCAGCGGCACGGCCCCTATCAAGGCGGCAGCGCGCGGCGAGGCCACGGTGTCCATCAGCTTTGTGCATGATGGCCCGGGCGAGAAGATGAGCGGTTTTCCCATCGACACCATCACGCCCGCCGACGGCACCGGGGCCGAGATCGGCTCGATGAGCATCATCAAAGGTTCGCGCAACTTGGACACTGCCAAAAAGTTTTACGAATGGGCGCTGACCCCCGGCGCGCAAGAGATGGCGGCGGCGGCCAAGCAGTTTCAGTTGCCGTCCAACAAGAACGCCAAGAACGACCAACGCATTCCCGACTTCAACAAAATCAAATTCATTAACTACGACTACGCCAAATACGGCTCTTCTGCCGAGCGCCGCCGCTTGATCGCCAAGTGGGAAAAAGACGTCAATTCGCTGCCGCGTTAATAGCCGTCCCTTACTTCACCCCATTCGCCCTGAGCACGCCTGCGGGAGCGTAATGACTTCGACACGCGCATTGCGAACGGGTGCAAGGGCTCTCACTAATGAATAAAAACCCTAACCAAGCCATTCGCATCTGGTTGGTCATAGGCCTGCTGGCCTATGTGGCGCTGCCTTGGTACGCCATTCAAGACAGCGCCTGGTACAGCGTGCTGCCACAAATTTTAGGTGGGGCTGAGACGGCCAATGGCATGGTGCAAGCAGTGGTGCATGGGCGCAAGTGGTTGCTGTTGGGCTTGATCGGTTTGGTGATCGCCGCTGCCGGGTTGTCCATGCCTGCGGGCAGAGCGCAGAGCCATTGGTTTTTGGTTGGTGGGCTGGTAGGTTTTATCGGGCTTGTGGTGAGTGGCTTTTTGGTTGGTGCCAAAGGCTGGTCGTTTGAGCTGCTGAATGCGCAGTTTGACGCGCTGACCAAAAATCAGTTTGGCATGGGCATCGGCGCTTTTGTGGCGCTGCTGTCCTTGGTGATGATCACGGCATGTGGCGTTGCGCGGCGCGGCTACTTCAAGGGTGATTTGTTTGTGGCCTGCGCCGTGCTGGGTTGTACGGTGTTGTTGCTGACCTTCATCGCATTTCCGGTGTCCAAGGCCTTGCATGGTGCATTTTTAAATGATGAGGGGCGCTGGTCATTCAGTGCTATTTTCAACCGCATCGGCAATGAGCGGGTATGGGGCCTGAGTTGCCTGTCGGGGGGCGTGCGTTGTGGGGTGGCTTGGAACACACTGTTTTTGGCTTTGCTTACGGCTACGGGCACCACAGTTTTGGGCACACTGATGGCGCTGCTGGCCGAGCGCAGTGCCAGCGCCCGGCTGCAAACTCCGCTGCGAGTGATTGCCCTGCTGCCCATCATCACGCCGCCCTTTGTAGTGGGCCTGGGGCTGATTTTGCTATTTGGCCGCGCGGGCATCGTCAACCAATTTTTAGAGTACGCCTTTGGCATTGCGCCCACGCGCTGGTTTTATGGCGCTTTTGGAGTGTGGGTAGCGCAGATGTTTGCCTTTACGCCCATTGCCTTCATGATTATGCGTGGCGTGGTGCAGGGCGTAGCGCCCAGCCTCGAAGAAGCCGCGCAAACCCTGCGGGCCAACCGCAGACAAACCTTTTTCACCGTCACGTTGCCGCTACTCAAACCCGGCTTGGCCAATGCTTTTCTGGTGGGTTTTATTGAAAGCATGGCCGACTTTGGCAACCCCATCGTGGTGGGTGGCCAGTTTGCAGTGCTGTCGACCGACATCTTTTTTGCCATCGTCGGCGCGCAATACGACCAGGGGCGCGCCGCCTCGCTGGCGTGGATATTGACGATGTTTGCCCTGCTGGTGTTTGCGGTGCAGCGCGGTCTGCTGGGCAAACAAAATTACACCACCGTCAGCGGCAAGGGCGACGCAGGTATGGCCATGGCCTTGCCTGATGGTGTGCGCCGCACCATTAACGTGGTGGTGTACCCGTGGTTAGCCTTCACCGTCATCGTCTACCTGTTCGCCTTTGCAGGCGGCCTGGTGCAAACCTGGGGCCGCGACTACACACTCACCTTAGCGCACTTCAAAACGGCGTTTGGCATCGAGTGGGGGCAGTTTGGCATGGTGTGGGCGGGCACGGCCTGGAACTCGCTGTTTACCACCGTCAAGCTGGCGGCTATCGCGGCGCCCATCACAGCCGCTACGGGCTTGCTGATTGCCTACCTGCTGGCACGCACCGAGTTTCGCGGCCAAGGCTGGTTTGAATTTATCGCCCTGCTGGCCTTTGCCATCCCGGGTACGGTACTGGGCGTAAGCTACATCCTGGCCTTTAACGTGCCGCCTGTGGAGCTGACCGGCACGGGCCTGATCATCGTGCTGTGCTTTATGTTTCGCAATCTGCCCGTGGGGGTGCGGGCGGGTACGGCGGCGTTTAAACAGCTAGATAAATCGCTGGACGAAGCGTCATTGATGCTGCGCGCATCGACCGCGCAAACCCTGTTCAAGGTGGTGCTGCCGCTGCTCAAACCTGCTTTGGTGGCCGCGCTGGTGTACAGCTTTGTGCGCGCCATGACGACCGTAAGTGCGGTGATCTTTTTGGTGACGGCCGAGAACGAGCTGGCCACCACGTACATCATTGGTCGTGTGGGCAACGGTGACTACGGCGTGGCGCTGGCCTATTGCACGGTGCTGATCATTTTGATGTCATTGGCGATTGCATTGATCCAGTTTTTGGTGGGTGAGCGCAAGCTGGGGCGGCGC
>JAYVJV010000247.1:0-2957 GCA_043769005.1 Polaromonas sp. | reverse complement strand
CAGGCCAAAAATGTCAGTTCGTCATTTGCAGTGACACCTGTGGGCCAAGGCGAACTGAGTGCTCAGGGCCTGTACCTCTCGGCACGCCGCGACAGCCTGGCGACAGGCAGCTTCTGGCAGATTAACGCGACCCTTGGCGACAGCACAGGATCTGATTTTTCAGCGCAATCCAACCCACGTTCCAACGGCTTGTGGGTGGACGGCGGTTTCAGCTCAGGCCCGCACCAGCACGGCTGGGGCGTATTCCGGCTGGAGCCTGGGCTGGCGTGGCTGGATTTGGCCCTGCCCAGCGACTTGCAGGGGGGCTACTGGCGCTATGCGCGCCGCACCCGCCAGTGGTCCATGGAGTCGGAGCTTGACCTGCTGGCCTCCGTCTCGGGCACCACGCCCAATGGCTTCTTCGCAACCAACAGTCTGCGCTATCAATACAGCAGCAGTACCAGCTTCGGAGGGTCGTTTAACCTGCGCCGCTACGGCAGCCAGGCCCAATCGCTGTTGCTGTACACGCAGTTTGCCAATGACTGGGGCAGCAGCCGTGCGCAGATCGAATGGGGCAGCGCTGATACAGGTGACCGCCTGACCCGCTTTCAGTTTGACCATGACTGGAGCTTTGTGCAGGCGCTTCGGTTGTCCACCACGGTGTCGGTCGACACCGAGCAGAAACAGGGCGTGCAAAACCAGGGTCGCGGCATGGCGGTCAATGCCGATTGGGCCGTGGGCCAAAACATCACCGCCACCAACAGCCTGCAGGGCCGATGGGCCTCCGATCAAACCCAGTACAACCTCAATTTCGGGCTGAACTGGCGGTTTGCGCCGCAATGGTCGCTTCAAACCAGCCTGTATGCCGTGCAGGGCACCACCAACCCGCTGACTCTCGCCGCAAACCCGCTCACGCCCATTGCGGTGGTGTTCCCCACCGTCAATGACAGTGGGCTATTCATCACCCTGCGCTATGACGCCAGCGCAGGCCGTGTCAGCGCGCCTTTGGGCGGCGTGCCAGGCAGTGCGGCAGGGCGGCTGACGGGCTCGGTCTACCTCGATGAAAATCAAAACGGCAAGCGCGATGCCTCAGACCGGGGTGCTGCCAGCGTGACAGTGCTGCTGGATGGCCGCTTTGCCACGCAGACCGACGCTCAGGGCCGCTTTGAGTTTCCGTACGTCACGGCAGGCGCGCATGTACTGACCGTGAGCAGCGATAACCTGCCGCTGCCGTGGAGCCTGGAGAAGGAAGGGCGAACCGAGCTGCGCATCTTCACCCGCGACACCACCACGGTAGACATTGGCGCGACCAAGCTTTGAGTTTGCCTGTCAATTTGCGACTGGACGCTATATATATAATAGCTACTTATGCATATTAATCGAGGGCTAGAAGGTTATTTTATTCGTATTTTAAGAAAATTTGCGGTTTTTGAGATAAAAATTAACTTACGGGTTAATATTTTCAGTATTTACAATCCTTGCAGACCCGCAAAACAAATCGAAAGACTTCAGCAATGAGCATCAAGAGCGACAAGTGGATCCGCCACATGGCCGAAACCACGGGGATGATCGAACCCTTCGAGCCCGCCCAGGTGCGCAGCCGCGATGTGAATGGTGCCAGCCAGAAGATCATCAGCTACGGCACCAGCAGCTACGGCTATGACATTCGCTGTGCGCCGGAGTTCAAGGTATTCACCAATATCCACAGCACCGTGGTCGACCCTAAAAACTTTGACGAGAAAAGTTTTGTCGATTTCCATGACGACGTGTGCATCATTCCGCCCAACAGCTTTGCCCTGGCCCGCACGCTGGAGTACTTTCGCATCCCGCGCAATGTGCTCACCATTTGCCTTGGCAAAAGCACCTATGCGCGCTGCGGCATCATCGTCAACGTGACCCCGTTTGAACCCGAGTGGGAAGGCTACGTGACGCTGGAGTTTTCAAACACCACACCCCTGCCCGCCAAAATCTACGCGGGCGAAGGCTGCGCCCAGGTGCTGTTTTTTGAGAGCGATCCGGATGATGTTTGCGAAGTCAGCTACAAAGACCGGGGCGGCAAGTACCAGGGGCAAGTGGGGGTGACGCTGCCTAAGGCTTGACGAGTATGGCGTGGCTTCTCAGTGATAGTCGCTCTCGCGCTGGTGTTTGATGGCGATGACACTGACCGTCTCGTCGGCTTGAATCTCGAACAGAATCACATAGCCGGAGCGTCCAAACTTCACGATCATCTCGCGGTACCCACTGTCTTCAAATTGCGTCTGGGCACGGCGGCAGCTTTCGGGTATGAATTTCAAAAATTCGTAAGCTTTTTCAATGGCTACAACGGCGCTTTCAGCGAAGAGAATGTCTCGATCGGACAAAAAATCGTAGAGTCTCTCAAGGTCTTCTTGCGCCGCGACGGTGATATCGAGCTTGTAGATCTTCATGCGGCCTTTTGCAGCTGAGCGGCCTTTTTCTTCTCAATCTGGTTGCGTAACCGTCGGATACTCTCCTCGGCCGTGATGATTTTCATCTTGCCCGCCTTGAGCAGAGCAGAGCGGCGCATCGCCTCTGCGTAAAACGCTTGATCTTCCTTGCGCCACTGCGCATGTATTTTTGCGGCTTCTTCAATGAAAGTGGAGAGACTCTCGCCTTCTTTCAAAACGGATTCAACCAGTTCGCGCACTTGGGGTGCAACTCGCACGGCGGGTAAGGTAGCGGTTTTCATAGGCGAACTCCGTTCAAGGTAATGTATTGCAAGTGTAATGCAACTCCTTCCGATCGACGCAGAAGGTGCCCGACGCTTGAGTCTTTTGACCCGCTTCGGTAAACTGTGCTGACCTATGAAAGTCCTCGGTTGGCGTTTGTTTTTGTCCCTAGTCTTGGCATTGACCGCACTGCTGAACGGCTGCGCCACCATGTCCGCCGATGAATGCAAAGTTGCCAACTGGAGCGAGGTAGGTCTGCGCGATGGGCTGGAGGGTGCTGCGCTGTCCCGG
>JAYVJV010000246.1:0-7995 GCA_043769005.1 Polaromonas sp. | reverse complement strand
ACCACCGACGTAGGCGTTGATGGAGGCATTGAGCATCACCGAGATGCCCTGCCAGCGTTTAGGCGGATTGGAAATCGTTCTGCCGCCCAGACTCCTAGCCTAATAAAATATAGCGTAAGCAGCTACGTAATATATAGCAACTCATTCTCGCCATCACCATCCTGACGACACCTCACTCCCTCATGCCCACCACCGAACCCTCCCCCGGCCTCGTCATCCAAGGCTTTACGCCCCCACTCAAGCTGCAAGACTTCAAACTCGCCGCCTTCGACATGGACTCCACCCTGATCAACATCGAGTGTGTAGACGAAATCGCCGATGCGGCGGGCCGCAAGGCCGAGGTGGCCGCTATTACCGAGGCAGCGATGCGTGGCGAGATTGCCGACTACAAAGACAGTCTGCGCCGCCGCGTGGCGCTTCTGGCGGGTGTACCCGTCAGCGCGATGGAGCAGGTGTACAGCCAGCGTTTGCAGCTCAACCCTGGTGCGCAAAAGCTCACCCAGGCCTGCAAGGCAGCGGGGTTGAAACTGCTGTTGGTTTCTGGCGGGTTTACCTTTTTTACCGACCGTATCCGCGACAAACTGCAGATGGATTTCGCCCGCTCCAACGTGCTGGAAGTAGCGCACGGCAAACTCACAGGCCGCATGGTAGACCAGAGCTGGGGCGACATCTGCGATGGCGAGGAAAAACGCAAGATGCTGCTGGCCACCTGCGCGCAGCTAGGCATTGCGCCCAAGCAGGCCATGGCCGTGGGCGATGGTGCCAACGATTTGCCGATGATGGGCATCGCCGGGCTGTCGGTAGCCTACCACGCCAAACCCGCCGTGCGGGCGCAGGCCATGGTGGCCATCAACCAAGGGGGTTTAGAGCGGGTGTTAGAGCTGTTTTAATCGCGCCCGGTGCCTTCTTGCGTGCCAGCAGGGTGTACATGGTGGGCACCACAAAGATGGTGAGCAAAGTGCCCAGCGACATGCCGCCCACAATCACCCAGCCAATTTGCTGGCGGCTCTCAGCGCCCGCGCCCGTGGCCAGTGCCAGGGGCAGCGCGCCCAGCACCATGGCCCCGGTGGTCATCAAAATCGGGCGCAGACGTTGACTGGCCGATTTTTGGATGGCGGCCAGGGTGTCCATGCCTTCTTCACGCAGCTTGTTGGCAAACTCCACGATCAAAATGCCGTGCTTGGTAATCAGCCCCACCAGCGTAATCAGGCCGATCTGGCTGAACACGTTGAGCGTGCCGCCACTCCACTGCAGCGCCGCCAACGCGCCCACCATCGACAGGGGTACGCTGAGCATGATGACAAACGGATCGACAAAGCTTTCAAACTGTGCAGCCAGCACCAAAAAGATAAACAGCAGTGCCATAGCAAACACGATGGCCAACGAGCCGGAAGACTTTTTAAACTCGCGGCTTTGGCCGTTCAAATCGGTGGCGTAGCCGGGGCGTAGAACCTTTTGCGAGGTAGCGTCCATAAACTCCAGCGCTTTGCCCAGCGAGTAGTCGGGCGACAGGTTGGCGGTGATAGAGGCCGAGCGGCGCTGGCCAAAGTGGTTCAGCTCGCGGGGCACCACAATCTCGCGCAGCTTGACCAGGGACGACAGCGAAATCATCGCCTCGTTGCGGCCTCGCACAAAGATTTTTTCAATATCGTCGGGGGTGTCGCGGCCCGTCGCTGCGGTTTGCACGATCACATCGTATTGCTCGCCTTCGCGCTTGTAGCGCGTGACGGCTCTGCCGCCCAGCATGGTCTCTACCGCACGGGCCACGGCCTCTACGCTGACACCCATGTCGGCGGCGCGTTCGCGGTCTACTTCCATCTTGATCTCGGGTTTGTTCAGGCGCAGGTCGGTGTCTACCTGCACAAAGCCAGGGTTTTTGGCCAGCTCGTCCTGAAAGGCGCGTACCACTTGGCTTAAGTTTTGGTAGCTGTCCGAGGTGACGATCACGTAGTTGATCGGTCGCTCGCGAAAGGCCTGGCCTAATGAAGGCGGCGTGATGGGGAAGGCCGTCACGCCAGGCAGGCCGCTGATGCGGCCCGACATTTCGCGTGCCATGTCATAGGTCTTTTTAGAGCGCTGCTCCCACGGCACGGCGCGGTAAAACACATTGCCCTGCGCTACCGTGGGGTTGCCCGCTACGGTAAAGATGCGGTCAAACTCCTTGTACTGCATGCCGATGCGTTCTATGGCCTCCGCATACTTGGCCGTGTAATCCAGAGTAGCACCGTCGGGGCCGTTGATCACCGTCAAAATCACACCCCTGTCTTCCATGGGGGCCAGCTCGCGTTTGATGTCTTGCAGCAGCGCCCAGGTGCCCACGCCCGAGCCGACCATCACCAGCACCACCAGCCAGCGCGCTTTGAGGCTCCAGCCCAGCAGTTTGCTGTAGCCGCGCGTCAGCGCGTTCAGGCCGCACTCAATCCAGCGGTCAAAAAACCAGGGGTTGGGGTTGTGCTTGAGCAGTTTGGAGCACATCATGGGCGAGAGCGTGAGCGCGACAAAACCCGACACCACCACCGAGCCCGCCAGCGCCAATGCAAACTCGGTAAACAGCCGCCCGGTGCGGCCCGGCGCAAAGGCCAGGGGTGCGTACACCGCTGCCAAGGTGAGCGTCATGGCCACCACGGCAAAGCCAATTTCTTTGGCCCCAATAATGGCGGCATCCAGCGGGGCTTTGCCTTCTTCGATATGCCGGTAGATGTTCTCCAGCACCACAATCGCGTCGTCCACCACCAGCCCGATGGCCAGCACCAGCGCCAGCAATGTGAGTGTGTTGATGGTGAAGCCAAACAGCGCCATCAGCGCGAAGGTGCCAATCAAAGACACGGGAATAGTGACCAGCGGAATGATGGAGGCGCGCAGCGTGCGCAAGAAAACAAATATCACCAGCGCCACCAACACCACGGCCTCTACGATGGTGGCAAACACAGCCTTGATCGAGCGATCGATAAACACCGAGTTGTCGTTGGCCACATCAATCTCAATGCCCGGTGGCAGGTTTTCTTTGATCCTGGGGAGCATGGCGCGCACGGCAGCCGACAGGTCCAGCGGGTTGGCGGTGGCGTTGCGGATCACGCCCAACGTGATGGCGTTGCGCCCGTTCAGGCGGGTGCTGGTGCGTTCTGCCGCCGGGCCTTGGCGAATTTGCGCCACATCGCCAATGCGCACCGGCAAACCGTTGACGTTTTTAATCTGTATGGCGGCAAACTCGGCTGGGCGCTGCAAGTCGGTAGCACTGGTCACGTTGAATTCGCGCTGTTTACTCTCAATGCGACCTGCGGGCACCTCTACGTTAGACCTGCGCAGCGCGTCTTCCACGTCTTGGGTGGTGAGCTTGTAGGCGGCCAGCTTGTCGGGGTCGAGCCAAATACGCATAGAGTATTTGCGTTCACCAAAGATGCGCACGTCTGCCGCACCGGGCGCAGTTTGCAGCATCGGTTTGGCTTGGCGGTTGGCTAAATCGGACAGCTGCAGCGAGGTCATGGTGTCCGAGCTGAAGGCCAGCCAGATGACGGGGAAGGCATCGGCCTCGACCTTGGCAATCACGGGCTCGTCAATGCCGGTGGCGGGCAGGCGCAGGCGTACGCGGCTGACCTTATCGCGTACGTCGGCAGCGGCGCTGTCGGCATCGCGCGAGAGCACAAAGCGCACGGTGATCTGGCTTTGTTCTTGGCGCGAAATGGAGGTAATGATGTCCACCCCTTCAATACCCGCCAGCGAGTCTTCCAAAACCTTGGTGACCTGGCTTTCCACTACTTCACTGGACGCACCCAGGTAGCGCGTCTCCACCGTCACGGTAGGTTCGTCGATCTTGGGGTATTCGCGCACCGAGAGTTTGGTAAACGAGACGTAGCCGATCAGCAAAATCAGCAGCGAAATCACGGTGGCAAACACCGGGCGGCGGATGGATACCTCTGGCAGTTGCATGGTGTGCTCCTTGCGTGTGGGATCAATATGGACTAATCGGATGCTGAATCGGGACTAAACAGGCCTGTTATCGGGCCGCAGAGGCTGTGGGCGTGGTAGGCGCTGCGCCCACAGCGCCTTGCCCAGCAGGCCCACCAGGCCCACTTGCCCCACCGGCCCCATCAGGCCTGCCCGGCCCACCCGGCGTGCCAGCACCCTGCCCGCCGCCTGGCGAGCCACTCGGACGGCCCACATCGATGATTCTGACCGCTGTGGCATCGCGTTGCAAGCGTTGCTGCCCAGCCACCACAACAGTGTCGCCGTCTTTCACGCCGTCCAAAATCTCCACCCTGCCTGGGCGGCGGATGCCAATTCTGACCTCGGTACGTTGCGAAACCAAGCGCACCCCGTTGACAAACACAGGCGGCGGTGGTGCGGGTGTAGCACCAGCGGCTGCACCACCCGTGCCAGATACACCACCCGCGCCCGGTGCACCACTGCCACCGGCTGCCGAGCCTGCGGGAGCAGGGGCCGCCGCAGCGGCCGCCTTGGCAGCCTCGGCAAGTTGCTTGAACTGCGCCTCGGTTTGCTCCACCACTTTAATGACAAACTGGCGGCCACCCTGCGGCACGATGGCCTCTTCAGGCACGGTAAGTGATGCGTCGTTGACATTGAACACGGCCGTAACGCGGGCAAACATGCCAGGGCGCAGCGGGCCCGTGCTGCCACCCTCGCCACCCGCAGATCCACGGCCAGCGCTGCCTGCACCGCCACCTGCACTACCTGCACCACTTGGGTTACCTGCACCCCCACCAGCCGCCCCAGCATCGGGTCGCCTGGCCGCTGCCTGGTTACTAAACGGCGCGCAGGCGCTGGCCACCGCATCACGGGCCGGGGTGGGCCTGCCTGCAGCGCCCTCGGGTGCAACTGCCTGCACTGCGCTGGCTGGCGCGCTGGGCGATCGCATAGTAGGTTTTCCAGCGCCGGGTGCTGCTGCACCTGCAGCACCAGAACCAGAGCCCGGGCGAGCGCCTGTTCCCTTATTGGCAGGTTTACCGCCCGCGCTACCCCCAGGGCCACCTGCTGGGCGGGTTGACTCGCCCGCCGTATTGGGCATTACGGCCCGCACCGAGATAGAGCGGCCATTGGCATCAATCGTCGGGTCTATCGCCTCTATGCGGGCCTTGAACTTGCGCCCAGGCATGGCATCGAGCTCCAGCTCTACCGGCTGGCCTTTGCGCAGCTTGCCCTGAAAACGCTCGGGCAATTTAAAGTCCACATACATCGACGAGAGGTCTTCGATGTTGACCAGATCGGCACCATCCTTCACGTAGTCGCCCACGTTGATATTGCGTATTCCCACCGTGCCGTCAAACGGGGCGGTTACGCGCATGCGGTCTAGCCGGGCACAGGCCAGGGCCAGTTGCGCCTCTACCACTTGCAGGTTGGCCGCGCTTTCGTCCACCACCCGTTGGGCAATAAAACTTTGCGCCACCAAGTCCTGGTTGCGCCTCAAGTTGGCGCGCGAGATCGACACCTGCGCATCGGCCTGGCGCACCTCGGCGCGTTGCAGCACATCGTCTAGCTGCACGATCACGTCGCCCTTGCGTACACGGCCTCCGTCGGTAAAGCCCAGGCTCATGATGCGCCCAGCCACTTCGGGGCGCACCATCACGTTTTGCCGCGAGCGCATCGAGCCCACCGACTGCGCATCGTCTTGCAGACGCGAGACCTCTACCTTGGCCACTTCTACCCCAATGGGCCCGCCCGGCCCGCCTGCGCGCGGTGCAGAGGCCCCCGGCGTTGCAGGCGCGGCACCCGCACCGGGTGCCGCGCTGGTGATCTCCGTCGGTTTAAGGGGTTTGCTTTGGAACCAGTAAGCCGCGCCGGAAGCCGCCACAATACCAAGCACGGCAATCGCGGAATATATTGCTTTGGAAGCCATGTAAATCTGTCTCGTGAGAGTGCTGAAAAACCGATTCGGTAACTGTAGCAGGCTGTCGTGTGGCAGCCTTAGGTATTTTCCACTTTTGCAGGCCGGCATCAGAGGCAAGCGCACACGCCGCGCTTTACACCTGCTTTACAAACCAAAAGCCTGCCAAGCAAAACATACCTCAACGCAGGGATTCCACCCCTTTATTGGCCAGTGCATCGGCCCGCTCGTTGCCGGGGTCGCCGGCATGGCCTTTCACCCAGTGCCATTCGATCGCATGCCCCCCTTGGCTGACGATGGTGTCCAGGCGTTGCCACAGCTCTACGTTTTTGACAGGCTCCTTGGAGGCCGTTTTCCAGCCTCTGGCCTTCCAGCCATGAATCCACTCGGTGATGCCTTGCAGCACGTATTTGCTGTCCAGGTACAAATGCACCTTGCAAGGGCGCTTGAGCGCCTCCAGCGCCTGAATGACGGCCAGCATTTCCATGCGGTTATTGGTAGTGTTGGGCTCGCCGCCAAAGAGTTCTTTTTCGGTGCCATTAGAGCTCAGTACTGCGCCCCAACCGCCCGGGCCGGGGTTGCCTTTGCAGGCTCCGTCGGTATAAATGGTGATGGTGTTCATGCTTGGGTATCAAAAGAAGATTCGTTGTGGGCCATGGTGGCGTTGGCACCAGGCGCAACTGCCACCGGAGCCGTGGCCCGCCGGGGGCTGCGCTTCCAGGCCGGGCCCAGCACGCGCGTGCCGTGCACCCGTTTGACGGCGGTAATGCAGTAGGCTGCGCCAAAAATCGACCAGTAACGCGCGCCCAGTGTATCCATCCAGGCCATGCGATCGAGCCAAGCAGCGCTACGTACGGCAGGCCGATAGCAGCCAAAGCTGCCCGACTCCACCTCAAAACTCAAGAGACGCAACCAGTCGCGCAGCCGCCAGTAGCCAATAAAGTCGCCGCCGTCGGGCAGGTACAGCTGGCCTAGCCCCACGCGCTGGTAGGCGTGCTCGCGCCGCTGCTTCCAGCCCCACAGGCTGGTCGGGTTCAGACCACAGATTACTACCCGCCCCTCGGGCACCAGCACGCGCTCGGCCTCGCGCAGTGTGGCGTGGGGGTCAGCACTGAACTCCAGGGTATGGGGCAACACCAGCAAATCCAGGCTGCTCTCGGGAAAGGGGAGCGCCGCAAAGTCGGTGACGATGGCGGTACTGGGCGCAGCCTCATTTGCGTGGGCAACAGCGAGCCATTGGTGGGGCATGCGGTTGGCTTGCAGGCCCGCAATTTCGGGTAAACCCAGTTGCAAGGCGTGGTAGCCAAACACGTCAGCCACGGACTTATCGAATTGCGCGCGCTCCCATTGCAGCAAATACTGCCCCGGGGCGGTTTGAAACCAGTCGTGCAAACCTATAATTTGATCAGCCATGAATCTACGTACATACCTTGTTGCTATTCCTGCGTTAACCGATGGTAGCCGTGTTTGCGGCTCTTCGCGAATCGCAAAAACCTTTTTGATCTACCCACCCTACTTGGGCACCGCATGAACTTTTTTAAACCTCAGTCTCTGATCCTTGGCGGCCTGCTAGTTTGCACACTTGCCGCCCACGCCCAGCAAAGCATCGATTCGCCCTTACCCCAAACTCCCAGCGCCCCCCTGCACGTCTCGCCCGAGTCAGCACCTGTCCCAGCATCCGCTATCGAGCCGCAAGCCGCGCCCCCGCACGCACCGCACCAAGCGCCCCACCAAACGCTGGCACCCATCCCCGCAACAGAGCCCGCGATGGTCATCACCATCCAGGAAACGCCCCTGCCCCCTCCCTTGGTAGCCCAGCGCCCCACCAACGACCGTGACCTGTGGGAGCGCATTCGCAGGGGCTTTGCCGTGCCCGACCTGAGCGACCAGTACGTTACCAGCCAAGAGCAGTGGTACAGCACCCGGCCCGACTATATCCAGCGCATGACCCAGCGCAGCAGCAAATACCTCTACCACATCGTCGAAGAGATCGAGCGGCGCAATATGCCCATGGAGCTGGCTCTGCTGCCCTTCATCGAAAGCGCGTTTAATCCCACGGCCGTCTCCAGCGCCAAGGCTTCGGGCATGTGGCAGTTCATGCCCGCCACCGGCAAGTATTTTTCGCTCAAGCAAAGCGTGTTCAAAGACGACCGCCG
>JAYVJV010000245.1:0-2289 GCA_043769005.1 Polaromonas sp. | reverse complement strand
AAGCCCGTGGCTGTGCAGTTGCTGGACGAAACCCTGGTGCTGTGGCGTGATGCGGAGGGCGTGGCCCATGCCTGGGCAGACAAATGCCCACACCGGGGGGCCAAGCTGTCCAAGGGGCGGGTGCAGGCCGGTGCGCAGGGCAGCACATTGGAGTGCGCCTACCATGGCTGGCAGTTTGGCGGCACGGGGCAGTGCAGCCTGGTGCCTGCGCTGCCCAGCTTTGTGCCCCCAGCCAGCCACTGTGTGAAGACCTACACGGCGCGTGAGGGCTATGGGCTGGTGTGGGTACAGCTCGATAGCGCCCGCACCGCGCTGCCCCTGCTGGGCGCGGCGCAGGATGCGCGGCTGCGCACGGTGCAGTGCGGGCCGTATGACGTGGCCACCAGCGCGCCGCGTGTGGTGGAAAACTTTCTGGACATGGCGCACTTTGGTTTTGTGCACGAGGGCTACCTGGGTGCGCGCGATGCCACCGCCATGGTGGACTATGCAGTGGAGCGCACGGCGCATGGCATTCGTGCTACGGGCTGCCGCGCCTGGCAGCCGCAGGCCACCGTGCAGGCCACCAGCGGCGTGCAGGTAAGCTACACCTACGAGGTGGTGTCGCCCTACTGCGCGGTGCTTACCAAGGTGCCTGAGGTGGTGGAGGTGGAGGGCAAGGCAGCGGATGAAAAAGCAGCCGACTGGCGCGAGTACATTGCCTTGTGGGTCTGTCCTGTCACGCCGGAGACCAGCCGGGTGTGGTTTACCTACGCGGTGGCGGATTTTGAAAGCCCGGATAAAGTGCTGCAAGACTTTCAAGACACGATTTTTCTGCAAGACAAGCCCATTTTGGAATCGCAATCGCCCGCCCGGCTGCCGCTGGACTTGCGTGCCGAGTTGCACTCCCCTGCCGACAAGGCATCTTCCGCCTACCGCAAGTATTTGCAGGATGGCGGCATTAGCTTTGGAGTGTGTTGATGTACCAAGTCAAACCCATCGCGCCCGATCGCTTGCCTGCGTTGCTGCGCCGCATGCCCAAGGCCGAGCTGCATATCCATATCGAAGGTTCGCTGGAGCCGGAGCTGATTTTCAAGCTCGCACAGCGCAACGGCTTGGCGCTGCCCTATGCCAGCGTCGAAGCACTGCGCAAAGCCTATGCATTTACCAATCTGCAAAGTTTTTTGGACATTTATTACGCGGGTGCTTCCGTACTGCTGAAAGAACAAGACTTCTACGATATGGCCCAGGCGTACCTTGCGCGAGCAGCTATGGATAACGTAGCAGTTGCCGAAATATTTTTTGACTCACAAACCCACACCGGGCGCGGCGTGGCGATGCAGACAGTAATCCACGGCCTGCACCGCGCCTGCGCAGATGCCAAGGCCCAGCACGGTATAGATGCCTCGCTGATTCTGTGTTTTTTGCGGCATTTAAGCGAGCAGGAAGCTTTTGAAACGCTGGAGCAGGCACTGCCTTTTCGCGATAAATTTATCGGTATTGGCCTGGACAGCGGCGAGCTGGGCAACCCGCCCGAGAAGTTTGCCAAGGTTTTCAAACGCTGCAAAGACCTCGGTTTTCATTTGGTAGCCCACGCCGGCGAGGAGGGCCCGCCCGCCTATGTGTGGAGCGCGCTGGATGTGCTGAAAGTAGAACGCATCGACCACGGCGTGCAGTCCAGCAAAGACGCGCTGTTGATGCAGCGGCTGGCCAAAGACCGCATCCCGCTCACCGTCTGCCCCTTGAGCAACCTCAAGCTGTGCGTGGTGCCCACCTTGGCTGACCACAATTTAAAACACTTGCTGGACGCAGGCCTGTGCGCCATGGTCAACTCCGACGACCCGGCCTATTTTGGTGGCTACATCAACGACAACTTTACGCAAACCTTTGCGGCCACCGGCCTGACGGCGCAGCATGCCTACCAGCTAGCCTGCAACAGCTTTGAGGCCAGCTTTAGCAGTGCAGGCAACAAGCGCAAGCACATTGATGCTGTATGCGAACTCTTCGCGTCGTTCAGCTAAAACGCTTCCTTTTTTCACTTTCTCCCACTTTGCGCCCTCTGCGTTCAAATAATCCCCTGGTCCCCATACAGCGTAAAATCAACACTTGTAGTGCATTGCTCTGGTGCCCTGCAAACCAATTTTTCAGAGCCATGTAGAGGACTACCATGTATAAAAACCTCGCTGCGACGCTGCTCACCGCCTGTTTTTCTTTTTTCGCTTTTTCGCAAAGCACCTCCTCCACCGCACCACCCAAAGAGCCTTTGAAAATCGGCTTTCTGTACGTCGCGCCCTTGACGGATGCCGGTTGGGT
>JAYVJV010000244.1:0-3755 GCA_043769005.1 Polaromonas sp. | reverse complement strand
GCCCTGCATGACAAACAAGTTAAAGCCCACGGGCGGCGTGATCTGCGCCATCTCGACCACCAGCACGATGAAGATGCCAAACCAGATCGGGTCGATGCCTGCCTTGTTCACTGTCGGCATGATCACGCCCATGGTCAGCACCACCATGCTGATGCCGTCCAGAAAACAACCCAGGATGATGTAGAACACCGTCAGCATGGCGATCAGCCAAAACGGCGTGAGCCCCAGGCTGGCAATCCACTCGGCCAGATGGCGCGGCAGGCCGATGTAGCCCATGCTCAGTGTGAGAAAGGCCGCGCCTGCCAGGATGAGGGCAATCATGCAGTACAGGCGCGTAGCACCCATCAGCGCGTCTTTGAAGCTGGCCCAACTCATCGAACCCTGTACACAGGAGAGCACCAGCGCGCCCACCACGCCAATGGCCGCTGCCTCGGTGGCGGTGGCAATGCCTACGTAGATGGAGCCGAGCACGGCGACGATGAGCAGCACCACCGGGATGAGGCTGCGCGACTGATCCAACTTTTGCATAAAAGTCATAGACGCGTCTGCGGGCGGCACCAGGTGCGGGTTGCGCAGCGCCCAGTACATGATGTAGCCCGAGAACAGGCAGGCCAGCATGATGCCCGGTAACACCCCGGCGATAAACAGCTTGGAGATCGACACATCGGCCGTCACGCCATACACAATCATGATGATGGAGGGCGGAATCAACAGGCCCAGCGTGCCCGCACCGGCCAGCGTACCAATGACGATATCGTCCGGGTAGCCGCGTTTTTTCAACTCCGGCAAAGTCATCTTGCCAATCGTGGCGCAGGTAGCGGCGGATGAGCCCGAGACAGCGGCAAATATCGTGCAGCCCACCACGTTGGTATGCAACAAGCGCCCCGGCAGGCTTTGCACCCAGGGGGCCAGGCCTTTGAACATGTCTTGCGACAGGCGAGTGCGAAACAGAATTTCGCCCATCCAGATAAACAGCGGCAGCGCCGTGAGCGTCCAGCTACTGGAGGCCCCCCAGATCGTCACTGCCATGGCATCTCCCGCCGGGCGGGCGGAGAACAGTTGCATGCCGATCCAGGCCACGCCCGACAGCGTAAGGCCAATCCACACGCCGCTACCAAGAATTAAAAACAGACTGAGCACCAGCAGACTGGTGATGGCAATGTCGCTCATGGTTTTTCTTTTTATTCGTTGCGTCTATGAATTGCGCCTACTCATTGCGCAAGGGCTCGTCCGAGGCAGGCACTGCGCGTTGGCCGCGCAGCTCCATCACCAAGTCGTCTAGCAAGGCGATGCATAAAATCAGCGCGCCCACCGCCATGGAAATTTGCGGCATCCACAGCGGCGTGGCATCGTTGCTGGTGGAAATGTCGTTGAACTGGTAAGAGTTCAACGCCAGCTTCACGCTGTACCAGGCAAACAGCCCGGCCAGCGCAGAGGCCGCAGCCAGCGACCACACCTCCAGGCCCCGCTTGGCATTGCCCGTAAGCTTTGCCAGCAGCAAGGTCACGCGAATATGCTCACCCCGTTTCAGCGTATGTGCCAAAGATAAAAACCCGGCCCCCGCCATCAGGTAGCCCGCATAGGCATCGGTGCCGCGCACATGAAAGTTCAACTGCCGCCCCAGCACAGAGAGCAGCACCATCACCAGCAAACCCACCATACAAAGCGCCGCCAAGGCGGCGGCGCTGTCGTACAGAGTATCTAAAAATTTACGCATACAGATAAGCTGGTGCACCCTCTCAAAGCAAGCTGGGGTGCGGCAAGGTGCAATAAAGTTTGAAAAAAATTAAGGCTTCAAGAACGCATCCACAATGCCCTTGCCCTCAGCGCCCGACTTGTCCAGCCACTCTTTGAGCAAGGTGTCGCCCACCTTCTTCATGTCGGCTTTGAGCTGGGGCGAGGGCGGCAAAATGTTGACACCGTTTTTCTTGAGTGTCTCGATCGAGTCGGTGTTTTCTTTGCGCGATGCAGCCCAGCCACGTACTTCCGCGTCTTGCGCGGCTTTGAGCAGGGCCTGCTTGGTGGGCGCGTCCAGCGCATCCAGTGCGGCCTTGTTCACCAGCACAGCGTTCTTGGGCAGCCAGGCCTGGGTGTCATACCAGTACTTGATGTGCTCGTAGGTTTTGGTGTTTACGCCCGTCGAGCCCGACGACATATACGACTCCACCACCCCAGTCGCCATGGCCTGCGACAGCTCTGCGGCCTGCACCGTCACGGGCTGCGCGCCCACCAGCTCGGCAATGCGGGCGGTGGCCGGGCTGTAGGCGCGCCACTTCATGCCCTTGAGGTCAGCAGCAGAGGCGATAGGCTTTTTCACATAAATGCCCTGGGGCGGCCACGGCACGCTGTACAGCATGGCCATACCCTGCTCACCGAGTTTTTTCTCAATCGCAGGCTTGGTAATTTTGTACAGCTTCATCGACTCGTCGTAGCTGTCAGCCAAAAACGGCATGCCATCCACGCCCCAAATTTGCCACTCATTTTGGTAGTTAGCCATCAAAATCTCGCCAATCTGCGCTTGCCCGCCCTGCACCGCACGCTTGATCTGGTCGGCCTTGAACAGCGAGCCGTTGGCATGCACGGTGATCTTGAGCTTGCCCGCAGTGGCTGCGTCTACATCTTTGGCAAACTGCACCAGGTTTTCGGTATGGAAGTTATTGGCCGCGTAGCCCGCAGGCAAGTCCCATTTGGTTTGGGCAAAAGCACCCGTTGCGGCGGTGGCTAGCAGGGTGGCAATTAGCTTGAATTTCATACAACACTCCTTCGGGTAAAGTTGGTTTGGTAGTGCAGCATAGGGCAAAAAGCTGGGTTTGTTACTCCGTGTATTCCCGCAAGGGATTGGGGTTTTCTTGTGGGGATCGTCTGCTCAGTTTGGCGGTTATTTCTCCGCAAGGCGCGGGCTCAGTCTTGTACAGGAGCAGGCCGATGGCGCACTCAGCTCCGCGGCTGTCCCCCATGGCGGCTTATGGCCGCCTATTCCTCCTTTATGCCGCTGCGCTGAGTACACCATCGACCTGCTCTTATGACCGTGGTGAGTGATCCACGGATGGAGCTCCAACGCAATCGGCTCCCGAAACATGCTGGGCGATTCACCTATCACTCCAAACTGTCCTGGTACGCAGCCCTGGCGCTTGGTGTGTACGGCGCAGCGGCATAAAGGGGGAGCCCGCAGGGCGGAGGACAGCCGCGGAGCCGTACACACCAAGTGCCAGGGCGGGCGCAGCCGAGGCACCAGCGCGGGCAAAGGTCAGGAATAAGTCAACCGACCGCCCCATGCAATATGCTACAAAGCCACCATGACACACGAAACCTTAGCTTCCAAACGTTGGCAATTCTGGATCGACCGGGGCGGCACATTTACCGACGTGGTGGGCAAAAGGCCGGATGGCTCCTTGGTGACGCACAAGCTGCTGAGCGACAACCCCGAGCAATACCCCGACGCTGCAGTGGCAGGCATGCGGCATTTGCTGGGCTTGCGTGCGGATGAACTGATTACCCCCGACAAAGTGGAGTGCGTCAAGATGGGCACCACGGTGGCCACCAACGCGCTGCTGGAGCGCAAAGGCGAGCCCACTCTGCTGGTGACCACACGCGGCTTTCAAGACGCGCTGCGCATTGCCTACCAAAACCGGCCCCGCCTGTTTGACCGCCACATTGTGCTGCCCGAGCTGCTGCACAGCGCCGTCATCGAGGCCCAGGAGCGCATGGGGGCGCATGGGGAGGTGGTAGAAGCACTCAACGAGTCACTATTAAAA
>JAYVJV010000243.1:0-9111 GCA_043769005.1 Polaromonas sp. | reverse complement strand
TGGACAACGGCTGCTGAGGCGCAAACCGGCAGCTTGGGCAGCCTGCCTGAGCTTGCACGCGGCATTGATGCAACCAGCATTGCCGACTACACCCGCGCTGTGCTGGCAGGCGTTAGCCCCGTGCCGGAGCCCATTGCTGCCCAAGTTGATGCGATTTGTGCCCAGTTGCCATGAGCAAAGCCTTCACCAAGGAGACGGATGCCGAAGACGACGATGGCGACGACTCAGCAAGCGCCAAGCCGCAAGGGCCGAACTACATCAGCCCCGAGGGCTTGCAGCGCCTGCGGGCTGAGCTGGTGACGCTGATGGACGGCGAGCGCCCCAAAGTGGTGGAGGCCGTGCACTGGGCCGCCAAAAACGGCGACCGCAGCGAAAACGGCGACTATCTGTACGGCAAAAAGCGCCTGCGCGAGATAGACCGCCGGATTCGCTTTTTAACCAAGCGTCTGGAGATCGCCGAGCTGAGTGACCCGGCTGTACACCATGGCGAGACGCAGGTATTTTTTGGCGCAACAGTGACCTACGCCGATGCCAAAGGCGCAGAGCGCACGGTAACGATTTTGGGCATTGACGAGGCTGACAGCACGCAGCAGCAAGTCAGCTGGATATCGCCGATTGCCCGAGCTTTTTTAAAGAGCAACGAGGGTGACGAGGTGCGGCTGGTGACACCGCAGGGGGTGCAAACGCTGGAGGTGCTGAAGGTGACGTATCCAGCACCCGCCCTCTAGTTTTACTTGCCAAAAAAGCCTGTAGACCAATAAAATAGGGCGTAAGCAGCTACTAAATATATAGCAATTAACAGCTACTTAAACCCCACCCGATCCAGCATCTGCTGCACTTTCACCTGGTTCATGCCGATCACGCGGGTGGGAACGGTTTCGCTTTTAAAGGCAGCACCGCCACTCATGGCCTGCAACGCCGGGTTGTCAAACTTGGCACCTTTCACCGTGGGCCATTCGTTGTTGCCGTTGGCAAAGTAGGCCTGTGCGCTGGGGCTGGCCAGGTACTCTAGAAACTTCTTCGCGTTATCCGGATTTTTGGCGTATTTGGCCACTGCGCCGCCAGCAATATTCATGTGCGTGCCGCCACTGCTCTGGTTGGGGAAAACCACCCCCAGGTTGGCCATCACGGCTTTGTCTTGCGCCTTGTCACTGCGCAGCAGGCGGGCGATGTAGTAGGTGTTGGACAGCGCGTAGCCGCATTCGCCCGAGGCCACGCCCTTGATCTGGTCGGTGTCGCCGCCTTGCGGGTTGCGTGCCAGGTTGCCCACCAGGCCCTTGAGCCAGCTTTCGGTTTTAACCGGGCCCATGTGCTCCAGCACCGATCCAAACAGGCTCAGGTTGTAGGGGTGCGAGCCACTGCGGATGCACAACTGGCCCTTGAGCTTGGGGTCGGCCAGCTTGTCGTAGCTGTCCACGTCGCCCGGTTTGACTGTGGCCTTGTTGTACACCACCACCCGCGCGCGGGTGCTAAAGCCAAACCAGGCCGTGCCCTCGGGCGTGGCCTTGGCGCGGTATTGCTCGGGCACGGCATCCTCCAGCAGTTTGGAGCGCAGGGGTGCAAACAGGCCATCCACCTCGCCCTTCCACAGCCGCGCTGCGTCCACCAGCAACACCACGTCGGCAGGCGAGGCGCTGCCCTCGGCTTTGAGGCGTTGCAAAATGCCCGCGTCGTCCGCGTCTACACGGTTGATCTTGATGCCCGTGGCTTTGGTGAAGTCGGCGTACAGCGCCTCGTCAGTGCTGTAGTGGCGGGCAGAGTAGAGGTTAAGCACATTGCTTTGGGCCACAGCCTGAAACGACGCAAACACTGCCAGCAGGGGCACAGCCAAAAGAGGGAGTCTGAACATCACGGATTCCTCAAAATAGGATGACGATGCCGCGAGTATAAACTAAATAAGAATGATTCGCAATTGCAATAACCTTGCTGGCAGCGTTGAAATCGCCTTCAGGTTGCGGTTAGGGCCTCATTCATGATTGCGTTATTTCGCACATTGCGAAAATTATGTGGAATAAGGTGAGGTGGGGTGCGGAGCTTGATTTACGCGCCTGTGGTCCCCTCGACAGGAATCGAACCTGTATTTGACGCTTAGGAGGCATCCGTTCTATCCATTGAACTACGAGGAGCTGTGAGCCTGGCATTGCGCTAGGACTCGATTGTAGTTGCTGGATTTATTTGCTCAGCAGGCGCATCGCCTCTTCCAGGCCCTTCACCGTCAGCGGGTACATGCGCTGGCTCATGATCTGCTGCATGATGCCGATACTTTGGCGGTACTGCCACACGCCTTGGGGCTCGGGGTTGATCCAGGCAAATTTAGGGAAGGCCTGCGTCAGGCGCTGTAGCCACTCTACACCGGCTTCTTCGTTGTTGTATTCCACGCTGCCGCCGGGCTGCAAAATTTCATACGGGCTCATCGTCGCGTCGCCGATAAAGATGAGTTTGTAGTCTTTGTTGTACTTACGGATGATGTCCTGCGTGGCAAACTTTTCAGCAAACCTGCGGCGGTTGTTCTTCCACATAAAGTCATACACGCAGTTGTGAAAGTAATAAAACTCCAGGTGCTTGAACTCGCTTTTGGAGGCCGAGAACATTTCTTCCACGCGGTGGATATGCTCGTCCATCGTGCCGCCCACATCCATCAGCAGCAGCACTTTTACGTTGTTATGGCGCTCGGGCACCATTTTGATGTCCAGCCAGCCCGCGTTGGCAGCGGTGGAGCGGATGGTATCGTCCAGGTCGAGTTCATCATGCGCGCCTTCGCGGGCGAATTTGCGCAGGCGGCGCAGAGCAATCTTGATGTTGCGTGTGCCCAGCTCTTGCGTGTCGTCATAGTCTTTATACGCACGCTGGTCCCACACCTTCACCGCGCTCTTGTTGCGGCCTTTGTCTTGCCCAATGCGAATGCCCTGCGGGTTTTGCCCATAGGCGCCAAAGGGCGAGGTACCGCCCGTGCCAATCCATTTGCTACCACCCTCGTGGCGCTCTTTTTGCTCTTCAAAACGCTTCTTCAACGTCTCCATCAGTTCGTCCCAGCCCATCTTCTCGATCTTGGCCAGCTCTTCGGGGCTGAGTTGCAGTTCCAGGTTTTTGCGCAGCCAGTCCAGCGGAATGTCTTTGGTAAAGTCCGCCACCATCTCCATGCCTTTGAAGTAAGACGCAAAGGCTCGGTCAAACTTGTCGTAATGCTTTTCGTCTTTCACAAGCGCGGTGCGGCTGAGGTAGTAAAAGTCGTCAATTTTGTAGCCGCTGCCATCCTCGCTCTGGCCATTGGGGCCGACCACGCCTTCTTTCAGCGCTTCGAGCAGGACGAGATATTCCTTGACCGAGACGGGCAGTTTGGCGGAGCGTAAGGTGTAGAAGAAGTCGATTAGCATGGTCTAAGCCCTCCAAGATGGTGAATCACTTTGTAAAAGTGAAAAACAGCGTACATCATGGAACATTCCTTTCCAAAATCCCCATTCGCGCAGTATGCCTTCTTCATTGAAACCGAGAGATTCAAGTGTGTGAATGGATCGGGCGCTGCCTAAATTGGTGGTGGCCTGAACACGATTTATATTCATAGAATTGAAGCCATAGTTGAGCACGGATATTAAAGCCTCTTGCATATAACCAATCCCCCAATATTTCGGCAAAAGATCGTAGCCAACAAGACATGAGCGGTAAGTTTTATGATGGGCAAATAAACCACAGGTACCGATAATTTTATTGGTTTCAGGCGAGGCAAGCCCCCAGCGTTTGCCGGTGTCTTTACTGTGCCAGCTAGCGAATCGCTCAATATCTTGTTTGGCCTGTTCTATCTCTATGTACGGTTCTGCGTCGTAGAACTCCATGACCTTTGGACTTGAAAATAGAGTGAACAAGTCGGCAGCATCGTCGGTGGAAATTTCACGCAATACGAGCCGTGACGTAGTGAGCACAGGAAAGTTCATTCAGTGATGCCCTCCGATAAGACATCCCGGGCAGACGTTCTATCTGATGCCTGGGCTTGGACTATCAAATGGTTCATGCACTCACCCAGTTTTCCAGCTTCAAGCCCGGCACGCGCTTGAATTCCCGAATATTCCCCGTAACCAAGGTCGCGCCCAGTGCAAGCGCGTGCGCTGCGATCCAAAAATCATTGGCACCGATAGGTTCTCCACGCTTGAGTAAATCAGCTTTGATGGAGCCGTAGATACCCGCTGCTGCCAAGGCCAATGGCAGCGCCTCAACATCTTCCAAAAGAGCGCGTATGCGGGTTCGTTTGCTGGCGCTCAGGGTTTGGCGGCTGAGACCAAAAGCAATTTCCCCTAAACTAACCAACGATATTTTGACTGTCTCAGGATTGAGCTTGGCATAAGCGGCGAGAGCTTTTGGGTGTCCTTTGACGATAGCCGAAAATGTGTCAGTGTCCAGCAAATACATCATGGAGCCTTTGCGCCTTTTGTCTTGCGCACAGGGCTCGCTTGCGTCGTTGATTTGCCAGCGAGTGAAGCTGGCTTTTTGGAATTGAGTGATTTCGCCAACGCCAAGCTTACAGACCGATCATCACCAAACAGCGCATTCCAATCGCGCTCCTGAACGGGCTCATCGCGCAAGGCCTGAATGGTTTTATCGAAATCATCCCATTCGTGCAAGTTCTCAGTATCGATGGGGGGCAAATTGGCTAGCACTTCGGCAGCGGTTTTGTACTTAGGCCTGATCACCAATTCACTGCCGCGCTGGATGATCCTGACCTGTTTGGTTTTGAGCTGAAATTCTTTAGGGATGCGCACAGCCTGGCTGTTGCCGCTGGTGAAGACGGTGGAGTCTTTGTGAATTTCAGGCGGTAGCATTGCACTGGGTAGGCGAGCGTTCATGGCAAACTCCATTTGTATATGGTGATTGTATATACTTTCATGGGTTGGCGCATGAGCGTACCTCGGGGCCACTGGACGCAGCCCTTGCCGTTATCGCGGCTTATCCAACTGGTACAAAAGCTGCGCCTTGGCCTCGGCCCATTCCCCCGCTCGCATGCTGTACATCACGGTGTCGCGGATGGTGCCGTCGCGGCGCAGGGCGTGGCCGCGGATGGTGCCGTCTTTTTGCGCGCCCAGGCGTTCGATGGCTTTTTGGCTTGCGTAGTTGAAGTTATCAGTGCGCCAGCCCACCACGCCGCATTGCAGGGTTTCAAACGCATGCGTCATGAGCATGAGTTTGCAGGTGCTGTTGACGTGCGTGCGCTGTGCGCTTTTGGCGTACCAGGTGTAGCCAATCTCTACGCGTTTTACGGCGGGAATGATGTCGTGGTAGCTGCTGCTGCCTAGTACTTTGCCAGTGGCTTCGTTGATGACGGCGAAAGCAAAGCGGTTGCCGTCATCCCGCATGGTCAAGGCATCTTCGATGTACTTGCGGGTGTTTTCCGGCTCGGGCACCGACGTGATGCGAATCTTCCACAGCTCGCCGTCGGCTGCAGCCAGACGCAGCCCTGCTTCGTGTGCGAGGGCGAGTGGCTCCAGGCGCAGGCCACGCAGCGACAGGGTGACGGGGGCGATGAAATGGGCCATGGCGGATTATTTGGGGTCTTCGTCTTTTTGCGTTTTGGCCAGCGCCCAGCGCGCAAGGTGCAGGCCCGCACCACCGCCCAGGCCGCACAGCAAAATTGCGCCGATGCTGGCGTTATCGTAGCCCGGTGCAAAAATATCCAGACCAAATGCGCGGCCAATAAACATGCCTGCCAGCGCGCCGCCGACAAAGCCAAAAGCATCGGCGAGGCCTTGTTTTAAAAGTGGGTTCATGGTGGGGTGACCTGTTAACGGTTGTTGCGCTGCATAAAGACGAGCTTTTCAAACAGCGTCACGTCTTGCTCGTTTTTCAGTAGCGCGCCGACCAGGGGCGGCACAGAGACTTTGTTGTCCTGGTTTTGCAGCGTCTCCAGCGGTATGTCTTCTGCCATCAGCAGTTTGAGCCAGTCCAATAGCTCGCTGGTGGAGGGTTTCTTTTTCAGACCGGGCAGGTTGCGCACGTCGTAAAACGTCTTCATGGCGGCAGACAGCAGCTCTTTTTTCAGGCCCGGAAAGTGCACGTCCACGATTTGCTGCATGGTCTCAGCGTCCGGAAACTTGATGTAGTGGAAGAAGCAGCGGCGCAAAAAGGCGTCAGGCAGCTCTTTTTCGTTGTTGGAGGTGATGAACACTAGCGGGCGGGTTTTGGCCTTGACCAGCTCGCGGGTTTCGTAGCAATAAAACTCCATGCGGTCGAGTTCGCGCAGCAGGTCGTTGGGAAATTCAATGTCGGCCTTGTCAATCTCGTCAATCAGCAGTGCGGTGGGCTGGTCGGCAGTAAAGGCTTGCCACAGCACGCCTTTGACGATGTAGTTGTGGATGTCTTTGACCTTGTCGCCGCCGTCAATGCTGGACAGCTGCGAGTCGCGCAGGCGCGATACGGCATCGTATTCATACAGGCCCTGTTGTGCTTTGGTGGTGGATTTCACATGCCACTGCAACAGCGGCATGCCCAACGCCTCTGCTACTTCTTCGGCCAGCATGGTTTTGCCGGTGCCGGGCTCGCCCTTGACCAGCAGGGGGCGTTTGAGGGTGATGGCGGCATTGACTGCCAGCTTGAGGTCTTGGGTAGCGACGTAGTTTTGGGAGCCTTGGAATTTCATAACGGGAATGTCTTGTCGATGGGTGAAAATGGATAAGGGTTTGGCCGGATATAATTGCAAGTTAATTGCAAGCGCAAGCGCTCTTGTCTGCCTACCCACATTCTGTACGCAAAATGAACAAGTTTTTGACCTCGGTATCTGCTATTTTCGTCGCTTTAGTGACCACAGTCTCGCTTTTTACCGCCACGCAAGCAGGGGCTCAAGAGATAAAAGGTAACCCCGATGTCGGCAAAACCAAAGCCGCCATGTGCATTGGCTGCCACGGTATTGAGGGCTACCAAGCCAGTTTTCCCGAAGTGTACAAAGTGCCCATGATCTCGGGCCAAGGTGCCAAATACATCGGCAACGCTCTGGCCGCCTACCAAAAAGGCGAGCGCAAGCACCCCACCATGGTCGGCATTGCCACCAGCTTGAGCGAGCAGGACATGGCCGATTTGGCAGCTTACTATGCCCAACACGGCAAGGTGGCAAGTGCCACACTGCCCGAAAAAGTCAACCGTCAACCCAGCGCAGCAGTGGCCAAACTGCTAGAAAAAGGTGCCTGCATTTCTTGCCATGGCGCAAACTTTGCCAAGCCAATTGATCCAGGCTACCCCAAAATTGCGGGCCAACATGCAGACTACCTGACTGTCGCCTTGAAGTCCTACAAGGCAGAAGGCCTGGCCACCGTGGGCCGCAGTAACGGTGTGATGGGCGGCATTGTCAAGCAGTTCAACAACGCCGAGATGAAAGAGATGGCTAAATACATCAGCACGCTCGATGGCGACCTGAAAGTGGTGCCGCAGTCCAAATTTCGCTAAGTTTGCGGTGTAATCTATGCTATTAATTCAATAGCTTCTTGCGCTATATTTCATTGGCCTAAAGCCTTAAATTATTCCTAAAAAGCTGCTTCGGCAGCTTTTTTTGCGCCTTTTAATACCTTTCGCAAAATTCGGTAACATACGACTATAGATTTAACTGGAGACTGTCATGCCCGTTATCGTTGTTGCCAACCCCAAAGGCGGGGTCGGCAAGTCCACCCTCGCTACCAATGTTGCGGGCTATTTAGCCTCTAAGGGACATAGCGTCATGCTGGGCGACGCGGACATCCAGCAGTCGTCCCGCCTGTGGTTGGGCCTGCGCCCCGCTGCGGCGCGCAGTATCAGCACCTGGGACATCAGCCAAGACACGCTGGCCAAACCGCCCAAAGGCACCACGCATGTGGTGCTGGACACTCCTGGCGGACTGCAAGGCGTGCGCTTTAGAGAGGTGATGAAACTTGCCGACAAAGTCATCGTGCCGCTGCAGCCCAGTGTGTTTGATATTTTTGCCACCCGCAAATTTTTGGACGAGCTGGCCGAGCACCGGCAGGCAGGCAAGATGCAGGTGGGCCTGGTAGGCATGCGGGTCGATGGCCGCACCATTGCAGCGGACAAGCTGCAGGAGTTTGTTGGCAGCCTGGGCCTGCCTGTACTGGCTATGCTGCGCGACACTCAAAACTACATCCACCTGGCGGCGCGAGGCCTGACCCTGTTTGATGTGGCTCCCAGCCGCGTCGACAAAGACCTCGATCAATGGCAGGGCCTGTGTAAATGGCTGGATAAATAACAATACGTGCTATGAAAATTTTTCAAACCCTTCAAGATGTCGCCGCTTGCGTAGGCCAAGAGGTCGCCACCAGCGACTGGATCACCATTACCCAAGCGCAGATCCAGCAGTTTGCGGACGCCACGGGTGACCAACAGTGGATCCATGTGGACGTAGAGCGCGCCAAGGCGGGGCCCTTTGGTGCGCCGATTGCGCATGGTTTTCTCACCCTGTCGCTGCTGCCCCAATTTTTTGCAAATGCCATGGACATTACACAGACACGCATGGGGGTGAACTACGGCCTGAACAAAGTACGCTTTATCTCCCCCGTGCCCGTAGGTAGCCGCCTGCGCGCGCGTATGAAGCTGCTGGACTGCACTGCGATAGAGCAAGGCGGGATGCAGATGACCTGGGAGGTGACGGTGGAGCGCGAAGGAGCCACCAAACCGGTGTGCGTGGCGGAGTCGATTGTGCGGCGCTATCCTTGATGGACAAGCGTTAAAAGCTATCTAAAAAATAGCGCTGTGGACGCGTAACCTAGTGCGCTCAAGTCAGCTTGGCCAGCGTAATGCACTGCGCCAGCACGCTGGCATGCCCCACTTGGTTAGCCAGTAGCAAGATCAATCGCGCATTGAGCGCGGCAGACTGCTCGGTGCTCAGGCCCGCATGGGCATCAAGCAGGGCTTCATAAAAACCATCGGCATCTTCCAGCTGGTTATCCAGGGCGGCGTTTTGACTCATGAACGGGCTCCTTGCAGGTTGACACCGGCGCAGCGGGCGACTGCGCGTACCAGGCTGCCGCCTACGTTGGTGCCGCGTGCGGTCAGGTAGCTGTCGGGGCGCAAGAGCGCCCAGTGGCAGACCGATAAAGCACTGGCGGGCACCGCCTGTTGGGGTTGGGGCATACCGCAGGCGCGGGCGAG
>JAYVJV010000242.1:0-9566 GCA_043769005.1 Polaromonas sp. | reverse complement strand
GCCCAAGGCGCATGCTCGCGGCTGGAGCCGCAGCCGAAGTTTTTGCGCGACACCAGCACGCTGGCACCGGCATAGCGGGGGTGGTTGAGCACAAAGTCGGGGTTGATTTTGCGCGTTGTGGAGTCTTGGCCGGGAAAGCCCGCATCCAGGTAGCGCCAAGCGTCAAACAGGTTCACACCAAAGCCGGTTTTGTGAATCGACTTTAAAAACTGCTTGGGAATGATCGCGTCGGTATCGACGTTCTCGCGGTCAAGTGGGCAGACCAGGCCTTGGTGGACGGTGAATTTTTGCATAGCGTTTTGGCGAAGAGGGGGTGAACTACTACAAATCTAAACAAACCGCCGCACATCCACAAAATGCCCATGCACCGCAGCCGCTGCGGCCATCGCTGGGGACACCAGGTGGGTGCGCCCGCCAGCGCCTTGCCTGCCTTCAAAATTGCGGTTCGATGTCGAAGCGCAACGCTCGCCGGGCTCCAGGCGGTCGGCGTTCATGGCCAGGCACATGCTACAGCCGGGTTCGCGCCATTCAAAGCCTGCGGCCTTGAAAATCTCGTGCAGGCCTTCGCGTTCGGCTTGTTCTTTGACCAAGCCCGAACCGGGCACCACCAAGGCGACCTTGATGTTCTTGGCGACTTTCAGGCCAATTTTTTTAACGATGGCGGCTGCCTCGCGCATGTCTTCGATGCGGCTGTTGGTGCAACTGCCGATAAACACTTTGTCCACAAACAAATCGTTCAGCGCCTTGTTGGGGGTCAGGCCCATGTAGACCAAGGCGCGCTCGATGGCCAGGCGCTTGTTGGCATCTTTTTCTTTGTCGGGGTCGGGCACGCGGTCTTCAATCGACAGCACCATCTCGGGGCTGGTACCCCAGGTGACTTGCGGGATGATCTGGCTGCCGTCCAGCTCTACCGTGGCATCAAACTTTGCGCCCGGATCGCTTTGCAGTGTTTTCCAGTAAGTGATGGCTTGCTGCATGGCCACGCCGGTGGGCGACATGGGGCGGCCTTGCACGTACTCAATGGTTTTCTCGTCCACCGCAATCAGGCCCGCGCGGGCCCCGGCTTCGATGGCCATATTGCACACCGTCATGCGGCCTTCCATGCTCAAGGATCGGATGGTAGAGCCTGCAAACTCGATGGTGTAGCCGGTGCCGCCCGCCGTGCCGATTTTGCCGATGATGGCCAGCACCACGTCTTTGGCGGTCACGCCTTTTTGTAAAACGCCTTCGACTTTAACCAACAAATTTTTAGCTTTTTTGGCCAGCAGGGTTTGCGTGGCCATCACATGCTCGACTTCGCTGGTGCCAATGCCATGCGCCAGCGCGCCGAATGCACCGTGGGTAGAGGTGTGACTGTCGCCGCAAACGACAGTCATACCCGGCAGGGTGGCACCGTTCTCGGGGCCAATCACATGCACGATGCCCTGGCGTTTGGACAGGAAGGGAAAGTAAGCCGCTGCGCCGTATTCCTTGATGTTGGCGTCCAGCGTGGTGATTTGCTCTTTGCTCACCAAATCGGTAATGCCGTCGTAGCCCAGCTCCCAGCCGGTGGTGGGGGTGTTGTGGTCGGCGGTAGCCACAATGGAGCTGGTGCGCCAGATCTTGCGGCCCGCAACACGGATGCCCTCAAAGGCCTGCGGGCTGGTGACTTCGTGCACCAAATGGCGGTCAATGTAGAGGATGGACGTGCCGTCCTCTTCGGTATGGACAACATGTTCGTCCCAAATTTTGTCGTAAAGCGTGCGTAGCATGGGGGGTACTTTCAGTGGGCAGTAGACATTTTACGTGCATGCTGTCGTGGCACAAGAAAATATCAATCAACATCGCTTAATCAATAGCCGTAGGCAATTATGGATATTGATGCGAACAATTGGCCGTGCAGTGCTATTGCGGCTATCCTCAGCTTTCCTTGAATTCTCAAGGTGATCACCTGTATTGTTATTTAACCCTAGGAGAAACCATCATGGCAGCATTAAAAGGCTCCAAGACGGAAGACAACCTGAAAGCCGCCTTCGCAGGCGAATCTCAGGCCAACCGCCGCTACTTGTATTTCGCAAACAAGGCCGACATTGAAGGCCAAAACGACGTGGCAGCCCTGTTCCGCTCCACCGCTGAAGGCGAAACCGGCCATGCGCACGGCCACCTTGAGTGGCTAGAGCAGTGCGGCGACCCAGCTACCGGCTTGCCGATTGGCTCGAGCCGTCAAAACCTGGCCGCAGCAGTGGCTGGCGAGACGCACGAGTACACCGACATGTACCCCGGCATGGCCAAAACGGCCCGCGCCGAAGGCCATGACGAAGTGGCTGACTGGTTCGAAACTCTGGCCAAGGCGGAGCGTTCACACGCCAACCGCTATGCCAAGGCTTTGGCCGAGTTGGTGGATTGATTTAGGTTGTAAAACCTTTTTCAAGACATTTTTTGAACGCAGAGGACGCGAAGGTTTCGCAGAGAGCGCAGAAGAAGAAAAAAAGAATACAAAATTTTAAAACACGACAAGCCAGTTTTTGTCGTTACCTTTGTAAGCCAATAATTTTTGGTATTTTTTTGTATTTCTTTTGCGCCCTTCGCGCAACCTTCGCGTCCTCTGCGTTCAAAAAATCCCCGCATTTCCCCTTCCCCCGAATTCCTCGTAAATAAAAAGAGACACCCCATGGCACGCGAAGGCAGTTTAGAGGCACCCACCCGTCACGCAATTGACTGGAAGTCGCCCGACTATTACAACGAAGAAGCGACCTTCAAAGAGATGGAGCGCATCTTCGATATTTGCCACGGTTGCCGCCGCTGCGTGAGCCTGTGCGGCTCTTTCCCGACGCTGTTTGACCTGGTGGACAACAGCAAGACGATGGAGGTTGATGGGGTCGACAAAAAAGACTATTGGTCAGTCGTTGACCAATGCTACCTGTGCGATCTTTGCTACCTCACCAAATGCCCTTATGTGCCACCGCACGAGTGGAATCTGGACTTTCCGCACACTATGCTGCGTGCCAAGGCCATCAAGTTTGAAAAAGGCGATGTCAAAGCGAGTGAAAAGTTTTTGGCCAGCACTGACGTGCATGGCCAGTTTGCAGGTATTCCCATCGTGGTGCAAGTGGCCAACGCGGTGAACAACACCAAGCCGGCCCGCGCTGTGATGGAAAACGTATTAGGCGTAGACAAAAACGCCTGGTTGCCCGCACTGGCCACCCGCAAGTTCCGCTCGTCCGCCCCCAAGGCCAAAGCCACTGTGGTGAACAACGGCGCTAAAACCCCCGGCAAAGTCGTGGTGTACAGCACCTGCTACATCAACTACAACGAGCCTGGTATCGGCCACGATTTACTGAAAATTTTGGACCACAACGATATTCCCTACGAGCTGGTCAGCAAAGAAAAATGCTGCGGTATGCCCAAGCTGGAATTGGGCGATTTAAAGTCCGTCAACGCCAGCAAAGAGGCCAACATTCCGGTGCTGGCCAAGTATGCCAAAGACGGCTACGCCATCTTGAGCGCGGTGCCCAGTTGCACCTTGATGTTCAAGCAAGAAATTCCCTTGATGTACCCCGGGGAGCAGGATGTGCAGCTCGTGAAAGAAGCCATGTGGGACCCGTTTGAATACCTGATGGCGCGCAAACGTGATGGCTTGATTAAAACCGAATTCCCGATAAGCCTGGGTAATATCAGCTACCAAATGCCCTGCCATGGGCGGGTGCAAAACATTGGCAAAAAAACCGAAGAAATGCTCAAAATGGTGCCTGGCACCTATGTGCAAACCAACGAGCGCTGCAGTGGCCACGCCGGTACCTTTGGCGTGAAAAAAGCCACCCACCAACAGGCCATGAAAATTGGCAAACCGCTGTTCAAGCGGATGGCTGAACACCCCGGCTCCGGCGCTGCAGCCGATGGCACTGTGGCGACAAAGGCTGGCGTACCCGACTACATCAGCTCAGACTGCCCACTGGGAGGACACCATATCAAGCAAGGCTTTGAAGTCAATAACCTGGGCGAGCCCACATTGGCCCATCCGCTGACTCTGGTGCGCACGGCGTATGGATTGAAATAGATTTTGTAGCGATCAGAGATTTTTTAAGAATTTTTGAACGCAGAGGGCGCGAAGGTTACGCAGAGAGCGCAAAAAAGAGAAAGAAATAAAAACCAAAATAGAAACCAAAAAATTCAGCCCAATTTTTTTGATTTGAGTTTTAATTTCGAGTTGAATTTAGTATTTTTTGGTATTTTTTTCTGCGCCCTTTGCGTAACCTTTGCGCCCTCTGCGTTCAAAAATTGACCCCGAATTAAAAAGTTAGGACAGTAAACAATGCAATTAACCGGAAACATCACCCCCGACAATCTGATGAGCCTGGAGCAGTACCACAAGTACCGCAAGGCCCACAAAGACGAGATACTGGCGCACCGCAAGCTGCGCAGCGTGTACTTGGGCGAGCACATCCATTTGCAATTTGAGAGCGAGACCACCATCCGCTACCAAATTCAGGAGATGCTGCGGATTGAAAAAGTGTTTGAGGAAGATGGCATCAACCAGGAGATCGAGGCCTATGCGCCCCTGGTGCCGGACGGTACCAACTGGAAAGCCACCATGCTGATCGAGTACCCCGATGTGAACGAGCGCCACCGTGAGCTGCGCCGCCTGATTGGAGTGGAAGACCGCATGTTTGTCGAGGTGGAGGGCTATCCCCGCGTCTACGCGATTGCCGATGAAGATCTGGACCGCGAAAACGACGAGAAGACCTCAGCCGTTCATTTTGTGCGCTTTGAGTTTACGCCTGCGATGGCTGCCGCACTCAAAGCGGGTGCCAGTGCCAAGCTGGGCTGCGACCACACCAACTATCCTGCGCATGTGGCTATTGCAGATGACACCCTGGTCTCGCTGGCTGGCGATCTTTCATAGCGCCACGAAATACCCACATAATGAAGGCCTCAACCCATCACGGGTTTGAGGCTTTTTTAATGCACCACCACGATGCTGTTTTTGCTCTCTCCTGCCAAGTCGCTGGACTACGCCAGCCCAGTGCCCGCTACCATAGCGCACACCCAACCGCAGTTCATCAAGCAGTCTGCCGAGCTGATTGCTATTCTTAAAACCCAGTCACCGCAGCAAGTTGCGGCCTTGATGGATTTGAGCGATGCACTCTCTGCACTCAATGTGGCGCGTTACCAGGTGTGGTCGCCCAAGTTAAGCGCTAAAAACTCCAAACAAGCCGTGTTTGCCTTCAATGGCGATGTGTATGAGGGGCTCAATGCCACTACCTTGACTAAAGCGGATTTGGATTGGGCGCAGCAGCATGTGGGTGTGCTCAGTGGCCTGTATGGGGTGCTGCGGCCGCTGGACTATATGCAACCCTACCGACTGGAGATGGGCACCACGCTGGCCAATGCGCAGGGCAGTAATCTGTACAAATTTTGGGGCGATCAGATTGCGAACTACATCAACATGCAGTTGGCTGCGGACAAAGCCCCTGTGGTTGTGAACCTGGCCAGCCAAGAGTATTTCAAAGCGGTGGATCGCAAAGCCCTGAAGGCTCGGGTGGTGGAGTGTGTGTTTGAAGAGTACAAGCCGGGCGGCTATAAAATAGTGAGCTTCTTTGCCAAGCGTGCCCGTGGTTTGATGGCGCGTTATGCCATAGAAAAACGCGTGACGACTGTGAAAAAACTTGAGGCATTCCATGCTGAAGGCTACGCCTACAGCGCAGCCGCATCAGAGCCAGACCGTTTGGTATTTCGGAGAAAAATATGACCCAAGCAATTACCCCCGCCTTGCGGGAGTGGATCGTGGCCCAGGCGCAGCAGGGGTTTGCTGCCGATGTGGTTCTCAAGTCCATGATGGACTCGGGCTGGCAGGAAGATGTGGCCATTCAAGCGCTTGAGACGACGTTGCAAGAGCATCTGGCAGGCCAGGCCAAGAGCGACGTGCTGCCGCCGCCTATGGTGGTGCCGCGCCCCTCGGTGGATGATTCGCCGCTGTACCTGGACGCAGGCGGCCGCCGCGTGAGTGTGCTCAGCAGCGTGGCGCAGCCGCATATCGTGGTGTTTGGCAATGTGCTGTCGGATGAAGAGTGCGACGCGCTGATTGCAGCGGCCAAGCCGCGTTTGAACCGCTCGCTCACCGTAGAGACCAAAACCGGCGGCGAAGAGTTGAATGCCGACCGTACCAGCAACGGCATGTTTTTTCGCCGGGATGAAAACGAAGTAGTCGCCAGGCTGGAGCAACGCCTGGCCGCGCTGGTGAACTGGCCGATAGAAAACGGCGAAGGTCTGCAAATTTTGCACTACCGCCCCGGTACCGAGTACAAGCCGCACTACGACTATTTTGACCCCGCAGAGCCCGGCACGCCAACTATTTTGAAGCGCGGTGGCCAAAGGGTGGCGACCATCATTATGTATTTGAGCGAGCCCGAAAAAGGCGGTGGCACCACCTTCCCGGATGTACAGCTCGAAGTGGCACCCAAGCGAGGCAATGCGGTGTTCTTCAGCTACGACCGGGCGCACCCCACCAGCAAGTCGCTGCATGGCGGTGCGCCAGTGATTGCGGGTGAAAAATGGATTGCCACCAAATGGCTGCGCGAGCGCAGGTTTGAGTGAGCGCAGCTTTGCTTAAATTTTCTAGTCAAATTGGCCTCTAGCCCAATAAAATATAGCGTAAGCAGCTATTAAAATATGAGCAAATGATGCTCTGATGCAACCCAAAACATGTCCTCCAATCAACCTGAACAATCCCAGCTAGGTAAGGCCAGCACTTACGTGGACCAGTACGATGCCTCGCTGCTGTATCCGCTGGTGCGCCACACCAAGCGGGATGAGCTGGGTATCAAAGGTGTGTTGCCATTCATGGGCGCAGACCTGTGGACGGCGTATGAGCTGAGCTGGCTCAACCCGCGCGGCAAGCCCCAGGTGGCGCTGGCCCACATCACCGTACCCTGCGAAACGCCCTGCATGGTAGAGAGTAAGAGTTTCAAGCTCTACTTGGGCAGTTTTAGCAACACGGTGTTTGACAGCGCGGATGCCGTGCGTGAGCGCATTGCACAAGACGTGGGCGCAGCAGCCTGGAGTACAGAGGGCGCGCGGGTGGGGGTCAAGTTGGTGCCGTCTGAGCAATTTAGCAAGCAAGCTGTGCATGAGCTGGAGGGTTTGAGTCTGGACCGCCTCGACCTGGACTGCACCCATTACACGCCTGCGCCGCATCTGCTCACAGCGGCCTTTGACGAGCAGCCCGTCACCGAGACGCTGACCAGCCATCTGCTTAAAAGCAATTGCCTGGTGACGGGCCAGCCCGACTGGGGCAGTGTGCAGATCAGCTACAGCGGGCCGCAGATAGAGCAAGGTGGGCTGCTGCAATACATCGTGAGCTTTCGCAACCATAACGAGTTTCACGAACAGTGCGTGGAGCGCATCTACACCGACATCACGGCGCGTTGCAAACCGACTAAGCTGGCGGTGTATGCGCGCTACACGCGTCGGGGCGGCCTGGACATCAACCCCTGGCGTACCAGCCATCCGCAGGCCTTGCCGCTGAACCTGCGCTCTGCACGCCAATAATTCCAGATAAAACGGCCTCTAGCCCAATAAAATATAGCGCAAGCAGCTATTGAATACATAGCGGATATGTGTGCTGGAGTGGGTGGGTGCGTGCGTGAGCACCCAGCGTGGCTTGGGCGAAGAGGTGCTTAGCCGAGCTCTTTAAAAGGCATCAGTGGACTCAGCGGTGCAAACTCGCCGACCCGTTTGCCCTGCATTGCCGCAATGGCTTCGCGCACATGCGCATTGCTCCATATGCCCGCTTGCAGCCAGCCCATTTGCTTGAGCGCATCTTCGGTGCTGTGGTCGCGGGTGTAGTGGATGGCTTGCTTGGTGCCCCAGATGGCTACGGGCGGTTTGGCCGCGATCTCGCTGGCGCATTGCATGGCTGCGCTCAGCATGGCTTCTTGACTTGCAAACACTTCATTGACCAAGCCGTAGGCCAAAGCCTTGGCAGCAGGCATTCTGCGGCCCGTATAGGCGTACTCTTTGACAATCGCTTCAGGTATCAGCTTGGGCAGGCGTTGCAAAGTACCCACATCTGCCACCATGCCGATATTGATCTCTTGAATACAGAAAAATGCATCCGTAGTGGCATAACGCAGGCAGCAGGCGGTCACCATATCCACCGCACCGCCAATACAGCCGCCCTGGATGGCGGCTATGACGGGGATGCGCAGATTCTCCAGTTTGCTGAAAGTCGCTTGCATGTCGGTCAGTGAATCAAAAATCACCGCCCGTCCCTCGGGGCTGCTGTCGTCCATGGCAATCGCGCTGTTAAAGGTCTCCAGCGCCATGCCAGCACAAAAGTGCTTGCCAGTGGAAGAGATAACCAGCACGCGCGCCGTGCCTTCGCGGTGAATGCGGGTGAGCACCTCATCGAGCTCCCGCCAAAACAGCGGATGCATGGTGTTCATCGCCTCAGGGCGATAGAGTGTGAGATGGGCAATGTGTTGCGTATGGTTGAGGGTGAAGCTTTGCATGGGGGTATTCCTTTGTAATGCGGGCACTTTAAACGGGTTTCACCGGATGCCACGCGTGAAGGCCGCAGTTGCAGCATAAATTAAGCTCGCCACATAAGCCCATTACACCTATCCACTAAGTATTTGCCCTAGCTTGTATGTTTTTGCAAACAAATTGATTGATTGAGCACACAAAGGTAGTAGAATGCAGTCCAGCACACGAAATTCGGTACTTAGGTATTACATTGCGTGGAAAGTGTGTTGGATATTACAACTATACAAATAGTGTTTGGAGTTCTCTTGTCGGCGATAACTAAGGTATTTAGCCTTTTTACTTCTTCGCGATTTGCGATGACCAAGGCATTCAGCTTGCAAACGCTGGTGTTTGGTTTGCTGCTTTGCGTTGCAGTTCCACAAGTCGCCTTTGCCCAGACCCAAATTACCAACACGGCATCAGTTTCAGTCCCCCCTGGTTTAGTTAACACCAATGCTGCTTTAACTTGCATAGGAGGGACTACCTGTACAGTGGCCGACATTGATGCAGTCACGCCTAGTCTGCCGCAAGTCTCCAAGACATTTACCCCAGCTAGCATCACGGCAGGCAATACTTCACTGCTGGTTATCACGTTTACCAACACCAATCCGCTGGTGTCAGCGTCATTCAGCACCCCATTTGTTGATGTCTACCCTCTTGGTTTGCTCAATGCCGCAGCTCCAAATCCAGCTTCAACCTGTTCAGGCGCTTTACCAGTGGCTACTGTTGGGGGTGGCCAAATAACGATTGCTGCTGGCACGTTGATTGCGCCCGGGTCAAGCTGTTCAATATCGGCAGTTGTTACATCGTCAACTACTCCGCAGGTCATCAACACCATTCCAGCAGGATCACTATCTACTTCTTTGGGTTCCAACCCCAATTTAGTGACTGCAACGCTTACTGTCGCCAACCCTCTTGCTGACCTACAGATCACCAAGACTGCCAGCACCAGCGCCCCCCAAGCAGGCAGCACGCTCAGCTACACCATCGCCATCGGCAACAACGGCCCCAGCACCAGCGCTGGCGCCAGCTGGAGCGACATCCTGCCCGCCGGTTTGGGCAGC
>JAYVJV010000241.1:0-8833 GCA_043769005.1 Polaromonas sp. | reverse complement strand
TAAAAGTACGATTGAACCAAGGCAGAATTCCTAGGATCGCATCGCAAACCGTGACCCGCTGACCCTTGCCCATCGCAAGATCACGCTTTATAAATCAGGCCGGTATCCGGGCTGACGAGTGAAGTAGTAACAACTACTTTGCAATACCACCCTCCCATGCAGAAGCACAGTGGTGTTTGGTTTTGCTTTGACTCGTTTACCGTTGCGAGGGCAGCGTCGGTTTTTAACCGACTTCCCGTTTAATTTTGTGAAATGAAATTCACAAAACACCTTATTTATGTGAAGTATAACAGTGAATTCGGTGTGCCGGCTTAAAATCAAGACGCTATATTTTTGGTAGCGATACAAGCATATTTTCTATCGACTTGATGCAAATTCTGTGCTCAAAAACATGTTCCAAGGCGCGGTGGGTAGCAAGGTCTGCTGTGGTACCGAAATGCGTGATTTTTCCAGCGGCCAGGATCAGCATGTCATCCGCCTGCAAGGCCATGGTGGTTTCGTGCAGCACGCTGACCACGGTTTTACCCTCAGCCACCAGTTGGCGCACCAACACCAGCCAATCGGCCTGGTGCGGCGGGTCCAGATTGGCCAGCGGTTCGTCCATCAGCAGCACATCGGCTTGCACGGCCAAAGCGCGCGCCAACAGCACACGCTGGCGCTCACCGCCTGAGAGTTGCCCTAGCGCTCTGCCCCGCCAGTCCCAAGCCTGGGTACTGCGAAGGGCTTGCTCTACAGCGGTGTGGTCAGCCGCATTCGGCGCTGAGAGCCAAGCCTGATGCGGTAAACGCCCCAGCATGGCGACATCAAACACAGTCAAATCGTCCGCACTGGCCTCGTTTTGACCCAGCCAAGCGAGTTTTTTGGCTCTTGCACGGGGTGCCATGTGCGACATGACTTCACCCAACAGCTCAACCCGCCCCTCATGCGGCACAACACCTGCCAGCACCTTGAGCAGTGTCGATTTACCAGCACCGTTGGGGCCAACGATGCTGGTCCAGCGCCCCGCTTCAAACTGCATGCTGATGTCCTGCAACACCGGGGTGTTGGAGAGCCTGGCCGATAGGTTGATTGCCTGCATAGCTATATTCTTCATAGCGTCTTTTTCCGCATCAACCACAGCAAATAACTACCCCCCAACACAGCGGTGAGTACGCCGACGGGTAATTCCTGCGGCGCAATCAGGCTGCGCGCCAAAATATCGGCCAAGAGCAGCAGCACGCCGCCCATCAAGCTGGACAGCACAATCAACTTGCCATGCGTGGTTTTCACCACCGAGCGCACCAAATGCGGCGCGGCCAGGCCGACAAAAGCAATTAAGCCCGTTTGCGCCACCGCCGTGCCAGTGGCCAAAGCCAGCAATGCAATCAACGCCGCGCGCAGTGTGCCCAAGGGCAGACCCAGCGTGATGGCGGTGGATTCGCCCAAAGCCAAACCATCCAACACCCTTGATAGTGCCCACGAAAAAACGATGCAAGGCAGCAAAACAGCGCCCATCACCGCGCATGACACCCAGCCGACAAAACCTGTGGAGCCGAGCATGAAAGCCTGCATGGCCTGCAAAATATCAGGTGATGTCAGCGTGACCAGCGAGCTAAACGCCCCCAGCACCACGCCCACCACGACACCCGCCAGCAGCAAGCGCAGTGTGTGCTGCACCCCGCGTGCCAAAGCCAGCGTCAACAGCACGGCAGCCACCGCACCGATGAAGGCCGCACCCGTCAAACCCAGGCGCACCACCCACTGCGTGGCAAACGGGCTGACACCCAAAAAAGCCAAAGCCATCGCCACCCCCAGCGATGCACCCGATGCGCTGCCCAGCAAAAAGGGGTCAGCCAGCGGATTGCGAAACAAGCCCTGCGCCACGGCCCCCGCCAAGCCCAGCAATGCACCCGCCACAAAAGCACCCACAGTGCGCGGTGCCCGAATGTCGATGACGATTTGCTGGGCAACAGGGTCTTGCCACATCTGCCAAACGCTCTCTAAACCCGTGCTGCCCACGCCCAAACCCACCAGCATCAACAGCGCCATGCAGACCAGCAGGGACATGCCCAGCAGCCAGGCGCGCTGGTGCTGTTCAAGGTGGATAGATGCGTGTGCCAAGTTTGCCAAATCTGCAAAAATATGCCAAAGGTTATGGCGCTTTGGTTTGCAGGCACTGAGCCATGATGCGCGCTGCCTCGGCCATGCGTGGGCCGGGTCGTACCAAAATGTCAGAGTCTTCTGGCGAGTAAACACACAAGCGCTTGTCTCGCAGTGCCCGCATGCTCGCCCAGCCAGGGCGCAAAGCCATGCCAACAGAATCACGCAAGCCCACCATGATGACATCAGGATTGGCGCGCACCACAAACTCGGGGTTGATCTTGGGAAACGGCCCCAGCGCGGCGGGGATGATGTTTTTAGCGCCCAAACGGGTCAGCGTTTCACCAATGAAGGAGCTTTCCCCTGCGGCGTATGGAGCCTGGTTCACCTCGTAATACACGCGGACCCCCTTGGCTTTTGCGGGCATGGACTGCGCAGCCGCAGAAACACCCGCGTCGATGAAACGCCAAACGCGCCTAGCGCCTATGTCTTCAGGGATATCCAAAACCTGTCCTACTTTGACCAACACACGCTGCACGTCAGCATGGCTTTTGGGTTCTAAAGCCACGACATTGAGGCCCAAAGCCTCTAGACGCTCACTGGCGCGGGAGGATGTTGCCATCAGCACCACATCAGGCTGCAAAGCCACGATAGCCTCGATATTGGGGTCTAAACCACCACCCACCTGCGCTAACTTGGTCACTGACACAGGCCAATTGGAGTAGCGATCCACACCCACCAAACGCTGGCATTGACCGAGTTCGCACACCGACTCTGTTAGCGATGGCAGCAAGCTCACAATACGCTGTGGCGGCTGCGCAAACTTCACGACAACACCACGGTCGTCAGTGACTTGAATAGCCCGAACTTGCTGCGCAGTAGCTGCCAGATGCAACGCACTGATGAGCAATAAAAAAACAACTTTCAAAGAAGTTGTTTTTAAAAATATTGTGTTTTTCATTTCAAACTTAAAGGTAACCCAGCGGCCATGAAAGTAACCCTGTTGCATACCTGCGCGATATCTTGGTTCAACTTCCCCAGTGCGTCGACAAAAGCGCGAACTTCGCGCCCCATGGGAATAACGCCTAACCCGATTTCGTTGCTGACAATCACGATGGGGCCTGATGATCTGGCAATTGCTACAGAAAGCATAGTTGAGTAGGCAATAAATTCGCTGGCTATACGCTTATTTGAGGGCGTATTTGATAGTGATTTTTCAGTATCCACGACATCGGCTGGCATGAGCAGGTTGGTCAGCCACAGCGTCAAGCAGTCAACCACCAGCAAGGTGTCTGGTTGACTCAAACGCTGTACGGTTTGAGCCAGTTGCAGGGGCTCTTCAACAGTTGCCAAACCAGGCACTCGCTCTGCGCGGTCTTGTTTATGCCGCGCAATGCGTTGCTGCATTTCTTCATCCCACGGCTGGGCGGTGGCGATCAAAATGGCTTTGTGCAGCGGTGATTGCAACAGCCAGTCATGGGCCAGCATTTCTGAACGGCGCGATTTGCCGCTCTTTTGACCGCCGAGAATCAACTCGCTTTTGCTGATCGCCTGAATGTCAGCCATGTGCTGCACCCCAGGCCATGATGATTTTATGTATCTGCGCCACACCATCGGTTAGCGCTGCGGGGCCTGGTTGCAAAATATCGGGCGATTTGATCTCAAAGAGTTGATTGTTTTTGACGGCTGGCACATCTTGCCATCCCTCTCTAGCAGCGACATGCTCAGGCCTAAACTTCTTACCGCACCAGGAACCGAAAATAATGTCGGGGCTACGACGCACAATTTCCAGCGGATCGGCAATGATGCGGCCTTTGCCCATAGGCATGGCGGCCAGCTCAGGGAAGCAATCGTCGCCACCGGCGATGCCGATGAGTTCAGACACCCAGGCGATGCAGCTCATATTGGGCGTGTCCCACTCCTCAAAAAACACCACTGGGCGTTGATTTAATTGTTTTGCTTGCTCTTTTATTTGTAGCAACTGGGCCTGCATGCCGGCGATCAATTGCAGACCAAGTTCGACCTTGCCCACCATCGCAGCCACCTGGTAAAGCACGGAAAAAATTTCAGCCACGCTGCGCTGGTTGAATACTGTGACCTGCACACCCTGGCGAATCAAAGCGGCAGCAATATCAGCCTGCAGATCTGAAAACCCAAAGACACAATCAGGTTTAAGTGCCAAGATTTTGTCGATTTTTGCAGTGAGGAATGCACTGACCTTGGGCTTTTCTTCCCGTGCACGGCGTGGGCGCACGGTGTAGCCCGAGATGCCCACAATGCGACGCTCTTCCCCGAGAAGGTACAACCATTCGGTCGTCTCCTCGGTTAAACAAACAATGCGTTGTGGGCCCAACATTTTTTGACTGATTTTTTACTTCATCGCATAGCGCAAAGTCACAAACACGGAACGACCGGGTTGGTTGAAGCCGTACGCAGTTTCGTAGGATTTGTTGGCCATGTTGTTCAGTTTGGTTTGCAAGCGCAGGTCTTTGCTGATGGCGTAATTTACAAACGCATCCACGGTGGTGTAGCTTGGCAATGCGACCGCATTTCTCGTGTCGTCAAAACGCGCACCTACATTGAGCAGGGAGCCACCAAACGTCCACGCGCCTGTGGTGTAGTCAGCACCCAAGGTGTCCTGGTTGCGGGCGCGGCGTTGCAGGAGTTTACCGGTCAGTTCATTGCGCGGGTTGAGCCTGTCAAGGCTGGCGTGAAGGTGCAAGCCTGCAAAATTGCCCTCATATCCCAGTGTCCAGCCCTTGATGCGCGCGCGTGGAATGCTCTCAGCCCTGGTCGCACCGGTGATGAAGCCTTGAATTTTGTTGTCAAAATGAACCAGCTTCAGGCTTTGGCCGTTTGCGCTGTAGTTGATGCCCAGATCCCTATTGCGGCCTTTTTCAGGTTGCAAAGCCGTATTGCCAAAACCTGGGAAGTAAAGCTGATTGAACGATGGTGCAACAAAGCTGGTGCCATACGACGTGTTCACACGCCAAGCCGGATTGATTTTGTAGCCGTAGCCCGCAAACCAAGTGTTGCTGTCGCCAAATTGAGAGTTGCTGTCGCGGCGCAGGTTGGCCTGCCAGCTGTGACTGACCGACGCGCCGTTCAAGCCCGCAAAGTAGGACGATACCGTACGCTGCGTCAGGTCATAGGCGGTTGAGCTGTCAACCTTTTGCGTCAAACGCTCCACGCCAACCAGGGCGATGCCCACGGGTGTGGCGATGTCGTTTTGCCAGGAGATTTGGTTTTGCTTGGTGTTGAACTTGCTTGGCAAAAATGCCGCTTCAATCGCGTTGCCGTTGTCGATGGCTTGCGAGACTCGCAATTGGGTTTTCCAGCTTGGCAACACTTTGCCTTCTACGCCAGCACGCAGCGTTTGCGTACGCACTGCTGTGCGGGTGTCGCCCGTGGGGCCATCGTCGTAATGGTTCACGCCGTCTGCGTACAACAAGCCTGCGTCCAGCCGCCAAGCCTGGTTGATTTGGTAGGCCACTGATGCGTTGACCGCATCTTGCTTGAAGCCATCGCGGTCTGGGTGGTGGTTTCCGAAAGCGGCGTTGCTGTTGGTCGCTGAAAAGCCTTTGTCCTGGGTTTTTTGAACACCCATCGCGTAGCTCAAGGCACCGTCGCCTCCGTTCAGGCCGGCAGAAGCCTGTGCAAACGAATTGGAGCCCAGTGACAATGAAGCAGAGGGACTAAAGCCTTTCATGCCTTTGCGCATAAACACCTGCACCACGCCGCCCACGGCTTCGCTGCCGTACAAGGCGGATGCGGGGCCTTTGAGCACTTCAATGCGCTCAATCATGTCCAGCGGAATGTTGTCCCAGCTGGGTGCGCCCGTGGTTGCAGAACCAAAACGCACGCCATCAATCAGCAGCATGGTGTGGCGCGTTTCCGTGCCGCGTGTGTAAACGCCAGAGTTTTTGCCCAAACCGCCGTTGGAGAACATCTGAATGCCCGCGTTGCGTGCCAGAACTTCTGTCAATGTGCGGCCTGCCGATGCTTCAATGGCGGCGCGGTCAAGCACCACCACATCGCTTACCAAATCGTCGGCGCGGGTGTCAATACGGGAAGCCGTGACGACGACTTCTTTGAGTTCTTTGATCGGTTGCGTGGTTGCCGCTGTCTGCGCTTGCGCAAACGCGCCAGGCGCAACAGAAAAGAGCGTCGCCAAGGGAAACGCAAGCGCAGTGGGGCGCAATGAGGAAATGCGAATTTTCATAGGAATAGAGATACCAAAGTTGAAACCCTTTGCCGTCGTCCCCGACAGCAGATGGGCGTAACGGCTGACCGCTTTTAAAGCGTGCAGCCACCTTGTTGGCCGGTATCCGGGCTGGTGAAACTTCTCTCCATCGCCTTCCCAAGCATGTGTTCAAAACGCTCAGTGGCTGTGATAGAGATGGATATTGATGGTTATTTCTAACCATTCAAACATCGTTCACTTACCGTTGCGGGGGCAGCACAGGTTGGGCGAAATCAGCTGTAGACAGCGCTTCGCCCCCCTGTTTCCCGTTGAACTGCAGCATGCGAACCACGCTGCGAGCACCAACAGTCTGTATTCTAGCGGGTTCGTTTTGGGTGCTTTCGTCAGCTGGATGGGCGTACGCCATAGTATTGCTATATATTTAGGAGCTGCTTACGCTATGTTTTATTGGGCTAGAGCCTGATTTAATGCATATTTTTTAAATGGCCTGGCAGGATGGTGCGGTATTGCGCGTCGGTATCGTCCTGTGCGCTGGCACCATCGTCGTGGGCGCTGGAGTGCAGGCCGCCCCCCATCTTGAAAAACCCCACACCGGCGCTGCCCTGGCCAATCTCTTCTTCGGTGGCTTCGCGGATGCTGGCTATTTTCAAATGCAGGCGGATGGCGATGCCTGCCAGGGGGTGGTTGCCGTCGACCACCACATGCTCGGGGTAGATGTCGGTCACGTTGTAGGTGATGTCTTTGGGCGCATCCGGGTTGCAGCCTGCGGGCAGGCCTTCAAAGCCCATGCCGACCTCCAACTGCTTGGGGAACTTGCTGCGCGGCTCCAAAAAAATCAGCTTGTCGATAAAGTCGCCAAAGGCATCCTCGGGCTCCAGGTGCAGATCCAGCACATCGCCCACGGCGTGGCCTTGCAGGGCTTCGTCCATCTTGGGCAGCAGGTCACCGCCGCCAACTAAAAATTCCACCGGGTCTTGCAGCACGTCAAGCTCTTCGCCCAGCGTGTCTTTGAGTGTCCAGGTCAGGGCCACCACGCATTGCGGCGTGATGTGCAGGAGGGGTTCGGCAAAGTCGTCATTCATAGGGCAGAATTGTCCCATGAATGTACAAACCCCTCTTCAGTTGCTCGGCGGTATCTCGCCTGAGCAGTTTATGCGCCAGTATTGGCAGAAAAAGCCACTCCTCATCCGCGCTGCGCTACCCGGTATGCAGCCTCTGGTGCCGCGCGATGCGCTGTTTGCCTTAGCCGCAGATGAAGCGGTGGAGTCGCGCCTAGTGGAACAGAAAAAAGGGCTGTGGAAGTTCAGCCACGGCCCGATAGGCGCTGGCGCGGGGACGGGTGATGCCAAGGCTACCCCTGTGCCACCACTCAAACGCAAAGACTGGACGCTGCTGGTGCAAGGCGTAGACCTGCACCACGACGGCGTGCATGCTTTGCTCCAGCAGTTTCGCTTTGTGCCCGATGCGCGGCTGGACGATTTGATGATCTCCTACGCCAGTGCAGGCGGCGGTGTCGGCCCGCACTTTGACAGCTACGATGTATTTTTGCTGCAAGCGGCAGGGCGCAGGCGCTGGCGCATTGGCGCGCAGAAAGACCTGAGCCTGCGGGACGACGTGCCTTTGAAAATCCTCGCCCACTTCAAGCCCACGCAAGAGTTTGATCTGAGCCCCGGCGACATGCTCTACCTGCCGCCGCGCTACGCACACGACGGGGTGGCGCTGGACAACGACTGCCAAACCTATTCGATAGGCTTTCGCGCCCCCAGTACCGAAGAGCTGGCGCGCGAGCTGATGCACCGTGTGGTCGACGAGCTGGAAGACGAGTCGCTGTATACCGACCGCGCGCAGCTGGCCACTGCCCAGCCCGCTGAAATCCCCGCAGCGCTGGGCGACTTTGCGACCCAAGCGGTCGTCAAAGCGCTGGCGGATAAAACTCTGATGCAACAGATCCTGGGCGAATACCTCACCGAGCCCAAAGACAAGGTGTGGTTCAAAACGGGCAAGGCACCAAAAAAACCAGCCGCAGTCAGGCTAGACCGCGCCAGCCGCATGATGTACGATGAAAAACATGTCTACTTGAACGGTGATAGCTGGAAGGTAGCGGGCAAAGATGCCAAACTGCTGCGCAAGCTGGCCGATAATCGCAGCTTGACTGCTATCGAAGTAGGAGCTTCTAGCGCACAGCTACAAAGCGCTTTAGGCCAATTTATTGAACAAGGATGGTTGCATGCCGAGTGATGGTTTCCCCGCCAGCCCCGATGCTCCGACCCTGTTGGAGGGTGCATTCGATGGGCGCAGCGCCTTCCAGCAGCTCATGCGCGACGCGCTGGCCAGCGCCGCGCGCGAAGGCTGGCGCGAAATCATTCTGTGCGATGCCAGCTTTGACGACTGGCCCCTGGGCGAGCGCGCCGTGGTCGAGTCGCTCAACGCGTGGAGCAAAACCGGGCGCAGCTTTACTCTGCTGGCCAAGCGCTATGAGGGCTTTGGCGAGCGGCTGGCGCGCTTTGTCACCTGGCGCGGTCGCTGGTCGCACATCATCAGCGCGCACGC
>JAYVJV010000240.1:0-7077 GCA_043769005.1 Polaromonas sp. | reverse complement strand
GTGTCTTTGGCGGCCGTCAGGTCGCCCGTGTACTCCACCACCACACCGATACGTGTGCCGTGCAGGTAGGTCGCTACAGAGCCTTCATAACGCTTGAAGCGGCGGAAGGTCATGTTCTCGCCGATCTTGCCGATCAAGCCCTTGCGCACATCTTCCAGCGTGGGGCCAAAACCATCGGCGCTGTGCGGCAGTGCGCCCAGGGCTTCAACGGTAGCGGGGTTTTTGGTAGCGACCAGTTTGGCAGCAGTGTTGCATAGCGCCAGAAAGCTGTCGTTTTTGGTGACGAAGTCGGTCTCGCAGTTGACTTCGATCATGGCGCTTTGGTTGCCTTCGGTGAAAGCAGCCACCACACCCTCGGCGGTCACGCGGGCGCTGGCCTTGCCGGCTTTGTTACCCAGTTTGACGCGCAAAATCTCTTCGGCCTTGGCCATATCACCAGCTGCTTCGGTCAGGGCTTTTTTGCATTCCATCATGGGGGCATCAGTCTTGCCACGCAGCTCGGCGACCATGCTTGCAGTAATTGTTGTCATATCACATTCCTTCTATCATTAGAAAAAAGGGGCTACACAGAGCCCCTTTGACATGTACACCCGTGGGCATACCAAAAGACTTAGGCGGCAGCGCCTTCTTGGACTTCGACAAATTCGTCTTTGCCAGCGGCAACGGCCTTGACCACTTCGTTGACCGCATTGGCACGGCCTTCCAAAATGGCATCTGCCACGCCACGGGCGTACAAAATCACGGCCTTGGACGAGTCGTCGTTACCGGGGATGATGTAGTCAATGCCTTCGGGCGAGTGGTTGGTATCGACCACGCCGATCACGGGGATGCCCAGCTTGCGGGCTTCTTGCACCGCAATCTTGTGGTAACCCACGTCGATGATGAACAAGGCGTCAGGCAGCGCAGGCATGTCCTGGATACCGCCGATGTCTTTTTCCAGCTTGGCCATCTCGCGGGTGAAGGTGAGCTGCTCTTTTTTGCTCAGCGCGTCCAGGCCAGCTTCTTGCTGCACTTTCATCTCTTTGAGGCGCTTGAGCGAGATTTTGACAGTTTTGAAGTTGGTCAGCATGCCGCCCAACCAACGCTGGTTCACAAAAGGCACGCCTGCGCGCTGCGCTTCTTCAAACACGGTGTCGCGCGCGGTGCGCTTGGTGCCCACCATCATGATGTTGCCACGGTTGGCGGAGAGCTGGCGCACAAACTTGAGCGCGTCCTCGAACATCGGCTGCGATTTTTCGAGGTTGATGATGTGGATTTTGTTGCGATGGCCAAAGATGTAGGGGGCCATTTTGGGGTGCCAGAAACGGGTTTGGTGACCAAAGTGCACACCCGCGTCGAGCATTTCGCGCATAGAAACTGCCATAGTTAACTCCAAAGGTTAGGTCTAAAATCCAACTCGATTTGCGCGATCACCACACCACCAGGCTAATTTCAAAAATTAACTTCTGCTGACACAATGCGCACAACACCTTGAATGAGCTGGTTTGCGTATGTACTTGGTTTCCAACTAGCTTTCACCAATTTTTACCAAGCCCTCAATTATAGCATCCTATGACCCTACCTTCCACTGGCGCTATCGGTAACGCCCGCGCTGACCTCACCAGCACCGCCCACGCCATCCGCCAGGGCCGCAGCAGTGCCGCGCAGGAGATGCAGCGCTCAATCACCATCGCCCAGTCTGGTGCCTGCGCGCAGACCTTTATGCGCCTGGATGCCGGCAGCGCAAGTCAGGCCGCTTTGCAAAACCGAGCCGACCTGCCTTTGGCGGGCTTGGCAGTGTCGATCAAAGACCTGTACGACATTGCTGGGCAAGTCACGGCAGCGGGCTCGCGCATCCTATCTGCCGCGCCGCCTGCCAGCGCAGACTGCCCCGCCGTCGCGCGCCTGAAAGCCGCAGGCGGCGTGGTTTTGGGGCGCACCAATATGGTGGAGTTTGCCTTTGGCGGCGTAGGCTGCAACCCGCACTACGGCACGCCGGTGAACCCATGCGACCCGGTGGTAGCACGCATTCCGGGTGGCTCGTCCAGCGGAGCGGCGGTGTCGGTAGCGAGCGGCGCAGCCTTTGTCGGGCTGGGTAGTGACACAGGGGGTTCGATTCGCATACCCGCTGCATTGTGCGGCATCGTCGGCTTTAAACCGACCGCGCGCAGCGTGCCCACTGAGGGGGCCCTGCCCCTGTCCACCACGCTGGACACGGTATGCGCCGTGACGCGCTCAGTGCGTGATGCCATCACCGTGCACGAGATTTTGGCAAACACCAGCGTGCCCGGTAGCCATAAACCCCTGAGCAGCTACAAACTGGCCGTAGCCCGCAGCGTGATGCTGGACGGCATGGATGCGACCGTCACAAAAGCTTTTGCCCGCGCAATGGCTAGCCTGCGCGCCGCTGGAGCACAGATCAGCGAGATTGACCTGAACGAGATTGCCGACCTGGGCCAAGTGCAGTCGCGCGGCGGCTTCTCGCCGCCCGAGGCGCAGGCCTGGCACCGTGCGCAGGGCCTGTGGCCCGCGCAGCGAAGCGGCTACGACCCGCGTGTCTCCCAGCGCATCGCCTTGGCCGATAGCATGACGGCAAGCGACTATGTGCGCCTGCTGTGGAACCGGCGCGACTGGATTGCGCGCACCGAGCGCGCTTTGGCAGGTTTTGATGCCGTGCTGTCCCCCACCGTACCTATAGTCGCCCCACCCACCGACAGCTTGGCTCCGACGCTTGGCCAGAATGCTGCACTAGACGCTGCGCGCGATGCTGAGTACTGGCGTGTCAATGCCCTGCTGCTGCGCAACACCAGTGTGGTCAACCTGCTGGACGGCTGCGCCATCAGCCTGCCCTGCCACATCGCGGGCGAGTTGCCCGTAGGTATCATGTTGTGGCATGGTGCGATGCACGACAATCGTATCTTACAGCTCGCCCAGCTGGTGGAAAATACGCTGGCATCGGGGCATTAGTTGCTATTGATTAAATAGCTTTTCGCGCTTTATTTTATTGGGCTACAGCCCATTTACCCTGTAAAAATATAATGAAAATAGCCGTTATTGGCGCGGGCATCGTGGGCGTGACCACGGCCTACGAATTAGCCTGCGATGGGCACCAGGTTACAGTTTTTGAGCAACGCGGCTCGGTCGCCGAAGAAGCCAGCTTTGCCAACGCCGGGGTGCTCGCACCCGGCTACGTCACGCCTTGGGCCGCCCCTGGCATGCCGTGGAAGGTAGCCAAACAGCTGTTTGCCAGGCACGCCGCCGTGCGTGTAGCCCTGCCCCTGTCCTCCAGCGACATCGCCTGGATGTGGCGTTTTTGGCGTGCCTGCAAGCTCGACACCTACCTGGCGCACCGCGCTGCCCTGCAAAAATTGGCCTTCTACAGCCGCCAGCGCCTGCACGCCATGACTGAAAAACACCAATTAGATTACGACCGCGCCGACGGCTACACCGTACTGCTGCGCTCGGCCAAAGATGCAGCCATGGTGCAGCCCAGCCTGCAAGTGCTGCGCGATGCCGGTGTGCCCTTTAGCGAACTGGACGAAGCCGCCGTGCGCCTGTTGGAGCCTGCGCTGAACCCTGACACACACTTTCACGGCGCAGTGCATCTGCCGCAAGACGAGGTCGGCAACTGTCGTCAGTTTGCCTTGCTGCTCAAAGATATCGCCCGCTCCATGGGTGTAGATTTTCAGTTCAATACCACAATAACTCGTATAGATATTGCGCAAGCAGCTACGCTATATGTAGCGCCCAGCAACACCCCAACGCAGATCAAAGCGCTGGCATTTGATGCCACCGTACTGTGCGCAGGCACGGCCAGCGCGCAACTATGCAAGCCACTGGGCCAACACCTGCCCATAGCCAGCATTTACGGCTACTCGGTCAGCGCGCATGTGCGCGAGCCGCTCAATGCACCACGCAGCGCGTTGATGGATGAGCACTACAAGGTCGCCATCAGCCGCCTGGGCCAGCGCGTACGGGTAGCGGGTAGTGCTGAGATCGGTGGCAGCCCCAGCAGCAAAAATACAAACGCACTGCGTACACTGTATAAGGTGCTGCACGACTGGTTTCCCGGCGCTGGCACCATGACCCACGGCGTGCAGGAATGGAAGGGCGCACGCCCTATGCTGCCCAACCGCCCACCGCTGGTAGGAGCCAGCGGAAAGCCAGGTTTATGGTTTAACACTGGACATGGCTCCAGTGGCTGGGCGCTTAGCTGTGGCAGTGCCAGGCTACTGGCCGACCGCATCGCAGGGCGTGCAGGTGAGATTGATGCAGCACCCTTTAGCGCGTAGTCGTCCCGTCAGGCCACTGCTAAGCTCTAGTCGGCACTGAGCGACAGATTGGGCTTGCGCTGCTTGGCAGGCAGTCTGAGGAACTTGGAGTCTGGCCCCAGCATGTCTTTCTCCAACCGCATGATGGTGGCCTGCATGCCTGGCACAGTGTCCACCATATCCAGACCGGAGTGCACCGAGTGGATGCCACTGCTTGGGTTGCTGCTGACGCTTTGCCCATAGACCGAGTCGCTTTGCGCATGCACCCCACCCACCCAGGCAATACGTTTACCGTTTTCCATATGCCGCAAGGTACGCCTGGCACGCCGCTCCAGATCGGCCAAGCCCGTGCCAAACGTCGGCATCCACGCCACTGCGATGCGTGCGGTTTTGGCCAAGGGCGCGCCATGGCTGGCCAAGGCCATGCTGCGGCCTAAAATTTTTTGTGCAATATGCGTCGCCCGCAGTTCGTCACGCGGCATCATGACGGTAAAGGCAAACGCATTGGCCGCTATACGGCCCACTTTGTCAGCCCCCGGTATGCTGGAAGCCAAGGTGGCCGCCATTTGCACCATCCCCACCTCAAAGCCCTCCTCACCATATTGCTCTTTAAGGCCTTGTACATCACTGATCCGGATATAGAAAAACGCTGCTGTCAAATTTTCCTGCTCCATGCGCTTGACGTTCTCCACCAAGGCCAGATGAAAACCCTGGCGGTTGAGCAAACCGGTCAGCATGTCTCGCACAGGCGATGTTCTGGCACGCGTCATGACCATATGCCCCAGGCGGTGCTGCCGTATCAGCGCATACAAAAACAGCAATGCGGATACCAAGGTCGTCAGCGAGGCGTACAGCATCGCTTGATCGTTGTGTAATACGCCCAAGTAGGCTGATAAAGGAGCCATTAATGCCAAGCCATACAGCAGCACACCCACTGCCATGGCCGCAACCGGCATATGGTTATTCGCCTTCGCGTTGAACAAGATGGCCAACGAAAATAGGGTGCTGGTCACAGCCACCACAGGCACCCATTTAAGAGCTGTACCGCGCAAGGGGTATTGCATCCACCACAGAGTCAGCACACTGCCCACCACAGCCCATACCATTGCAGCCAACCACCAACGCCTGGCATACAAACGCTGGGACAAAGCAGTCGCAGTGACCCAGGGGAACAGCACGCACCACAATGTATTGGTCAAAAACTTGGACTGGTCATTAAACACCGCACTCTGGTTGAATAGATAGATCCCGGCCAAACCACTGTTGGTGGCCACCACGGCTGCCATGAGCAACGCCATCACACTGATGGATAAAAAACTGCTGCGTTGAAAATTCAGTGCCGCAAGCCCACCCACGACCATCAGCACCAGATTGATGCCCATCAGCAAACCGCTACTGACCGAAGCATTCATACGCTGCTGGTCAGCGCTGTGTGCGTTTTGCAGCAGCATGGGCGCATCAATCACCCCGCGATGGGCAATCTCCAACACCAGGCTGAGTTTGCCCTGGCGCTGCGGCAGATCAAACGAAGGCTGGCGATCAGCAAAAGGCCATAGTGCCATGGGGATAGTGTCACCCGCCGAGGCCCGCACCCAGGGCTCGTCACCATAGCGGTAGGCGACATGCACGGCATCCAGTCGGGGCATGGAAAAACTCAGGTTCAGACCGGCACCATGGTTGGGAGAAATCAACTCCAAACGTGCCAGATACCGCTCATCTTGGCGCAAGGTGATGGCTTGAGGTACCTTGGGTCGGTTAAAGCGACTATCGGCCCAAGCCCATACTTCTTTCGGATCGGAGGCCAGCGCATTAGACTGCTCACTCTTGACTATCACCGCTGCCTGCCATTGGTTGCGCAGGTCTATCGCCATGCTTTTTTGCGCATTCGATGGGCTGGTGAGCTGGGGATCCAGAACCCATTGGGGCACCGCATGCACCGGCAAGCTCAAGAGCGCCATGGCAATACACCCTGCGCCGAGCAATATCCGCCAAAACCGCCATAGCTTCCACATGGCACTATAGGCAAGATGGCAATCGGATTGGAGCTTGACAGACAATGCGCCCCCGCTTTTCTTTTGCGTCTTGACTTGAGACGCATATCCCTGCTTGTTGCAAACTGAACGTAATTAAGCGTAAGCAGTTACGTGAATTTAATCACAAAAAACAATTTTTGTGTAGGAAATATGGTAACAATAATGAATGAAATATCACACATTACGCAATCCTAAGATTTATCCGTGCTGACCCATCTTTGGGTACCCGCTACGTAAAACTGTGATGCCAGCGGCGGCGGCTGCAGACCAGTTATCTCACGTACACTGTCCTCCATGTTTCCCCGCCCGCCCATCAAGCACTGCAAAAGCTGCGGTAACGCCGTGAGTCTGCGCTTGCCGGACGATGGCGACTCGCGTCAGCGTGCGGTATGCACAGTGTGTGCTCTGGTGCATTATGAAAACCCGCTCAATGTAGTGGGCACCATTCCCGTGTGGCATGCCCACGGTGACCCTTCCAGCACCGGCCAGGTGCTGCTGTGCAAGCGCAGCATTGAGCCGCGCAAGGGTTTTTGGACACTGCCCGCAGGCTTTATGGAGCTGAATGAAACCTCAGCACAAGGGGCCGCCCGTGAGACCGATGAAGAAGCTGGGGCGCAGTTTGAGCTGCAAGGCCTGTACAGCCTGATCAATGTGCCACGCGTGGGTCAGGTGCATTTTTTCTACCGTGCCAAGCTGCTCAGCGATGAGTTTAACCCTGGCTTTGAGACCCTAGAGGCACGCCTGTTTCACGAGGTGGACATCCCCTGGGAGCAGATCGCCTTTCGCACCGTGCG
>JAYVJV010000239.1:0-16013 GCA_043769005.1 Polaromonas sp. | reverse complement strand
GCACGGCCTGGGCGTTCGTCGCTGAAAAGCACAGGTCGGCCGCCGCCGCGCAGGGCAGCCACTGGTAGGCCACATGCTCACTCGGACTCAGCCGCACTGCCGTGCCTGCGGGCACTTGCAGGCCAAACACATGCTCGGTGTTGCGCAGCACGCCGGGTGCGTAGCGATGCAGGAAGGTGGGGTAAATGTCGTACACGTTGTGCAAGCGCCAGTCGGTCAGCACATGGCCTGGCTGGTCTGCGTCAATGCCTGTTTCTTCCCACACCTCGCGCCGCGCAGCCACCACGGGCGGCTCATCCACTGCGTCCAGACTGCCCGTGACCGATTGCCACAAGTTGCTGGGTTGGCCCTGCGCATCCACACGTTCGATCAGCAGCACCTGTTGCTCTGGGGTGTAGATCACCACCAGGACGGAGACGGGGATTTTGAAATGCTGCAAAACTGCTGTCACACGCCGCTTTGCAAGGCATCGAGTGCATCGGTCAAAATCGCACGCTGCTCGATCACATTAGCCACGGGTGATTTGAGTATTTTGGGTGGTACGGCAGAGATAAAGTACACCGCTACATACAGCGCTTCACCCTGCACCATTACGGTCTGCCCCAAGCGCCTGGGAAGACTGTCAAATGCGATCCGTGGCCGTTGCAGTGGAATGACCACTCGCGCAGGCAATCCGTCCAGCGAATCACATTGAATTTGCACAACATAGGGAAAAAGGTGTCGCTGCGCCGCATTGCTATTGGCATACACGTCATATTGCGCCATACCTGATTACCACACCCGGTACTCAGCGCCAAAAATACCTACCTCTTGCACAATGCGATTTTGCTCTGCAATCCAGTCTTTGTAGGTCGCACCAAACTCCTGTGCTGTCATCTTGGCAGGCGTTGCGGCTGCCGCCTGGCGTTGCAGTGCCTCGTAATGTTCGACCGTCACCGTGACAGTACGCGCAGGTGCATACTCGGCATACGCCACCACCATCGCCACCGGCTTGCCGTGGCGCGTAACCACCTGGTCGCCCTGCGTGCGCGCCAGGTCGATCAACTCGCTAAAACGATTTTTGGCTTCTTGCACCTGCCAGGTGTTGGGAACTGCATTCATGGAGCACCTCGGTATTCTGTCTAGATTGGACAGAATTTTAGCAACAATGCCAACTACCTGCGAAAAAAAAGCGCTGAAGTCCAGCGCCTTTTTTCTTCCCCTATACAAGCGCTAGGCCGTTGCAGCCACCGCTGCCGGAGCCCGCAAGCGAATGTGCAGCTCTTTCAACTGCTTCTCATCCACCGGCGATGGTGCCTGCGTGAGCAAACACTGGGCGCGCTGGGTTTTGGGGAAGGCGATTACGTCGCGGATACTTTCTGCGCCGGTCATCAGGGTGATGATGCGATCCAGGCCAAAGGCCAGGCCGCCGTGCGGGGGCGCGCCGTACTGCAATGCGTCGAGCAAAAAGCCAAACTTGAGCTGCTGGTCTTCAGGCGAAATTTTTAAAGCATCAAACACCTTGGCCTGCACGTCGGCGCGGTGAATACGCACCGAGCCGCCGCCGATCTCCCAGCCGTTCAAGACCATGTCGTAGCCTTTGGCAATGCACTTCTCGGGCGCGGTGACCATCCAGTCTTCATGGCCATCTTTGGGCGCGGTGAAGGGGTGGTGCACGGCCGTGTAGCGCTGGCTTTCGTCGTCAAACTCAAACATCGGGAAGTCCACCACCCACATCGGGGCCCAGCGGTCTTCAAACAGGCCATTCTTTTTGCCAAACTCGCTGTGGCCGATTTTCAGGCGCAGCGCGCCGATGGCATCGTTGACGATTTTTGCCTTGTCGGCACCAAAAAACAAGATGTCGCCGTTTTGCGCGCCGCTGCGCTCCAAAATTGCTTTGATAGCGGCATCGTGCAGGTTTTTCACAATCGGCGATTGCAGGCCTTCACGGCCTTTGGTGACGTCAATCACCTTGATCCATGCCAAGCCCTTGGCACCGTAGATTTTGACAAACTCGGTGTAGGCATCAATCTCGCCACGCGAGATGCCAGCGCCCGACGCGCCAGGCGCGTCTCCTATTGCTCCGCCGCCCTTGGGCACGCGCAGGGCCACCACGCGGCCATTTTTCATAAGCGCTGGGACGGAGAACACTTTAAAGTCCACGTCGCCCATCACGTCGGTCAGCTCGGTAAATTCGTGCTTCAAACGCAGATCGGGCTTGTCGGAGCCGTATTTGTGCATTGCATCGGCATAGGTCATCACCGGGAACGCGCCCAGGTCCACGCCTTTGGTTTTCTTGAACACTTCAACCATCATGCCCTGGAACATGTCGCGGATTTCCTGTTCAGTCAAGAAGCTGGTTTCAATATCAATCTGGGTGAATTCGGGCTGACGGTCAGCGCGCAGGTCTTCGTCGCGGAAGCATTTGGTGATCTGGTAGTAGCGGTCAAAGCCGGCCACCATCAGCAATTGCTTGAAGAGCTGGGGCGACTGCGGCAGCGCAAAAAACATGCCCTCTTGCACCCGGCTGGGCACCAGGTAATCACGCGCGCCCTCGGGCGTGCTCTTGGTGAGCATGGGGGTTTCGATATCGACAAAGCCGTTGCTGTCCAGATAGTTGCGCACCGCCATGGCCACCTTGTAGCGCAGCATGAGATTGTTTTGCATGTAGGGGCGGCGCAGGTCCAGTACGCGGTGCGTGAGGCGGGTGGTCTCGGAGAGGTTGTCATCGTCCAGCTGGAACGGCGGCGTGACGGAGGGGTTGAGTACCGTCAGCTCGTGGCACAAAATCTCGATCTTGCCGCTTTTCAAAGCCTCGTTCACGGTGCCCGCAGGGCGTGCGCGCACGAGGCCCTTGATCTGGATGCAAAACTCGTTGCGCAGGCCCTCGGCGGCCTTGAACATGTCGGCGCGGTCGGGGTCGCAGACGATTTGTACATAGCCTTCGCGGTCGCGCAGGTCTACAAAGATCACGCCGCCATGGTCGCGGCGGCGGTTGACCCAACCGCACAGGGTGACGGTTTGGCCTAACAAGGCCTCGGTCACCAAACCGCAGTAGCTGGTACGCATAGAGGATAAAGCTTGAGTCATCTTGACACTTCCAGCCCGCAGAGGGCAAACATAAAAATCAGGGTCGAGGGGCTTGCACTGCCGGAGCTTGCGCACCCGGGGAGACCACGCCCATGGAGACGATGTATTTCAGAGCTTCGTCCACGCTCATATCGAGCTCGATGCAATCAGTTTTTTTCAGCATCACAAAGTAGCCACCCGTCGGGTTGGGCGTGGTGGGTACGTACACGCTCACATACTCACCGCGCAAATGGTTGACCACATCGCCACCGGGCGAGCCAGTGACAAAAGCAATAGTCCATACGCTCTCGCGGGGCCACTGGATGAGTACGGCTTTGCGAAAGGCATTGCCACTGTCAGAAAAAAGCGTGTCCGATACTTGCTTGACGCTAGAGTAAATCGAACGCACCACGGGGATGCGGTTGAGTAGCGCGTCCCACCAGCCCACCAATTTTTTACCAAAAAAGTTACTGGCAATCGCGCCAACTAATAGCAAAATAACAAAGGCCAAAATGACCCCGAAACCGGGGATATGGATGTTGGTACCCGGAAAGATGCCCTGCAACAGCTTGTCAGGGTGCCAACTGGCAGGCAATATCAGCAGGGTTTTGTCCAGGCTGGAGACAATCCACTCCAGCACCCAAACGGTAATGCCGATGGGCACAATCACCAACAGGCCAGCCAGTAGCCATTTGCGCACAGATTTCATCATCAATTCGCTGTCAAGCCCCCGCAGATGGTGCGCTGGCAGCTACCGAAGGTGTAGCAGCTTTAGGTGCGGGGGCGGGACTGGGTGCGGGCGCTGCTGGGGTCACTGCCGCAGCTGCCGCAGCAGGCGCAGCGGTAGACTCGGCAGGTTTGGCATCGGTTTTTGTGGCTGGTTTGGCTTCGGTGCCCACACCTGAGTTTGCGCCATCGCTGGCCTTGCCAGCCTCGCCACCGCGAAAATCCGTCACGTACCAGCCCGAGCCTTTCAGTTGAAAGCCAGCCGCAGTAACCTGTTTGGCAAACGCCTCTTGCCCACAGGCGGGGCACAGGGTGAGTAATGGGTCAGACAGCTTTTGCAAGACATCTTTGGAGTGTCCGCATTGGCTGCAGCGGTAAGCGTAAATGGGCATGGCGAGGTGGTCTTGAGGACAACCTCGCATTATAAGTTTTTTGCGCCCCTAACTTACACCCTTAACTTGCGCTAACCACGCGTTGGCTTTGATCCTTGATGATTTGGGGTGCCAAGGAGCCCATAAACATCAGTACGATGGACGCAGCGAATCCGACCAAATTGGCGGGGATCAAGGCATCTGAGGCGGTGGCCTGCATAAACAACCATATGGACACTCCTCCAATCGCGGAGAACAGTGCGCCTTGGGTGGTGGCGCGGCTCCAGTAAGCGCCGGCTGCCAAGGGCACAAAAGCGCCTGCCAAAGTGACGTTGTAGGCGTTTTGCACCATTTCATACATCGTACTCTTGCTATTCAGGGCAAACAGCAGAGCACACGCAGTAAAAGCGACCAGAACGATCCGCAGCGTCACTAAAAACTGTTTGTCACCCATCTTGGGGGCAAACGGACGCAGCACATTTTCGGTAAACAACGACGTAGGAGCCAATAAAGCACCGCTAGCGGTAGACAAAATAGCCGACAAGAGAGCCCCAAAAAACATCACTTGTGCCCACAAAGGCATTTTGTTGAGCACCAGGTCGGGCAACACACGTTGAATTTCGCGTGCATCATCTGACTTGAACAGGGCCATCAGGCTCGGGTCTGCTACCACAGCGGCATAGGCTATGAAAATAGGTACGAAGGCAAAGCAAAAGTACAGTAGCCCACCAATGATGGTACCGCGCACCGCCGTTTTCTCGTCTTTGGCGCTGGTCATGCGCTGGAAAACATCTTGCTGCGGGATAGAGCCCAAAGCAAACGCAAAAAATGCACCGGCCATCGCCCACCAGCCTTTGGCATCAGCAGGCATCCAGTTAAATTTACCTTCAGCTGCCGCCTGCGACACCACCTTGGTCACGCCACCGGCCAGGTCGCCTACCAACACGGCCACCACGCTCAGCCCCACCAAAATGATGACCGTCTGGAACAGATCGGTAAACGCTATGGACCACATGCCGCCAAAAATAGTGTAGATGAGAACCACGCCCGCACCCAGCAAAATAGCCTGGTTCAAGCTGATCGCGCCCCCGGACAGCGCATACATCACCAAGCCCAGCGCCGTCATCTGCGCGGATGTCCAACCCAGGTACGAGGCCACAATAGCGACACTAGTGACCACTTCGACGGCTTTGCCATAGCGCTTTTTATAAAAGTCGCCAATGGTCAGCAAGTTCATCCGGTAAAACAACTTTGCAAACAGCAAGGCCGCGAGCACCAGGCACACCGACGCACCAAAAGGATCGCCCGGTATACCAACCAAACCATCCTTGGCAAACGTGGCCGAAACAGACAGCACCGTCTCTGCGCCAAACCAGGTTGCAAACACCGTTGCCACATTCATGTATAGCGGCAAACTGCGCCCAGCCACCATATAGTCAGCAGAGGTATGCACTCGCCGCGCGGCAAGCAAGCCAATGGCGATGGTGACCAGCAAATAAATCACCACAAAAACAATCAATGCATTCACAGCCAATGTCTCCTACGTTTTACGGAGATTTTAATCACTGGCTAGTCGTCATCCGCTACGGGCTTTCCCCGAACCAGACCGCGCCCAGACTTACCACAGGCGTAAACGCAGGTAGAGCTGAATCAACACCAGGCCCAGCACAAAGCCCAGGCCGCCGTAGATGATTTTTTGCAGCAAATTGTTGGTGCGTTTTTGTTCGGCCAGTAGCTCGGCGATGAGCTGGGTGCTGGAGTCTTTGGGCTGCTGTAAATAATCATGCAACAGGCGCGGCAACTCAGGCAGCAGCTTGGCATAGCGCGGGGCTTGGGCTTTGAGTTGTTCGATCAACTTTTGGGGGCCAATTTGTTCCAGCATCCATTTTTCCAAAAACGGCTTGGCAGTGGCCCATAAGTCTAAATCGGGGTCAAGCTGGCGGCCCAGGCCTTCGATGTTGAGTAAGGTTTTTTGCAGCAAGACGAGCTGCGGCTGAATCTCTACGTTAAAGCGGCGCGAGGTCTGGAACAGGCGCATAAGCACGATGCCCAGCGAAATCTCTTTCAGTGGGCGGTCAAAGTACGGCTCGCAGCAGGCGCGCACCGCCGCTTCCAGCTCGTCCACACGGGTAGTAGCGGGTGCCCAGCCCGACTCGATGTGCAGCTCGGCTACGCGCTTGTAGTCGCGTCTGAAAAATGACACAAAGTTTTGCGCCAGGTATTCTTTATCCACCTCGGTGAGCGTACCGACAATGCCAAAGTCCAGCGAGATGACCCGTCCCAGATGCTGTGGCTCCAGGCTAACCTGGATATTGCCCGGGTGCATGTCGGCATGGAAAAAACCGTCCCGAAACACCTGGGTGAAAAATAGCGTCACGCCATCGCGCGCCAATTGCTTGATGTCCACGCCAGCCGCACGCAGTTTGTCGATCTGACTAATCGGCAACCCGTACATGCGTTCCATGACGATGACTTCGGAGTGGCAGAAATCCCAATACATTTCTGGAATCAACACCAGGTTGAGCCCGGCCATATTGCGCCGCAGTTGGGCTGAATTGGCGGCTTCGCGCACCAAGTCCAGCTCGTCGTGCAGGTACTTGTCGAATTCAGCCACCACCTCGCGGGGCTTGAGGCGTTTGCCGTCGGCGGACAGGCTTTCCACCCAACCGGCCATCATGCGCATCAGGCCCAGGTCTTTTTCGATGGCGGCCAACATGCCGGGGCGCACGACTTTGACCGCCACCTCTTTTGTTTTGCCGCTTTTATCCACCAAGGTAGCGAAGTGCACTTGGGCAATCGATGCACTGGCCACCGGGACGCGCTCGAAATGCGTAAACACCGCGTCCACCTTGCGGCCAAAGGCGCGCTCGATAGTGGCGATGGCAATGTCTGAGCCAAATGGGGGCACGCGGTCTTGCAGCAGGGCCAGCTCGTCGGCAATGTCCAGCGGCATGAGGTCGCGCCGGGTAGACAGCACCTGACCAAACTTGACAAAGATCGGCCCCAGGCGCTCCAGCGCCTCCCGCAGACGCTGACCGCGCGGCGCGCGCAGGTTGCGCCCCACAGAGACAATGCGGGCAATGACTTTGAGCCAAGGCTTTTGAAAACTGGTCAGCACCAGTTCATCGAGCCCATAACGCAGCACAATGAATACGATAAAGGTGCCGCGCCAAAGCCGTTGAAACAAACCCATGCTGCGCGCCTAGGCTTGCGTTTGCTGCGCCGGAGCGCTTGCAGGTGGTGCAGCAGATGGAGTTGGTTTTACGGTAGTCGCAGCGGATGCAAATTTTTTCAGCATATCACTGGCCTGGCGCAGGGCTTGCACCATGGCGTGGGCGGGTGCGTCGCCGATGATGCGACTTAAGTCTTCTTCTGCATCCCAGCGCACATGGTCTACCAGCCAGTTGACCTCAGCGGCCAATTGCACGTCGCCCTGGATTTGGATGGCTGGCTTTTCACCACGCAGGGTCGACTGCAGCAATGACAGGGGGTTGCTGTCCGTGACCGTGAGCGTTAAATCGGCCTTGGCTTGCGCGGGGGCCGTGTCCAGCAAACCTGCCGCAGTGGCAACGAGCTTGAGCGTGACCGGAGCCATCTCGATCAAGGCCACTTGGCCTTTTTGGCGTGCCAGGCGCGCCATGGCCTCGGGCTCTTGCTGCAACACATGGTTGAGTGCCAACACGATGCGCTGCTGCAATTCGCGCACCAGCCATTCGGGCGGCATGAGCCAAGACGGCAGATCTTGCGCGGCAGGTGGAAATTTAAACGGCAAAGAAAAAGGGGACGTGGTATTCATACGTCCCCTGATTATCGAAGCAAAAAAGACTTTTGCCCGATTTTTTCAGCTTTAACCTTATTGCAAGGCTTGCACACCTGCCACCAGCCAGCCACCAGTGCCGGATTTGGATTTGGTCATGTTCCACACTTCGCGGAAGGGGCCGGGGCTTTGTGAAGGGTCTTCCTTGATCATGCCCGAGAACTCGACACTGGCCAGCCAGGCGGCATCGACTTCTTCGATACCCAGCAACTTGGCATCTAGTGCGGCCACTTCGGTATGGTTGGCACCTGCACCGGTGTGCTGCTCGCGCTCGGCCAGTTGCGACTTGATCTCGCTGAGCATGTCGTCCGTCATCATGGAGCGCAGACTGCTCACGTCAGACTTGTCCCAAGCGGCTTGCAGGGTGATGAAGTTTTGCTTGGCTGCATTCAGGAACCCGTTGGTATCAAAGTCGGCAGGAATGCCCCAGGACTGGGAACCGTTTAAAGAGGCTGCGGCTGCGCCGCCACCGATGGCCGAGCCAATCATGCTGCCAGTGCCTTTGGAGCCGTCAAACGCCATGCTATTGCGCTCAAACGGGCGGGCCGAGGCATCGTTACCCACGCTGTGCGGGTTGTAGCCCTTGGCGACTGCGGGGTTACCAGCACCAGCGCCTTGCAGGGCGAAGGGGCTGTTGGACTGGGCTGCACCCTGGCCAGACTGCATGGCACGGCGGCGCATAAACCAACCTACGGCCAACATGATGGCCAAAGCCAGCAGACCAAACATCAGCATCTGGCTGAGCGCACCGCCCAAACCCAGTGAGTTGGCCAACCAGGCCAGGCCCAAGCCAGCGGCCAGACCGCCGAGCATGGCACCCCAAGGCTTCTTGGGCGCGGCAGCGGGAGCCGCAGCAGCAGCCGGAGCCGCTGGTTTGGCAGCGGCCGCATTGGTTGCGCCCGCCGGTGCAGCAGGCGCTGCCTGGCTTTGCGTCACGTTGCTGGACTGCTTACCGACGGATTTTCCGCCGCCCATGCGTTTGGCAGCTTCTGCCTGTACGCCCACGGCCAGCAAAGCTGCGGCCAACACAAAAGACCATAGTTTCATAACGCCTCCAAATTAAAAAATTAAATCCGAACCTAGAACCAAAACCTAAAACCAAATTCCACCACGACAACTCAACACTTGATGCCCATGTGCAAGGCCACGATGCCGCCTGTCAAATTGTGAATATCCACATGCCCAAAACCCGCCCCCTGCATCATCACCTTCAAGGCTTCCTGATCGGGGTGCATCCGAATGGACTCAGCCAAATACTGGTAGCTGGCGGCATCTCCTGCGATCCAAGAGCCCAATTTTGGCAAAATCTGAAAAGAATACCAACCGTAGGCCTTTTGTAGGGGTTTGGCTACCGTGGAAAACTCTAATACGCACAGCTTGCCGCGTGGCTTAAGCACCCGGCACATCTCGGCCAACGCAGCCTCTTTGTGTGTCATATTGCGCAGCCCAAAGGCCACGGTGACGATGTCAAAACTGTTGTCGGCATAGGGCAGGCGCTCGGCATCACAGACCATGGTGGGCAAATGCACTCCCGCATCCACCAGACGGTCGCGCCCCACACGCAGCATGGCTTCGTTGATATCGGTATGCACCACCTGCCCGGTACTGCCGACTTTTTTGGCAAAGGCCAAAGCCAAATCGCCCGTACCGCCTGCAATATCAAGCACCCGAGAGCCCAAACGCGCGCCCGAGACCAAGACGGTATAGGCCTTCCAGGTGCGATGCAAGCCCATCGACATGACATCGTTCATCACATCGTACTTGACGGCCACAGAATCAAACACGCCACGCACCCGCGCTGCCTTGTCGCGCTCGTCGACGGTTTGAAAGCCAAAATGGGTGGAACTCATGGAACGATAATAACTAAGCCCGCGCATAAAAGCTGCAACAGGCTGTTGGGCCGAGGGGAATACTCCCTGTTTGTGTCGTATTTCTAGCTAAAACAGCCTGTAGGCCAATAAAATACAGCGTAAGCAGCTATTTTATTTATAGCAAAATATCACTTATCAGTGGTTATGACCACAGCTGCTGCCACCGGCCTGCACCATCGGCGCGTCACGCTCGGCACCCGCTGCCGTCAAGCGCGCCTGATACTGCGCCCACAGCGCGTCCTGGTCGGCACCCAGGTGGTAGAGATAGTCCCACGAGAAGATGCCACTTTCGTGACCGTCGCTGAACACGGGTTTAACGGCATAGTTGCCCACGGGTTCGAGAGACTGTAGGCCCACCAGGCGTTTGCCAGTTTGCAATACCTCTTGCCCAGGGCCGTGGCCTTGCACTTCGGCAGACGGCGAATACACGCGCATCAGCTCCAGCGGAATGCTGAAACTGGCACCGTCAGAAAAAGTAATTGCCAGTGCGCGGCTTTGCTGGTGTACCGTGATGTCGGTGGGGGTGGGGGTTTGCGGGGTAAGGCCTGCCATGGTGAAATAGTCCTAGCTAACAAAATACTGCGATGCGAGAAAAGTCTGCGATCCAGGTAGAGTATATGCAGCCATCCAAGAGCCAACATACAGAGCGCTATTGTGCCCCTTATCAGCAGGGAATTAAAAGCGCACGGACAGATTCAGATGCAGTTTTTCTGAGCCCTTTTGCGGGGCACTGGAGTTCACGCTCAGTGGCAGGGCGCTGCCAGTGATGATGCGCCCATAATCCGCATTGATATTGAGCCCGTTTTGCGATGCATAACGCAAACCCAGACCAACGCTGGCTAGTTTGTCTTGGGCTAATTTATTGCTGCCGTCCACCTGGTTATTTTGCAACCAACCGGCATCCACAAACGCACTGGAACGCAAGCCCACAACCAATTCTGGGGTAGAGATTTCAAGCGATGTCGACAGCCCCTTGTCGCCCGTGATCACCCGATCTGCGGCACCCCGTACCGAGCTGACACCACCCAAACCAAACTGCTCACCCGAGAGCAGAGCGTTTTTGCTGCTTTGAACTTGAGAACGCAGGCTCCACAACCAGTTTTTCCCAAAACCCGAAGTGTAATTTGCACCCGCATGAAATACACGAAATGCCTGCGTCGTAATGCGCGTGTCTTCGGCTTGGTAGGCAGTTAAATTATTGGCGACTCCAGAGTTCATGTTGATGGCAGCGTCCAGGTTATAGCTCCAGGATGCATTATCAGATTCTGATCGCGCGTTATAGCCCAAACTCAATGGCCGGGTCCTGCGGTCTGCACCGACTGCCGTACCGTTAATCACGGCAGCTTTGAAGAGCTTGTCATCTAAGCCCAGATTGAAGTAACTGCGCCGTCCGCCTTCAGGGCTGAAGTGGTATATGTAATTGACCCCAAGCGTACGCCCTTGCCCCGTGCTGGTAAAGCTGCCAAAATTACCCAGCACATCAGACTGCGTAAAGTTCAGCCCCAGCACACTATTGGCTCGATAGAAAGGCATCCGGTAAGACAATCCCAATTGCTTAACATCTTGTGCGCGTTGGAGCGAGGTGGTGTAGGCTGCAGTGAACTGATGGTCCAGCCCCAACACATTGTTATACCCAGCCGAGAAGGTCGTGCGGTCGCGCCCCGATGAAGCCGAACCCGAGTTGGCCAATGCCACCGAAAAATTCCAAGGCTTGCTCTCTTTGACCTGCACCATGGCATCAATTTTGTCAGCCTGCGTGGACTCGCGCAACGAAATGGATATCTGTTTGCCCGGGTTTTCGTTAGCAATCGAGGTCTGGACAGCCAAACGGCTGAAATTAGGTGCCCCACCCTCTTGCAGCTCGGGAATACTCGCGCGGATATTTGAATTGCTGTAGAGCTTATTACCGTCAAGTGTGATGCTGCCGATCGTGAAATGAACAATCTCCAAGGTGACGGTGTCGCTCATGGTCTGAGGAGGCAAAGACACCCGGTGCAAGCCAAAACCGGCATCACGCATGGCAGTTTCCAGTGCGGTTGTGGCTTTTTGCAATACTTCAAGCGTTGCATCTGAACGCAAAAACGCAGCCAGAATACGGCTGGTGTCATTTTGGCTCAGCGGGTTATCCCCTTTGATATTAAAACCCCGAATCGCAAAACTCGCAGGCGCTGCGCCAGACATGGCTTGGGTTTGCTGCGCCTGGAGGTTGGCACAAGCCAGAGCCGCAGTGATGGCCGTGAGCCCAACACGTGACCAAAGGTTGCGAGCAAAGTAAGTGGAAAGAATGTGGATCGCCATGTGCAATACGCTTTGTTAGATCAGTGTCATGTCATAACTTGGGTGTTGAAGATTGCAGCGGGATCAACAAGCTCGCATTACCTACACACTCTGGCACTACGGATGCCATTGCCGACGAGCATACTGGAAATCACCAAATTTCTGGCATTTGGCTGTGGCAGCAAATCAAAATCTATAAAACGTGGCACCAAACCAGGTCGGATGACCCGCGCGTCTGGTCCAGCAAAGCCAACCTCGTCTCGGCCCAAATGCAAAACCCCTCGATCGGTCGTCACTTCCACATGGCCATCGCGCACGTACACATACAGGCCCTGCTCCAGCTCATTGATGTCGCCACCTGAAAACAACGAATCAGGAATCGGTGTTTGGCCAGGTGAACTCAGTGGCGTGGTAGGCGGTGTACTGATTGGCGCTGTACGCGATGGAGAAATGAAGAGACCTTGGCCTGCCTCCAGTGCCTGCAGCGCAGTTTGTCCCTGGGGATTAACAGTGATTGAACCCAACCAGGTATACAAGCTCAAACCTGCATCTGCTGCATCGGCCTCACCCGCGCAGACCCCTGTGCAGTCCATACTGAATTCCGTACCCCGGATACCAATGGTCGCAGTGGAAGTGCTGTAACTCACATTGCGGTTGTTCGCCTTGGCAATCAGACCAGACAACGCACGCACCGAGCCTTTGAGCAAAGACACCAAAAAACGCCCTTCAGCAGGTGCTTTGCTGTCATACACAAAATTATCAATCCGAAAACGGGTGGTAGCGCCCAAGGTGATGCGCGAGTCGTCCCTGAAAGCCAGCACCGCCTGCGTGGCAGCGCCGGTCTCGACCAGATCTCCAGGATATATGCCACCACCATCGACCAAGCGTCTGCGTTGCCCACTGCTATCGACCGCGTTGATATCTCCACGCACAGTGATCACTTTAGCGCTGGCTTTGATTGCATTAGGCCGGGCACGCTCATTGATAGCGTCCACTTCAGCACCACAATCGCGTGCGCAAACCCGGGCATCAAAATCAGTACCCCGAATACCAATCGTCGCTGTATTGGTTTGAATCCGTGCCGCATTGGGCGAGCTTTTGGCAATCAAGCCAGTAACTGCGCGCAAGCCACCGCGAAACAACTGCATGACCAAACTATTGTCTGGAGCATTTTCTCTAAACTTGATTTGTTGCAACAAAATTTCAGTGTTGGGGCGCACCGTCATGCGTGTACCGTCTTGTAGCTTGATAACAGCAGAGGCCCCATCCGCCGTGGTGAGACGATCACCTTCTTCCAGCGGCAAACCCTTGCCCAGGGTACGCGGTGCTTGACCGGGCGCTTGGGCAAAGCCCACCCCCCGAGAGTACTCAACCTCGCCCGCAGCCTGGGCCCTAGCGGGAGAAGATGTCAACAGCATGCACAGCGACATTACACCCGCAGTGCACTTGTAAAGCGCTTTCAAAGAACGAAATATCATGTTGCTTCGTAAACCCAGCCAAGCAAGATACTTGGTGTAACTAGTGTATCTAGATCAAAAATATAATATTAAACGATTTTCCCTCGTCCCATCAATCAATTTAATGACGAGCACAGGAAAAGCACGTTTAACTGTAAATATTTACACCAATACTCGTTCGATTCCGCCCTGGTTGGCCGATTGCACGTATTTAGGCATCCAGTCGGCTCCCAGAATCTGGTTAGCCATCTCCACCACGATGTAGTCGGCCTCCAGCAGGCCATTTTGCAGGTCGTTGCCATAACGCGACAGGCCTTGCAGGCAACTGGGGCAACTGGTGAGGATTTTGATGTTGCCTTTGGCTTCGCCGGTTTTGGTGCGTAGCGCCGCCTCGTCTTTTTGCAGCTCTTCTTCTTTGCGAAAGCGAATTTGCGTGGAAATATCGGGGCGCGTCACGCCCAGCGTGCCTGATTCGCCGCAGCAGCGCTTGCTCTCCAGCACGTTATCGCCCACCAGTGCCTTGACGGTTTTCATGGGTTCCTGCAGTTTGAGCGGGCTGTGGCAGGGGTCGTGGTACAGGTAGCCGCTGCCCGCAGCGGCTGCGCCCAGGGTGATGCCTTTTTCCAGCAGGTACTCGTGGAGGTCGATGATGCGGCAGCCGGGGAAGATTTTGTCAAACTGGTAGCCCTGCAACTGGTCGTAGCAGGTGCCGCAACTAACCACCACAGTTTTGATGTCCAAATAGTTCAGCGTGTTGGCCACGCGGTGGAACAGCACCCGGTTGTCGGTGATGATTTTATCGGCCTTGTCAAACTGGCCGCTGCCGCGCTGCGGATAGCCGCAGCACAGGTAGCCCGGCGGCAGCACGGTTTGCACGCCCGCATGCCAAAGCATGGCCTGCGTGGCCAGACCCACCTGGCTGAACAATCGCTCCGAGCCGCAACCGGGGAAGTAAAACACCGCCTCGCTGTCCGCCGTGGTTTTGTGCGGGTTGCGGATGATCGGCACGTAGTTGTTGTCTTCAATATCGAGCAAAGCGCGGGCCGTCTTTTTAGGCAAACCACCGGGCATTTTTTTGTTGATGAAATGAATCACCTGCTCTTTGATGGGTGCCGTGCCGACTGAGGCAGACGGCTGGGCGGTTTGCTTTTTGGCCAGGCCACGCAGCAAGTCGTTGGCCAGGCGCTGCGCTTTGAAGCCCACATCCACCATGGCACTGCGCATAAATTTGATGGTTTGCGGACTGGTGGCGTTTAAAAACAGCATTGCCGCTGCATTGCCCGGGCGAAAGGATTTTTGCCCCATCTTGCGCAGCAGGTTGCGCATGTTCATCGACACCTCGCCAAAGTCGATATCGACCGGGCACGGGTTCAGGCACTTGTGGCAGACGGTGCAGTGGTCGGCCACATCCTCGAACTCTTCCCAGTGCTTGAGGCTCACGCCGCGCCGGGTCTGCTCCTCATACAAAAAGGCCTCGACCAGCAGCGACGTCGCCAGAATCTTGTCGCGCGGGCTGTAAAGCAGGTTGGCGCGCGGCACATGGGTGGAGCACACCGGCTTGCATTTGCCGCAGCGCAGGCAGTCCTTGATGCTGTCGCTGATCGCGCCGATGTCGCTGCGCTGCATGATCAGCGACTCGTGGCCCATCAAGCCGAAGCTCGGTGTGTAGGCGGCGGAGAGGTCGGCGGCGAAAGCGTCCGCGCCGTGACCTCGCAAAAGTTTTCCTTTGTTGAAGCGCCCCTCGGGATCGACGCGCTGCTTGTAGTCGGCAAAGCCGGCGAGTTCGGCGTCGCTCAGGAATTCGAGCTTCGTGATGCCGATGCCGTGCTCGCCAGAGATCACGCCGTCTAGCCGCCGCGCCAGCGCCATGATGCGGCCGACCGCCTCATGCGCGGTTTGCAGCATCGCGTAGTTGTCGCTGTTGACGGGGATATTGGTGTGCACGTTGCCATCGCCGGCATGCATGTGCAGAGCAGCCCAGACGCGGCCGCGCAGCACTTCCTTGTGGATGCGTCGGCACTCGTCGATGACAGGAACGAACGCGGCGCCGGCAAACAGCGTTTGCAGAGGCTTCAGGATCTGCGTCTTCCACGACGCGCGCAGGCGGTTGTCTTGCAACTGCTCGAAAAAGCCCGCGCGGTCGAGGCCGTTCAACCAGCCCGACCACAGCGCCCGCACTTCTGCCAGCAGCGACAGCGCTTGCGCCACGCGATCTTCGATCAGCTCGGCGCTCGCAATTTCTTCGGCGTCGTCGCTCTTGCCCAGCGGCAACGGGCTCTTGCGGAAGAACGCCGTCAGCGCTTCGACCAATTCGAGCTTGTTGCGCAGCGAGAGCTCGATGTTGATGCGCTCGATGCCGTCGGTGTACTCGCCCATGCGCTCGAGCGGGATCACCACGTCTTCGTTGATCTTGAAGGCGTTGGTGTGTTTGGCGATCGCCGCGGTG
>JAYVJV010000238.1:0-9868 GCA_043769005.1 Polaromonas sp. | reverse complement strand
CAAATCACCGGGAAAGCTGGGCTGCGCGCTCACATGGATGCTGTTGACATACGGCGTGGTCAGCTCGGGCTGCCAGCCCACGCGCTGCTCGCGCGACAGGGCGACCAGGCCGTCCAAAATTTGCCGCGCCCGCGCCGGGCCTTGGGTGGCCACCAGGGCGGTAAAAGCATCGCGCCACTCCTGGGTTTCCTGCGGGTCGTGGTCTATCGCCTTGTCGCCGGAATGCAGCGCGAGCGTGGCTAAAAGATGGGCGGAAGTTGGAGCGTTCATACGACCAGATTGTAGAGAATCGGCTGCAAAACGTGATGCCGCATTGGATTGTCAGCTGCCACATTGACGGCATAAAATGCTTCATAACAAATTTTTCAAGCATAAAAATATGAATCACTCACTAGATGCCGTAGATTTGCGTATTCTTGACGCTCTGCAAACCGACGGCAGTTTGAGCAATGTAGAGCTGGCAAAGCGCGTGCATTTAAGCCCGTCGCCCTGCCTGGCCCGCGTCAAGGCGCTGGAGGCCCATGGCACCATTCAGCGCTATGTGGCGTTGGCCAACGCAGCGGCCCTGGGCCTGGGGCTGAACGTCTTCATCAACATCAGCCTGAAAACCCAAAGCAAAGAAGCCCTGGCCGAGTTTGAGCGCCGCATCGCCGAGCACGACGAGGTGATGGAGTGCTACCTGATGACCGGCGACAGCGACTACCTGATCCGCGTGGCCGTGGCCGACATGGCCGCGCTGGAGAAGTTTATTCTGGAGCAGCTCTCGCCCATCCCGGGTCTGGAGAAAATCCGCTCCAGTTTTGCCCTCAAACAAGTGCGCTATAAAACGGCATTGCCGCTGCCTAAAAAGGGTTGATGGTTGAATGTGCGGTCTAAAGAAGCCCGAAGGGCGAGGAACCGCCGCGCGGCAGAGTACGCTGTCGGACTGCTCCTGTGCAAAACAAGGGAAAATAACAGTAAGACAACCTACGTCATGGCTGACCAATAATCGGCCATCCTGTAGGACGCGTAAATAAACACAACTTATCGCGACGGGCATCGTTTTGGAACTAAGCTTGCCCCCTGCACTCCACCACTGTATGCGTTTATCTTCCTATTTCTCCCGATTGCTATTTGCTATATTATTAGTAGCTGCTTACGCCCTGCCAACAGGGACTATGGCTCAAAATAGCGCATTTTCTAATGCTAAAGCAGTCGTTACCACCCCCCAGGTGCGCGCCGAGCTGCTGGCGTTTGCACCCGACGGTGTAGAGCCGGGCAAGCCAGTGATGGTGGGGCTGCAAATTGCCCACCAGCCTGAATGGCACACCTACTGGAAGAACTCGGGTGACTCGGGTCAGCCCACCGACCTGGTGTGGACGCTGCCTGCGGGCGTGACGGCGGGGGAGATTGCGTGGCCTACGCCCAAGAAGATCCCCATTGGCACCCTGGCTAACTACGGCTACGAGGGCACGGTGCTGCTGCCGGTCCCGCTGGAGGTGAGTGGGCTGTTCAAGCCCGGCCTGCTGGCCAATGACCTGGAGGTCAAGCTCAAAGCGGTGTGGCTGGTGTGCAAGCAAGAGTGCATCCCCGAGGAGGGCGAGTTTGCTATCAAAATCCCGGTGAAGGGATCGACCGCCTTGAGCGCGCCCGCGTTTGAGGCCACCAAGGCCGCCAGCCCACGCGATGTGCCCAATGTGCTGGGCATCAACAGCACCGCCCAGATCGCGGGCGACAAGCTGGAGCTGTTGATCCAAAACCTGCCCGTTAACTTGCGTGGCAAAACCTTGGCGCTGTTCCCCGAAACGCCTGAGGTGCTGCACAACGCCGCCGTGCTGGGCAAGGACTGGTCGCAAGCCTGGAAGGGCGCGGTATGGACGGCGACCATGCCACTCTCAAACCAGCGCAGCAACAGCCCGCGCGAGATGGCGCTGGTGCTGGCCACTGAGGACGGCAAAGAGGCCTACCGCGTGCAGGCTGCCGTGCTGGGCGACTGGCCCAAGGTGGCTGCGGCGGCGCAGGTGCCCCCTGAGCTGGAGGCCGCGCTCAAGGCCAACGCGGCCAGCCAGCGCGCCCCGGTGGATGCCTCCGGCGCACCGCTGAACGGCACGGGAGGCCAAGCCCTGGGCTTGCTGCCCGCACTGCTATTGGCGCTGTTGGGCGGCATGATTTTGAACCTCATGCCATGCGTCTTCCCGGTGTTGGCCATCAAGGTGATGGGCTTTGCACGGCATGCGGGTAACCCGCGCGCCCACCGCGCCAGCGGCGTGGCCTACACCGTGGGCGTGGTGTTGAGTTTTATGGCGCTGGGTGGCCTGATGCTGGCGCTGCGCGCGGGCGGCGAGGCGCTGGGCTGGGGCTTTCAGTTGCAGTCACCCACCGTGGTGGCGTTGCTGGCGGGGCTGTTTACCTTGATCGGTCTGAACCTGCTGGGCGTGTTTGAGTTTGCCAACGTGTTGCCTTCGCGCCTGGCTACGGCGCAGGCCAAAAACCCGCAGCTCGATGCCCTGCTGTCGGGCGTGCTGGCGGTGGCGGTGGCCTCGCCTTGCACCGCGCCGTTCATGGGCGCGTCACTCGGTTTTGCGCTGGGCTTGCCTGCCTGGCAGGCGCTGGCCGTGTTTGCAGCCATCGGAGTGGGTATGGCCGTGCCCTACCTGGCCGCCAGTGTCATCCCGGCGGTAGCCAGGCTGCTGCCGCGCCCCGGTGCCTGGATGGAGGTGTTCAGAAAATTCATGGCATTCCCCATGTTTGCCACCGTCGCCTGGCTGGTGTGGGTGCTGGGCCAGCAAAGCGGTATTGACGGTGCGGCGGCGCTGCTGGCGCTGTTGGTGGCGCTGAGTATGGTGGTGTGGGCGCTGAGTTTGCAGGGACGTGCACGCACCTTGGTTGCTACACTTTCGGTAGCTGCGTACGCTACTCTCTATTGGGCTATTGGCTCAAATGTTACTCAAAACCTGCCTGAAAGCACACCCCAAGTTGCCATAGGCAGCGCCTGGCAGCCGTGGGAGCCGGGCAAGGTAGACCAGGTGCTGGCCAAGGGGCACCCGGTGTTTATCGACTTCACCGCCGCCTGGTGCGTCACCTGCCAACTCAACAAAAAAACCACCCTCGGCCTGCCCGAGGTATTGCAAGACTTTGCCAGCAAAAAAGTGCAGCTTCTGCGCGCCGACTGGACCCGCCGCGACCCTGCCATCACCGCCGCCCTGGCCGCCCTGGGCCGCCAAGGCGTGCCCGTGTACGTGCTGTACAAGCCCGGCAGCGCCCCGGTGGTGCTATCTGAAATACTCTCTGTTACCGAGTTGCGCTCTGCTATTGCTAAACTTTAATCCACGGCGTTATATCCAATGGTCGAGCGCATTGCGGCGTTGCCAATCCGCGCCATACATGGGTATGGCAATGGTTTGCGCCTTGCACTGAACTCGTGAATTGAATATCTCACCATGTCCTTGTCGCATTCGCACACCTATTCGCACACGTAAATTTAAGGAGCTCTACCATGCAACGCCGCCGCCTCACCACGCAAACCTGTAGCCTGCTATTCGCTACATTATTTATAGCTGCTTACGCACATTCTGCTCCGGTCGTAGGCCAAAAAGCCCCTGATTTCACGCTAAAGGACACGGCCGGAAAAACCGTGAGTCTGGCCGACTTCAAAGGCAAACATGTGGTGCTCGAATGGGTCAACCCTGGCTGCCCCTATGTGCGCAAACATTACAGCGGCGGCAACATGCAGTCCACGCAAAAAGATGCCTCTGGCAAAGGCGTAGTCTGGCTGGCCATCAACTCCACCGAGACCGAGCACCCCGACTACCTCAAACCCGCCGCCCTGCAAGCCTGGATGGGCGAGCAAAAAGCATCCGCCACCCACACCCTGATGGACGAAAGCGGCAAAATCGGCCAGCAGTACGCCGCCCGTACCACCCCGCACATGTACATCATCAACCCGCAGGGCACCTTGGTCTACGCAGGCGGCATCGACAGCATCCCCAGCGCCAATCCCGCCGACATCAAAGCCGCCACCAACTACGTCAAAGTCAGCTTGGCAGAAGTTCAGGCAGGCAGACCCATCAGCAACGCGCAAACCCGGCCCTATGGCTGCTCGGTGAAATACAAAAACGCGATGTAGTCCTGTCTGAGGGCGCAGTTTTTTTGCGCTATCCTTGTGCGATGAATCCTGACGCCGCGTCCATCAACATCCCCCAGCTCCTGCAAACCACCCGCACCATCGCCGTGGTGGGTTGCAGCCCCAAACCCGAGCGCGACAGCCATGAGGTGGCGCAGTATTTGCAGGCGCACGGCTACCGCATCGTTCCGGTCAATCCTGTCGTGGCGGCATCTGCCAAGCCGCGCATCCTGGGTGAGCGCTGCTACGCTACGTTGCACGAGGCTATGCAGGCCTTGCCTGCGGGTGAACGCTTTGATGTGGTGGACGTGTTTCGCAACAGCGCGGACGTGCCGCCCGTGGTCGATGCAGCCATTGCCATCGGCGCGGGCATGGTCTGGCTGCAACTCGGGGTGGAGCATGCCCAGGCTGCGGCCAAAGCACAGGCTGCGGGCTTAGGTGTGGTGCAAAACCGCTGTATCAAGCTCGACCATATGGCTTGGCTGGCGCAGGGCTGATTTTTTTGGCGCACGGCCCCGCCACTGAATCCGCAACACCGTGTTTTGCTTGAGTTTGCGGGCGTTTAAACACGCTTGTTCGCCGTTTTGTCCATTTGGTCACGCTTTGTACGGGCTGTTCGGGTTATCAGGGTGTTACGAGCTGTCGTCCCACGGCTTGGGCGCTGCGTTGTAAGCTGCGTTGTCGGTTGTATTTTTTGGAGTGTCGCCATGCGCAAAATAGTTTTTGTCTCTGTTCTCACCATCGCCAGCCTGGTCAGCGCCACGAGCGTCTATGCCCAGACTGACAGCGCGGTAGACAAAGCCGTTGCCAATATTCCCATTGAGAAAATCATCGGTCAGCTGCTGGGTAGCATCGACTTCAATGCCCTGAGCGCGGGTATGGAGCAGGCTGCCAAAGATGTGGCCGAAGGCAAGCAACCCGACCTCGCCAAGACCCCCGCCTTGCAAGACATGCAGGCCAAACTGCAAAAGCAGATCGCCATCGTCGGCCCCGAGTTGTTGAAAACCATGCTGGCCGTGATGGGCCCGTTAATGGCGGAGCTCAAAAACGAAGTCGCTAAAGAGTTGGGTGCGGACGCGCCGGTGGCACGTTAGTCCGGGCCTCTGCATGCCCCCCAGCAGCCAGAAAAGTGCAGAGCGATGGATGATAGTGCGTGCGGCATGCTAACTCCTTGAGATGTTGTGGTCTCGTGCTTTTTCCTTTGCTCGAAGACAGGCAAAACTATTCCTCCTGAGTGGGGTGAAGCACCCTTAAGTTTGGTTAACTAATTCCCAAAATAGAGCGGGACATGTATTTGCCCGGCCCGGCGCACCTGGTTCGCAAGCGCACAGGGGATAATGTCCCTATGCAATTCGACCATCTTCATAACGCCAGTTTTTTGAAAGCCTGCCTGGGCTTGGCCACGCCCTACACCCCCGTGTGGCTGATGCGCCAGGCCGGGCGCTATCTGCCCGAGTACGTTGCCACCCGCGCCAAAGCCGGTAGCTTTATGGGCCTGGCTACTAACCGTGACTTTGCCACTGAGGTGACCTTGCAACCGCTGGCGCGCTACCCGCTGGATGCGGCCATCTTGTTCAGCGACATTTTGACCGTGCCCGATGCCATGGGCCTGGGTCTGTCGTTTGCGCAGGGCGAGGGTCCGCGCTTTGCACGCCCGATTCGCGATGAGGCGGCGGTCAAGGCCCTGCGAGTGCCCGATATGCACAAGCTGCAATATGTATTTGACGCGGTCGCCGCCATTCGCAAAGCATTGACTGTGGACGGCAAAAGCAAAGTGCCCCTGATCGGCTTTTCTGGTAGCCCCTGGACGCTGGCGTGCTACATGGTGGAAGGCCAGGGCAGTGACGATTACCGCCTAGTCAAAACCATGCTCTATGCACGGCCTGATCTCATGCACCAGATGCTGGCTGTCAATGCGGATGCGGTGGCGCAGTATTTGAACGCGCAAATTGACGCAGGGGCGCAGGCGGTAATGGTGTTTGACAGTTGGGGCGGCGTGCTGGCCGATGGGGCTTTCCAGCAGTTCAGCCTGGCCTATACCCGTCGCGTGTTAGAGCAACTCAAGCGCATCGATGCGCAGGGCCACACCGTGCCGCGCATTGTGTTTACTAAAGGTGGTGCGCCCTGGCTGGCACAGATGAAAGAGCTGCCCTGCGAGGTGCTGGGCCTGGACTGGACGGTCAACCTGACTGCTGCGCGCAGCTTGTTATGCGATGGAGTGAACGCTAAAGCATTACAAGGCAATATCGACCCCAACGTCCTGTTTGCGCCGCACCCTGCTATTGAAGCTGAAGTGGGCAAGGTGCTCACGGCCTTTGGCGCGCCCCATCAAGGGGCAGGCAAGGGGGCTGCACATATCTTTAATCTGGGCCACGGCATCAGCCAATACACCCCCCCTGAGCATGTGGCCACCCTGGTTGCAGCGGTGCACCAGCAATCGCGCGCGATGCGCACGGGAGCAGGTTTTTAGCGTAAAAATTTCAGTTCGGCATCTTTTTTTACCCAGCGTTACCATAAAAACATGCCAAAAACTGATTTCGATGGCATGACTTATGCACAAATATTTATGTGTAAAAAATAATGTCTTAAGCGCCTATTGCTGCGCCCGCTATCAATGCCGTAGCTATTCTAAGTATATGATTTATATAGAGTTTTAAATTTGCTTTTTTTACAGGCAATGTAGTGAAAGCCTTGATTTACAAGGCCTTGCAGACCATCAGTGGGACATATCAACAAAGTTATCCACAGTTTCGTTGGATGGATGACAAACTCGTGACAAATCAAGCACTTACGCAGATTTTTGCAGGTGCAATTGAGGAATAAGGGCTAAAAAGTGGATTTTTGGGTCGCTATTGTGGTCGCCACGCCTGCACACAGTGGGTTAGGGCAGGCACTCACCTATCGAAGTGAGCAACTGCTTGCGGCGGGCAGCTTGGTGCGGGTGCCACTGGGCCAGCGCGAGCTGCTGGGCATCGTCTGGGGCGAGGCAGCTGCGCCCGAAGCAGCCGCCCAATTGAAAACCAAAGCCATCATTTCTTGCCTGGACGGCATCGCTCCGCTGGATGGCGTGTGGCGTGCTGTGGTGGAGTTTGCCGCCCGCTACTACCAGCGCGCCATCGGCGAAGTGGCGTTGGCCGCATTGCCGCCCCAGTTGCGCGAAATTGATGGCGTACAACTGGCAAGGCGGCAAGTGCTGCAAGCCAAACGCAGCCAGCAGCGTACTGCATTGGCTGGTAAACAAGGCGCTGAAGGGTTTGCATCCAATGCACAATTAGCTACTAATTTAATAGCTGCTAGCGCACAACAAATAAGGGTTATAGAGCAATTCTTTAGTGATTTAACGGCGAAACCTGCTCTTGTGTTTGGTAGCACCGGCAGTGGTAAAACCGAGGTGTATTTGCGTTGTACAGCCCGCGTGTTACAGGCCAGTACGGCAGCCCAAGTGTTGGTGATGGTGCCTGAGATCAATCTCACTCCCCAGCTAGAGGCCCGTTTTATTGAGCGTTTTGCGCCGCTGTACGGGGCAGGCGCGGTGGTGGCCATGCACAGTGGCATGACCCCCGCGCAGCGGCTGACTAGCTGGCTGGCCGCCCACACGGGCCAGGCGCGCATTGTGCTGGGCACCCGCATGGCGGTGTTTGCCTCGATGCCTGGCCTGCAGCTCATCGTGGTGGACGAGGAGCACGACCCCAGCTACAAAAGCCAAGACGGTGCCCGCCACTCCGCGCGCGACCTGGCCGTGCTGCGCGCCAAGCTGCAAACCGAGCAGGCCCTGCGCAGCGCGGGCCCTGCTGGGGGCGCAGCACAGGCCAGCAGCATCCCCGCACAAGTTTGCCGCGTCATGCTCGGCTCGGCCACCCCGTCACTAGAGACCTGGCACGGCTGCGATCAGGGCCGCTACCAGCGTCTGGACATGCCCGAGCGGGTGGGCGGCGGCGCGCTGGCGGCGCTGCGCATCGTGGATATGCGCCAAGCCCCGAAGAAAACCCTGTTTGCCGCCACCTTGCTGGCCGCCATCCACGAGCGCATCGCGCGTGGCGAGCAAAGCCTGATCTTTCTCAACCGCCGTGGCTACGCCCCGGTGCTGGCCTGCGGTGCCTGCGAGTGGAAGTCCGAGTGCCCGCATTGCAGCGCCTACCGCGTGTTCCACAAAATCGACCGCACCCTGCGCTGCCATCACTGCGGCACCACCGACCGCGTGCCCAGAGCCTGCCCCGAGTGCGGCAACCTCGATATCGCCCCGGTAGGGCGGGGCACCGAAAAGCTGGAGGAGCAATTAGCCGCCGCCCTGGGCATCACCACCGGCGTGCAGTCCATGGATGGGCCCGATCGGCAGGCCGGTGCTCCAGCCGAACGCGCCACGCTGCTGCGCCCCGACGGCAGCCCCGTCGTCATCGCCCGCATGGATGCCGACACCACGCGCCTCAAAGGCGCGCTACAGCAGCAACTGGCCAATGTGCACAGCGGCCAGGTAGACATTTTGGTGGGCACACAAATGATTGCCAAAGGCCACGACTTTCGCCGCATCACTCTGGTGGCCGCCATCAACCCCGACAGTGCCCTGTACAGCAGCGATTTTCGCGCCCCGGAGCGGCTGTTTAGTCTGTTGATGCAGGCCGCAGGCCGCGCCGGACGCGATGCGGCCATGGCGGGCGCGCAAATGTGGGTGCAAACCATGCACCCCGATCACCCTTTGTTTGCTGCGCTCAAGGCACACGACTACCCCGGCTTTGCCCGGCAGCAGTTGGCCGAGCGCACCCAAGCGGGTTTGCCCCCCTTCAGTTACCAGGCCCTGATCCGCGCCGAGGCGCGCAGCCAGGAGGCTGCGCAGGCCTTCTTGCTCGCCGTGACCGAGGTGGCGGCAGGAGTAGCTGCCTTCGAGCACGTCACCCTCTATCCCAGTGTGCCCATGGCGATCCAGCGCATTGCCAACGTCGAACGCGCGCAGATGCTGGTCGAGAGCCAGTCCCGCGCTGCGCTGCAAAAGTTCTTGTCCCACTGGCAGCCCGTGCTGCGCGCCACCAAGGTGCAGGGCCTGATCCGCTGGGCAATGGATGTCGATCCGCTCACTATTTAATAGCTGCTTACGCTGTATTTTATTGGCTTGCAGGCTAATATGATGGGTAAAAGTTGTTGAAAACGACTCCAAACCATCCATAAAGCATGCGCTGGGCAGCGTTAGAAGGGTCAGCGCCTTATGCAGGGATATCGCAAAGCTAAGGGAAATCCCTGTGTGATATTCTTCTGTATTAAAGAATAATTAAAATGTGTTGCGCGCAATGCACGTCACACTTTATTCAATTCCACGGGTGTGCAATGCACACTCAACCCCTAAATTCGCGGAGACTTAATGAATTTCAAACTATCCAATCTGGCACTTGTGGCCGCTGCTGTGGTTTTGATGACAGCTTGCGGTAAAAAAGAAGAAGCCAAGCCCGCTGCGTCTGCCCCGGCTGCTGCGCCTGCTGCTGTAGAAAAAACCGCCGTTGAAGTGCTGCACTACTGGACCTCAGGTGGTGAAGCCAAATCCGCTGCGGAGCTGAAGAAGATGCTGGAAGCCAAGGGCTACCAGTGGAAAGACTTTGCAGTAGCAGGTGGCGGCGGCGAAAACGCCATGACGGTGCTCAAAAGCCGCGCTGTCTCGGGCAACCCGCCCGCTGCTGCCCAGGTGAAGGGCCCGGCCATTCAAGAGTGGGCTAACGAAGGCATGTTGGCCAATATGGATGCCACCGCCAAGGCCGAGAAGTGGGACGAGTTGCTGCCCGC
>JAYVJV010000237.1:0-3160 GCA_043769005.1 Polaromonas sp. | reverse complement strand
ACGAGGAAGACGTATAGCTATGAGCACCGCCGGGCCGCCCCAAGGTGCGAAGGCCCCCTTGGGGGGCAGCGACCCACGCGTAGCGGGGGAGCGTGGGGGCGTGCGCATTCGGGTCGTGAGGCGCCCCGTACATGGGGTGCTTTTACTCGACAAACCGCTAGGTTTGTCGAGTAACGACGCGCTGCAAAAAGCCAAGTGGCTGCTGCGCGCCGAAAAAGCAGGCCATACCGGCACGCTCGACCCCTTGGCTACGGGCGTGTTGCCACTGTGCTTTGGCGCAGCCACCAAGTTCAGTGCCTTGCAGCTGGAAGCCAACAAGACCTACGAGGCTACGGCCGTGCTCGGCGTGAAGACCAGCACTGGCGATGCCGAGGGTGAGGTAATCCAGACGCGGTTAGTCAATGTAACGCAGGCCGACATCGACCGTGTGACAAAGCAGTTTACCGGCCCCATCAGCCAAGTGCCGCCGATGTACAGTGCACTCAAGAAAGATGGCAAGGCGCTGTACGAATACGCCCGCGAGGGCATCACGCTGGAGCGAGATGCGCGCCATGTGCACATTTACCAGTTAAATATATCGATAGCCCAACAAAATAAGGCGCAAGCAGCTATTAAAATAGTAGCTACGGTGAGCAAGGGGACGTACATCCGCACCCTGGGTGAGGATATCGGTGAGGCGCTGGGTTGTGGCGCGCATTTAAGTGCGCTGCGCCGCACGCGCACGGGGGGCCTGGGCATCGACAATGCGGTCACGCTACAGCAACTCGAAGCTATGGACGAAGAAGAGCGTCTGGCTTGCTTGCAGCCGGTGGACAGCTTGCTGGAAGGCCACACCGAGGTCACACTCGACATCGACAATGCAGGACGCTTTTTAAGCGGCCTGCGCAGAAGAACCAACCTGCCCGATTGCGAGCAGGTCGCCGTATACGGAGATAAACCGCGCGCGCTACTGGGCGCTGCGCACATCGTGGCAGGTGAATTGATCCCCACCCGCCTGCTGTCACCTGTTGAGATCAGTCAAATTTTAGAAGCGAGTCATTTAGAGAGTGCATTATGAGTAAACAAATCCGCAACATCGCCATCATCGCCCACGTTGACCATGGCAAAACCACCCTGGTAGACCAACTGCTGCGCCAGTCGGGCACCTTCCGTGCCAACGAAAAAGTCACCGAGCGCGTGATGGACAACAACGACCTGGAAAAAGAGCGTGGCATCACCATCCTGGCCAAAAACTGCTCGGTCACCTGGAAAGACACCCACGTCAACATCGTTGACACCCCTGGCCACGCCGACTTTGGCGGCGAGGTAGAGCGCGCGCTGTCCATGGTAGACGGCGTGGTGCTGCTGATTGACGCGGTAGAAGGCCCCATGCCACAAACCCGCTTTGTGACCAAAAAGGCTTTGGCCCTCGGTCTCAAACCCATCGTCGTGGTCAACAAGGTCGACCGCCCCGGTGCGCGTCCAGACTACGTCATCAACGCGGCCTTTGAGCTGTTTGACAAACTCGGAGCGACCGAAGAGCAACTCGATTTCCCCGTGGTGTACGCCAGCGGCCTGAACGGCTGGGCCTGCATGACCGAGGGCGCTCCAGGAGAGCAGTGGGGCAAAGACTTGGCCCCGCTGTTTGACACCGTGCTGGCCCATGTGCCTGCCCATGCGGGTGACCCGGCAGCGCCGCTGCAATTGCAAATCTCCAGCATGGACTACAGCAGCTACGTTGGCAAAATCGGCGTAGGCCGCATCAACCAAGGCACGCTCAAAATGCCACAAGACGTGGTGATGGTCTCAGGCTTGGACGGCACGCCCGTTAAATGCCGCATCAACCAGGTGCTGACCTTTGAAGGCCTGGAGCGCCGCCCGCTGGACGTGGGCGAGATGGCGTACCCCGGCCACATCGTGCTGATCAACGGCATAGAAGACATTGGGCTGGGCGTAACGATTACCGATCCGCTGTCACCCCAGCCGCTGCCCATGCTCATGGTGGACGAGCCCACGCTGACGATGAACTTTTGCGTCAACAACAGCCCCTTGGCTGGCCGCGAAGGCAAGTTCGTCACCAGCCGCCAACTGCGCGACCGCCTCACGCGCGAGCTGCAATCCAACATGGCCCTGCGCGTCAAAGACACCGACGAAGACGGTATTTACGAAGTCTCGGGCCGTGGGGAACTGCACTTGACGATTTTGCTGGAAACCATGCGCCGCGAAGGCTACGAGCTGGCCGTGAGCAAGCCGCGCGTGGTGTTCAAGGAAATCAACGGTGAAAAACATGAGCCCATCGAATTGCTGACGGTGGATGTCGAAGAAACGCACCAAGGTGCCGTGATGCAGGCCTTGGGCGAACGCAAAGGCGACCTCGTCAACATGGAGTCCGATGGCCGTGGCCGTGTGCGCCTGGAATACCGCATCCCCGCGCGTGGTTTGATCGGTTTCCGCAACGAGTTTTTGAACATGACCCGTGGCACGGGCCTGGCCAGCAATATTTTTGACAGCTACGGCCCCTTCAAGGGCGAGATTGCAGGCCGCAAAAACGGTGTGCTGATCAGCATGGACGACGGCGAAATCGTTACCTATTCGCTGGGCAAACTCGATGACCGTGGCCGCATGTTTGTGAAAGCGGGCGATCCGGTCTATGAAGGCATGATCGTCGGTCTGCACAACCGCGACAACGATTTGGTCGTCAATGCCGTGCGCATGAAGCAGCTCACCAACTTCCGCGTGTCTGGCAAAGAAGATGCGATCAAGATCACCCCACCCATCATCCTCAGCCTGGAAACCGCAGTGGAATTTCTGGAAGACGATGAGTTGGTCGAGATCACCCCCAAGTCAATCCGTCTGCGCAAGCGCCATTTGAAAGAGCATGAGCGCAAGAAGGCGCGTCACGATTCTTAATTTTTAAGACGAAGACGGGGACTTTTTGAACGCAGAGGGCGCGAAGGTTTCGCGAAGTGCGCAGAAGAAGTCATAAAGAAACAGCCAAAATTTGAAAAATAGTTTTGGCTGTTTTGCATTTGAGTTCGCTGGGGTTCATCAGGGTGTTTGGAATTTTATTTTCATATTTTTTTTCACTAGTGTCCCAACGTTGAAAACAGGTTTTGCTGGATGAAGTCATCAGATGCACGCTCAGCCATTTCATTGCTTCCCAGTAGCTGGGCAATGGGGG
>JAYVJV010000236.1:0-4399 GCA_043769005.1 Polaromonas sp. | reverse complement strand
TCAGCTACTATTTCGCAGTGTTCCCGACACTGCATTAACCAGCCAGGGCATCACTTATCTTTCGGGAAATGCTGTTCAGAGCCTTCGGACCACCTCTAACAACCACCATCTTTAGCCGAGGCGCGCAGCCCCTGCGCGCCGTGACAGTGGGTTTGTACGATGTTGGGGTGTCGCGGGCAATTTATCCTTCAATTCTTTGATGGCGACAAATTGAAGGATAAATTCAGTTTTCAAACCCTTAAAAATATTCTCTTAAAAATATTCTCTTGACTTCATATTCAATTAAATACATAATTTAACCCATGGCATGGGAAATTGAATACACGGACGAGTTGGAACAATGGTGGAACCAGTTGACCGAGGAAGAGCAGGTTTCCGTCAATGCGTCAGTTTTATTGCTGGCATCGCAAGGGCCGCAATTGCCTTTTCCGCATAGTTCGGGCATCAACGGCTCCAAGCATGAACGCATGCGCGAGTTGCGTGTGCAGCACCAAGGCAGGCCGTACCGGGTGCTGTACGCATTTGACCCACGCCGCGCCGCCATCTTGTTGATTGGTGGCGACAAAACAGGTGATAACCGTTGGTATGACAAAACCATACCCATTGCAGACAGGCTCTATGACGAGCATGTTGAAATTTTACGGAAGGAAGGGCTGATCGATGGCTAAAAAATTCGCAACACTCCAGGCGGCTATGTCGCCAGCGGCGCAGTCACGTTCTGCTGCCAAAGCCGAGGCCATGCTGCTAGAAATGCAACTGCAGGCGCTGCGCAAAAGCCGCAACGTGACCCAAATAGAAATGGCCAACCTCATGAGCGTAGAGCAGGGCTCCATTTCCAAACTGGAGCGGCGCGAGGACATGTATGTGAGTACGCTGCGCGAGTATGTGAAGGCGTTGGGCGGTGAACTCAAACTGGTGGCGCATTTCCCGGATACGGATATTCAAGTGCATCCGTTTTCTCTGGCTACTAGTGCATCATGAATAATATAGGCTACCAGTGTTGCTTTTGCGGCGAAGGCATTGGTGAATCGGGCGAAGGCTGTAGTTATGATTATTTTAGGTATTGAATCTTCGTGCGACGAAACGGGTGTGGCCTTGGTGGATGCTGCGGGGCAGGGCGTGCCTGTGCTGCTGGCAGCCGCGCTGCACAGCCAGATTGCGATGCACCAGGCCTATGGCGGGGTGGTGCCCGAGTTGGCCAGCCGGGACCATATTCGCAGGGTAATTCCATTGACAAAAGAGGTGCTAGCCCAATCAAATAAGGCGCAAGCAGCTATTGATTTTGTAGCGTATACGCGTGGACCGGGTCTGGCGGGGGCGCTGCTGGTGGGCGCGGGGGCGGCCTGCGCGATGGCGGCGGCGTGGGGTAAGCCGGTGATTGGTGTGCACCACCTGGAGGGGCATTTGCTGTCGCCATTTTTAAGTGCCGATCCGCCGCAGTTTCCGTTTGTGGCGCTGCTGGTCAGCGGCGGGCACACCCAGCTGATGCGGGTGGACGGCGTGGGGCGCTACCAGATGCTGGGCGAGACGATTGACGACGCAGCGGGTGAGGCCTTTGACAAATCGGCCAAGCTCTTGGGCCTGGGCTATCCCGGTGGCCCGGCATTGGCCAAACTGGCAAAGCAAGGCGACCCGGTGGCCTACAAGCTGCCCAGGCCGTTGCTGCACAGTGGCGACCTGGATTTTTCCTTCGCGGGGCTCAAAACTGCGGTGCTCACACAGGTGAAGCGCCTGGTGGCGGATGTGCCCGAGGGCGCGCGCGTGCGTGCCGATTTGCTGCTCAATTTAAAAGACCAGCAGCGCGCCGACCTGGCCGCCAGCACACAAGCAGCTATTACCGAGGTGCTGGTGAAAAAATCACTCAAGGCGCTGGAGCACACCGGTTTGCAGCGCCTGGTGGTGGCAGGCGGCGTGGGTGCCAACGCATCGCTACGCCAGCAGCTTAATGCAGCCTGCGCCAAGCGTGGTGTGCGTGTGCACTACCCCGAGCTGCACCTGTGCACCGACAACGGAGCCATGATCGCGCTTGCAGGTGCCATGCGCCTGCAAGCGGGCATCGCGCAGGCCAATACCGACTACGCTTTTGACGTGAAGCCGCGTTGGCCGCTGGATGCGATTGCAGCGTAAGGGCGGTGTACGATATTTCCATCTCTGTGTGAAGATCTTATGCCCAAATTTATTTCGCATATCTCTATCGTTTTGCTAACCCTGCTACTTTGCGCACCAGCGGGTGCCAAGCTGCTCACTGGGACGGTTACCCATGTATCCGATGGCGATACCCTGTGGGTGCGGCTCAGAGAGGGGGGTGAACCGGTGAAAGTGCGTTTTCAGGGCATGGATGCCCCAGAGAGTTGCCAGGACTGGGGGCCGCAAGCCATGAAAGCGCTTAAGGCCAAGGCGCTGCGCAAAGCAGTGGTGCTAAATACCCGTGCCCGTGACGACTATGGCCGCATGCTGGCACGCGTGCAAATGAACGGCGAAGACCTGGGTGCCTGGATGGTGGCGCAGGGTCATGCCTGGAGCTACCATTACCGCCGCGACCCCGGGCCCTATGCCATGGAGGAGCGCAGCGCACGCTCAGACAAACGCGGCTTATGGGCAACCAGCGCTCCGCTCGAGCCGCGTGAGTTTAGAAAGCAGCATGGTTCCTGCGAGCCCAAAAAGTCCCCAGTCCCTAAAAAATAAACCCAAAATGCCTATGAGCAGAGTGGCAACAGCTACTCAAAGAATAGCATTTACCAGATCTTTACGGGCTGGAGCAGGGCGCGGGTGTTTAACGTTTAGTATTGCAACATGCACACTTTTTTTGCTTGCGTAGGCCATGCCAGTGTTGATCACCATTTTGAGGTGCAGACCTTGGCCGTACAGCCCACGAAAACACCAGCCTCCAGCTACAGCATGATCCCCGGGGGCATGGCCGCCAATGCGGCCATGGCCATGGCGCGCATGGGCGCACCTGTGCGGCTGCTGGGCCGGGTGGGTGACGATGCTGCGGGTGCCTTTGTGCGCGATGCCGTGCTGCGCTGTGCGGTCGATGCGCACCTGGAGGTGGTGCCCAACAGCTACACCTCGGTCTCCAGCGTCATTGTAGACAGCCGAGGGGAGCGCCAAATCTACAACCACCGGGGTGATGCGCTGGGCAAAGCCCACGCTCTGGACGTGCGGCAACTGCAAGGTGCGCAGGCCGTGCTGGTAGACCCGCGTTGGCCGCAAGGCGCATTAGCCGCGCTGCAATGGGCGCATACACAGGGGCTGTTGAGTGTGCTGGATGCCGATATCGCGCCGCGTGCTGAGTTGCAGCAACTGGTCCCTGTGACCCACTGGGCCGTGTTTTCCGAGCCAGGTCTGGCCTGCTACGCACCGGCTAGCAGTCAAGCAGATGCTCTGGCCTGCGCCCTGGCCGCCGGTGCGCAGGTGGCCATGGTGACCTTGGGCGAGCGCGGTGTGGCGTGGATGCACGCCGCAGGTGGTGGTGTGCACACGCTGCCTGCTTTTGCCGTGCAGGCGGTAGATACCACTGGCGCGGGCGATGTGTTTCATGCGGCACTCACCTTGGCGCTGTGCGAAGGCCTGGGGGAGCTGCCCGCCATCCGTTTCGCCAGCGCCGCAGCCGCCCTCAAATGCACCCAACGCCATGGCGTGCTGGGCACACCGGGGCGTAAACAGGTTGAGCAATTTTTACAGGCAAATAAGCCTGAAAGTCAATTAAATAATGCGTAAGCAGCTACAAAATATATAGTAAGGTAAACCCATGACACAACACGCCCCCATCATCCTCGACGTAGCCGGCCAGGAGCTGACCAAGGTAGACAAAGAGCGCCTGGCCCACCCGCTGACTGGCGGCGTGATCTTGTTTGCCCGCAATTGGCAAAACCGCACACAGCTCACCCACCTGTGCGCTGCTATCAAAGCTGTGCGCGGGGACTTGCTGATTTTGGTGGACCACGAGGGCGGCAGGGTGCAACGCTTTAAGACGGATGGGTTTACCCACTTGCCGCCGATGCGCGCTTTAGGCGAGCTGTGGATGCAGGACGGCAAATTAGGCGAGGGTGCGGGGGCCCTGCGTGCCAGCAATGCGGCGACTGCAGTGGGTTATGTGCTGGCGGCCGAGCTGCGGGCCTGCGGGGTGGACATGAGCTTCACCCCCGTGCTGGACTTGGACTATGGCGAGAGCGGTGTGATTGGTGACCGCAGCTTCTCGCGCGACCCGCGCGTTGCCAGCGTGCTGGCCAAGGGGCTGATGCACGGCTTGCTGCAAGCGGGCATGAAGAACTGCGGCAAACATTACCCAGGCCACGGCTTTGTGCGGGCTGATTCGCACACCGAGATTCCAGTAGACAAGCGCAGCTTGAAAGCCATCATGGCCGACGATGCCGTGCCCTACGAATGGCTCAGCAGC
>JAYVJV010000235.1:0-3757 GCA_043769005.1 Polaromonas sp. | reverse complement strand
AAAACAGGGGTTGATTTTTGCGGGCGAACCGTGCTTCGCTGTGGCGTCGCCTTGTTGGGTGCCCGCATTACATTTGACCAGATTCGCCACCTTGGCCTTGCAACCGCCGTGGTGGTTGCACTTGCGCTGGCGGCCACCATCGGCTTTGGCATTTTGTTGGCGCGCTGGCTGGGCCGCACGCCTGCTCAGGGCATTCTCACGGGGGGTGCTGTGGCCATCTGCGGCGCCTCGGCGGCTCTGGCCATTTCCAGCGTGCTGCCTCAGTCGCGCGACAACGAGCGCTTCACCCTGCTCGTGGTGGTAGGGGTCACGGTGCTGTCAACGCTTGCCATGGTCATCTATCCGTTTACAGCGCTGACACTGGGTCTTTCGCCCCAGTCAGCCGGCGTTTTTCTGGGTGGGACCATTCACGACGTCGCACAGGTGGTGGCGGCCGGCATGATGCTGGGGCCCGAGGCTGGCGACACCGCCACCGTGGTCAAGTTGTTTCGTGTGATGTTGCTGATGCCGGTGGTGCTCTTCATTGTGATCGCCTACCGCAATCACCCCGAGGTCAAAGTAGCTAACGATCCGGTTCCGCTGATACCCGGGTTTTTACTCGCGTTCATCGTCCTGGTGTTGCTGGCTACCGTAGGTGTGATTCAGCTGCCAGTGGCCAAATTGGCGGGCGAGGTCTCGCGTGGACTGCTTGTCGTCGCTATTGCCGCCGCGGGTATCAAAACCAGCTTTGAAGATCTGGCCAAACTGGGATGGCAGCCTGTGCTGATGCTGGTCGGTGAGACGCTGTTTATTGCCACATTTGTGTTTGTCAGCACCCTAGTGTTTCGCCTTGGGGGGGCCTGATGCGCAACTTTGGCCAAGACAGGAAACGACCCGCCTGTCCCATGAAAAGTTGGTAGTTGGATTTTTGGCTTTTCAGAATCCCAAGCCCTTGCCCCACGACCGCGCGATTTAAGGAAGCCGAACAAGTTGCGCACCAAGGTGCCAAGCATCGTCGGTCACGTCATAGGGCCAGTGGTTTGGCCGTAGTTCCCCTGATCAACAACTGAAAGGGCAGAAGCGATTGCTGTGCAATCGGTGCACCATCAATGGCAGCTAAGACCTGCGTCGCGGCGATTTGCCCGAGCTCGCGCGTTGGCAAATTGATCGTGGTCACGCCCGGCGAAACCTCACTAGCCAGGTCGTGGTTGTCGATACCGCAAATCGACAATTCTCCTGGAACCCTGATGCCCTGGCGTTGGGCCTCCAGCAGAGCCCCTGTCGCCAGCAGGTCGTTACCACAGACGATTGCAGTGGGCACCTGTTTGGCTTTCAGCAGTTCTATCAGACCCACGCGGCCACCGCTGAGGTTCAGGGGCTGCTCGGTTACAGCGTCCGGGCGCAGCTGCAAGCCGGCCTTGCCCAAGGTGTCACGTAATCCGGCGGCACGGGCTTGCGCACGGTCGTTGTGCTCGGTGTAACCCGAGATCATTCCGATTCGGTGGTGACCCAAGTCCAGCAGGTGCTGTGTGGCCAAGGCACCAATGGCGTGGTTGTCAAAACCGACAGAGGGCAAGCGTGGGTCGCAGGCCCATGTCAGCAAGACAGGTTTCTCCCATTGCTTCAACGATTTCCAAAGTTGCTTGTGGTGCTCGGCACCCACCAATACCAACGCATCTACGCCGCGCTGCTGCAGGGCCTGCACCAGAACCAACTCCTGCAAAGGGTCATAGTTATGGCTTGCGACCAGCAACTGGTAGCCGGCTTGTGCCAGGGTGTTTTGCAATGCATGAGTGCTACGCGCAAAAATGGCGTGGTCCAGCGTGGGGATGACGCAACCCACAGTACGGGTGCGACCAGATGCCAGCGCACGGCCGGCGGCGTCGGGTACGTAGCCGAGTTTATCAACCGCACGTTGCACCAAGTCACGCGTCTCGGGGCGCACCCGATCAGGCCGCGACAAAGCGCGCGAGACGGTCGCAGTCGATACATCAGCCATCTCGGCCACATCTTCAATTCGGATCCGTTTTTGCATGCGTGCTGCATATTTTATGGGCTAATTTGTGCAAACGCTTGCGAGCTCGCCACGCAACAACTTGGACAGATGGTTAGGTGTTTACCATTAAAAATATGAAAGCCAGTGAACTGTCGCTTGACAGCTTACGGGAAAACATTCCAAAATTAGTGTAAACGCTTACATTACTGCAGCAATCATCACAAGCACAACCAAAACGATGGCATCGGGAAACCTCAAATGGACAGGACTTACGCGCCGTACCTGGCTGGGCTGGGGTACCGTGCTCGTCACGCTCCTGTCCTGGTGGGTGCTGACAACCGTTACGGGCATTGTCTCGGCCGCGCGCTTTCCAGCGCCACCTGAGGTATGGGTGGCTTTGCGTCAAATCGTGACCGAGGGATACGGCAATGGTCGCTTGCATCAGCATGTATTGCACAGCTTGCAACTGGTGGCCATGGGGTTTGGGGTGGCCGTGGCCGTGGGGGTGCCCTTGGGCTTGTTGATGGGCTATTCGCGCAAGGCCGAAGCTTTGATCAATCCGGCCTTCTTGTTACTTCGCCCCATCCCGCCACTAGCGTGGATTCCTTTGGCCATTGTCTGGCTGGGCTTGGGCGACGCGGCCAAAATTTTGGTGATTTTTGTGGCTGCCTTTGTGCCCTCTGTCATCAACAGTTATACGGGTGTTCGCAATATCGACATTCCGGTGTTGGAGGCGGCGAAGATGCTGGGTATTCGTGGCTGGAAACTCGTAGCTGAGGTGTTGGTGCCTGGGTCTTTCCCCATGATTTTTACGGGACTGCGGCTGTCCTTACAAGCCAGTTGGACGACCTTGGTGGCGGCAGAGTTGATTGGCGCCTTGTATGGCTTGGGCAGCATCCTAAACCAGGGCTCCCAAGACATTTACCCGGCCATGATTTTGGTGGCCATGGTGTGTGTGGCCATTTGCGGGGGATTGACGACCGCACTACTTGCCAGATTAGAAGAGATTGCCATGCCTTGGCGCGTGGGAAGTGTGGCTGAATGAAAGTCTTAACGGTTGTTGGTGCACTGGCCTTCTTGGGCATCTGGTATCTGGCCGGGGCCTTGCATCTGGCACCGCCTCAGTTTTTACCCTTGCCGCATGAGGTGGTGGCAAAACTGATTAACTTGTCACAAGAGCCCTTCTCAGGCTATACGCTGTGGCAGCACATGGCGTCCAGCCTGCAGCGGTTTGCCTTGGGCTTTGGCTTGGCCGCACTGATTGGCGTGCCGTTGGGATTGCTGATGGGTTGGTTCCGCTGGTTGGATGATGTGGTGTCGCCTTTGTTTGACGGCCTGCGCTTCATTGCGCCTGTGGCCTGGGTGCCGTTTGCCGCCCTTTGGTTTGGCACCGGGGCGGGTGGCCCCACGCTGATCATTTTTGCGGGTGCCTTCCCACCATGCTTAATCAACGCGTACCGGGGTGCACGCGGTGTGGATATTCGTTATCTGGAGGCCGCCAGTATGCTGGGCGTAGGCAATTTCAGGACGATTACCGAAGTATTGTTTCCGGCGGCGGTGCCCAGCATCATTGCCGGCTTGCGCATTGGTGCGGGCCTGGGGTGGATGTCACTGGTCGGTGCGGAACTGATCGTCGCGTCCAGCGGCATGGGTTACTTGATCGTTAAGGGCCAAAGTGCCATCGCCACCGACATTGTGATGGCGGGCATGGTGGCGATTGGGATGGTCGGCGTTGGCATCGATCTGGCCTTGCGGCGCATGGAAGCCTATTTGCTAAAACAT
>JAYVJV010000234.1:0-6504 GCA_043769005.1 Polaromonas sp. | reverse complement strand
TATCCGAAGCCCAAGCCCGCGAATGGTATGCCAACGAGGCCATGAGCCAAGGCTGGAGCGTGCGGGCGCTGGATCGGCAGATTTCTACCTTGTTTTATGAGCGTCTTTTGGGTAGTCAGGACAAAGCAGGCGTGAAAGCAGAAGCGGTAGCGCTGATTGGGCAAGAAGCGCCAAGCGATCCGCGTGACTTTATTCGCGATCCGTATGTGCTGGAGTTTCTTGGCGCGCAGCCAGATGCGGGGCTTTATGAGAAAGACTTGGAGCAAGGCTTACTCGATCAATTGCAAAAGTTCTTGATGGAGCTGGGCAAAGGTTTCGCCTTTGTGGCGCGGCAAAAGCATCTGCGGGTAGAGGGCGAAGATTGCTTTGTCGATCTGGTGTTTTACAACTATTTGCTCAAATGCTTTGTGCTGATTGACCTGAAAGTTGGCAAGCTGGCGCATCAAGATGTGGGGCAGATGGATATGTATGTGCGCGTGTTTGATGCGAACATGCGCAGCGAGGGCGACAACCCAACGCTGGGGCTGATTTTGTGCTCCGAGCGCAATGCGGCGGTGGCGAAATATTCATTGCTGGCCGATAAGCCACAGCTTTTCGCGAGCAAATACCAGAGGCTCATACCCACAGAAGAGGAGCTGCGCGCTGAGCTGGAGCGTGACAGGGCTTTGCTGGAAAATGCGAGGACTGACATCGATGATTGACCTCTCCCCCGCACAAGCCCTTGAGCGCATCCCTGCTTTGCTGGCCGCTCACGAAAGCCGCACGCTGGATTTCAAGCGGATCAGCAGCAAGCATGGCAAGCTGCTAGAAACCATTTGCGCCTTTGCCAATACGGATGGCGGCTTGGTGGTGCTGGGGATTGGTGATGCGAAGGAGTTGAGGCCGGGCGAGAAGCCCGCAAGCCGCCTCTGGGGTGTCGAAGAAAACGCCGAGGGCTTTGATGATTTGCGCCGCCTAGTGTTGCAGCGCTTCACACCAGCGATCACCAAGCTGCATTGGATTCGCGTGCCTTGCACGTTGCGCGATGGCCAAGCAGGGCATGTGGTGCTGCTGCGGGTAGAAAAGAGCGAGCAGGTGCATTCCATTGTGGGCAATGGCACTTGGACGCGCATGGATGCGAGCAACCGCGAGCTTTCCGCAGCGGAAATTGCTGATTTGGCCTATCAGCGCGGCATCAAAAGCGCAGAGACTTTGCCGATGCCCGTGGCGCTGGACTTGCAGAACACGGATGCTTGGCGCAGCTATTGCGCGACGCGCGGCTTGGCGGATATGGATTTGGCGGTGCGGCTGCCAAAATTAGGCTTGGCCGTTGCGGTGGATGGCGCTTTGCAGCCCTTGCTCGCGGCACTGCTGCTATTTGCTGATGAGCCGGGCGCTTTGCTGGCAGGGCAGGGCATGCGGGCAGACATTCGCGTGTTTCACTACAAAGGCCGCGCTGTGCTGCGCAGCGAAGTGCCGAATTTGCTGCTGCCGCCTAAAACCATCACTGGCCCGGCGGTGGAGCAGATTGCCAAGGCGCAGGCGTATGTGTTAGAGCGTTTGGCTGTGGGGCTGACGATGGATGGCTCGGGCTTTAAAACGCGCTATCGCTACCCAGAGCGCGTGATCAAAGAGGCGATCACAAATGCGGTGGTGCACCGCGATTACCGGCTTAACCGCGATATTCACATCCGCATTTTTGATGACCGCGTGGAGGTGGAAAGCCCAGGGCGCTTGCCCGGCAATTTGACACCAGCCACGATTGAAAAGGCGCGCTCTATGCCGCGTAACAGTTTGCTGGCGCGGCATTTGCGCGAATTTCCGAATCCACCCAATGTGGATGCAGGCGAGGGTGTGCCGATGATGTTTGCGCAAATGTCTGCGGCGAATTTGTATGAGCCGCTCTATCGGGAGCAGCTTGATGCGGCGATCCCCACCTTGGTGCTCACTTTGCTGAACGAGGAGCGCCCACCGCTGTGGGTGCAGGTGAGCGATTGGATTGATCGCAATGGGCCGATTGTCAATGCCAAACTGCGTGAAATATCTGGCTTGGATACTTTGGCTGCCTCCAAGCAGCTCAAACAATGGGTGGTGCAGGGTGTATTGGTGGCGCTGCCCGCCGCCTCCCGGCAACATGCCAGCTACTCTAAGCCCGATCTCACGAATCCAGACAATTTGACGGGTTCATTATCTTTAGCGCTAGATAATGAAAAATAAAAAGAAGAAAAATCCTTAAAAATCATATAGTTACGCATAATTTCATTATCTAAGCCTAGGGTAAACCATGAACTGGCAGCACGAGCGTAAAGATCTAGTTTTACAAGGTTTGGGGCGCGAGAATTTGCTCAAAGAGCCATTGCTGGCTTTTTTTTGCCTCGCGGCAGTGTTCTGGCACAGCGATCCGGCTGGCGATGGACTGGGCGTTGGCGCAAGCCGCTAAAAAGCAAGCGGTAGTGAGCGGCTTTCATTCGCCGCTGGAGCAATCGGTGCTGACGGTGTTGCTGCAAGCCAAGAGCCCGGTGGTGGCGGTGCTGGCTCGCCCGGTGAGCGAGGCCAAGCTGCCGGGTGATTGGCTTGAAGCGGTGCAAGCGGGGCGGATGGCGGTGGTGAGCCGTGAGAAAAATGCTGGGCGGCTCACGGTGGCGCAGGCAGCCCTGCGCAATGATATTGCCGCAGGTTTAGCGCAAAAAATCGTGATCGCGCATGCGAGCCCACGCGGGCAACTGGAGAAATCTTGCGTGCTTTGGAGTCAAGCGGGTTGGCTGATTGAGCGACTGACTTGAGGGGCGGCTGAGGTGGTTTCATTATCTACAGCGCAGGATAATGAAATGAAAAAGTAGAAAAAATATATATGAATCAATCACTTGATTGAAGGTTCATTATCCAAAGCTGGCTAAACAGCCAGCTTTTCAAGTGATCTGCGGGCTTGAAAAGACAGAAAGGCATCCGAAGATGCCTTTCTGATAGAGTTTTATGCCGAAATTGGCATTCAACCCTCGCGGATATTGCGCAAAATGCTATTAAATCAGTAGCAAATCAATACCGCTGCGCAGCTCGCTGCATCAAGCCGCAGCTTTGACCTTCAAGCGCCAAGCATGCAACAAAGGCTCGGTGTAGCCGCTAGGCTGCTCCAGCCCCTTAAACACCAAATCAGTCGCCGCTTTGTAAGCCGCTGAAGTAGCAAAATTGCCAGCCATCGGCTTATACAGCGCGTCGCCCGCATTTTGCTTGTCCACCACGCCTGCCATGCGCTGAAAGGTTTCCTCTACTTGCGCCTTGGTGACCACGCCGTGCAAGAGCCAGTTGGCCATGTGTTGGCTGCTGATGCGCAGGGTGGCGCGGTCTTCCATGAGGCCTATGTTGTGGATGTCGGGCACTTTGCTGCAGCCCACGCCTTGGTCTACCCAGCGCACCACGTAGCCTAGGATGCCTTGGGCGTTGTTGTCCAGCTCCTGTTGTTTGTCGGCCTCGCTCCAGTTGGGCGTGTGGGTCACGGGCACTTGCAAGATGTTGTCGAGGATGGCGCTTTGCTGGGCGTTGTAGTCGGTCTGCTCTAACTGCGCTTGCACATCGCTTACCTTAACTTGGTGGTAATGCAGGGCATGCAGGGTGGCGGCCGTGGGGCTGGGCACCCACGCGGTGTTGGCGCCAGCCAATGGGTGGCCAATTTTGGCCTTGAGCATGTCGGCCATCAAATCTGGCATGGCCCACATGCCTTTGCCGATTTGGGCTTTGCCGCGCAGACCGCAGCTCAGGCCCGCCAACACGTTGTTCTTCTCGTAGGCGGCAATCCACGCACTGGTCTTCATGTCGCCTTTGCGGATCATGGGGCCTGCGTGCATGGCGGTGTGCATCTCGTCGCCAGTGCGGTCCAAAAAGCCGGTGTTGATAAAGGCGACGCGGCTGCTGGCGGCGGCAATGCAGGCCTTGAGGTTGACACTGGTACGGCGCTCTTCGTCCATGATGCCCAGCTTGACGGTGTTTTCTTTCAAACCCAGCAGTTGCTCTACACGGCCAAACAGCTCGCTGGCAAAGGCCACTTCAAACGGGCCGTGCATTTTGGGTTTAACGATGTAGACGCTGCCTTTGCGGCTGTTACGGATGCCGCCCGCGCCGTGGCCTTGCAGGTCGTGCATGGCAATCGCGGTGGTGACTACTGCGTCCAAAATGCCCTCGGGGATCTCCTGCATGCTGCCGTCTTTGGCTTTGTAGAGGATGGCCGGGTTGCTCATCAAATGGCCGACATTGCGCAAAAACATGAGCGAGCGGCCGTGCAGCTTGACTTGGCCTTTGCCGCTCGGGGCCGCGTATACGCGGTCGGCGTTTAAGCCGCGCGTGAAGGTTTTGCCACCCTTGCTAACCTCTTCGGTCAGCGTGGCTTTGAGGATGCCCAGCCAGTTGCTGTAGGCCAGCACTTTGTCGTCAGCATCGACCACGGCGACCGAGTCTTCCAGGTCGAGGATGGTGGTGAGGGCCGCTTCGACCACCAGGTCGCTCACGCCAGCCGCGTCGCTCGCGCCGATGGGGGTAGCGCGGTTGATCTGGATGTCCAGGTGCAGGCCGTGGTGTTGCAGCAGTACCGACGATGGGGCCGAGGCCGCACCTTGGAAGCCGATGAACTGCTTGGCATCTTGCAGCGTGGTGCTCTTGCCGCCTTGGAGGGTGACGACGAGTTGGCCGTCTTTAACGCTGTAGAGCGTGCTGTCGATATGCGAGCCAGTTTTGAGCGGTGCCGTGCGGTCCAGCACATAGCGGGCGTATTCGATGACCTTTGCACCGCGCTTGGGGTTGTAGGCCTTGCCTTTTTCACAGCCGTTGGTCTCGCTCAGCACGTCGGTGCCGTACAGCGCATCGTACAAAGAGCCCCAACGGGCGTTGGCGGCGTTCAGCGCGTAGCGGGCGTTCAAAATGGGCACCACCAGCTGCGGACCCGCCTGGATGGCCAGCTCGGCATCGACATTGGCGGTCGTGGCCTTAACGTTTTTGGGCACGGGCACCAGGTAGCCGATTTTCTCCAGAAACTTGCGGTAGGCGGGCATGTTGGCAATCGGCCCGGGGTTGGCCTTGTGCCAGGTATCCTGCGCACTTTGCAGGCGGTCCCGCTCGGCCAGCAAGGCGGCGTTTTTCGGGGCCAGGCTTTGCACGATGGCATCAAAGCCCTGCCAGAACTTGTCTTGCTTGACACCGGTGCCGGGGAGGACTTCGTTATTGACGAAGTTATACAGGTTGGTGGCTACTTGCAGGCTATGGGCTGGTGTTCTGGCTGTCATGGTGGGCTTTCAACGGGGGATTAAAGAATTTTTGAACGCAGAGGGCGCGAAGGTTTCGCAAAGGGCGCAAAAGACGAGAAAGATAAAACCAAAAGTTTATAAAAAAATATCAACAAATTTCTATCTGATTTTTTGGTTTTATTTTTGTATTTCTTTTCTGCGCTCTCTGCGAAACCTTCGCGTCCTCTGCATTCAAAAAATGTTTTCATAGTCTTAGGCTAATCAAAAAACGACATCACATCGCGCAAACTGCTGCCCACCCGTGTAGGCTGCGTGCCCAGCTCTTCAAAGGGTAGGCCCTGGCGGTTGACCCACAGGGTTTGGTAGCCAAACCAGGTGGCGGCCAGCGCGTCCCAGGCGTTGCTGCTGACGAAAAGGATTTGCGCTGCGACCAGTCCGGTGGCCTGGGTGCCCAGCGCGTAAGCAGCGGGGTCGGTTTTGTAGCTGCGGATGCTGTCCACGCTGATGACGTGGTCCAGCAACTGGGACAGGCCCGCCGACTGCACAGCCGCTTGCAGCATGGCTGGGTCGCCGTTGCTCAGGGTGCCGGTGACGATGCCGCGCGCTTTGAGCTGCTGCAGTACCTCGGTGTTTTCCGGGAAAGCCGTGAGATGGCGGTACTGGTTCATCAACTGCTCCACCTGCGCGCCGTATTGGGCATCAAATTGGTCGGTAGCCCAATCAGAACGAGCGTAAGCAGCTACTTTTTTTATAGCGTAAGTCAGCGCTGCACGGGTCAGTTGCCAAAACGGCTGGTAGACCGATTCACGCGCAGGGCCGCGCCGGCTGGTGGTGACCAGGCGGGTGTATTCAATCTGCTTGTCGCGCCACACCACGCTAATCGCCTGGCCATGGCCAGGAAAAAGCTGCTCGGCCAACTGCGCCACGCTGTACACGTCAAACAGCGTGCCATACGCGTCAAACAAGACGGCGCGGGGCGTTGTAAACGGTAAAGAGGTGACGGCAGGCATAGTTGCCACTGTAGTCGATAGCTGGCGGGCCATTCACCAGCGAAAGGTGAAGGTATCTGCAACCAAAAGCGATGCAATCGCCCCTGGGCCGCGCCCCTTCACACCACCACCAGGTGCGCCCGCTTGGCACCGCGCACAGCGTTCAAGGGGATCTCGCGGTCAAAGGTGACCAGGCGGCCACCGTGCTTGACGGCCAGCGCCAGCAGGTACAGGTCGGTCAACTGGCGCGGGCCGTGGATTTTGCTGTGGTCAAACAGGGCTGTGTCCAGCAGGCTGATGTCGTC
>JAYVJV010000233.1:0-12842 GCA_043769005.1 Polaromonas sp. | reverse complement strand
ACCGTGTTAACGGTATTCACAACGGTCTGTGCTCGAGACTCTAAAAGACTCGTGTTTACAAATCTAAGCATGGCAGATCCTTTATGGCGGCGCTCATTTTACTTACCCCAGCTATCTTTCAGCGCTGTAGCTCTATTAAATACTAGTTTACTTGCTGAATAGTCAACTCGATCCGCCACAAAGTAACCATGCCGTTCAAACTGAAACTTGTCGTCGGCTTGGGCCGCGATAGCGCCGCCTGCGCCTAGCGATGGCTCTACGTAGGCGGTGATGACTTTCAGGCTATCGGGGTTCAGCGCGGCCAAGAAGTCTTTGCCGCCTGCGTCGGGGTGTTCGTCTTTGAACAGGCGGTCGTATAGGCGCACTTCGGCGGGTACAGCATCTGCCACGGCTACCCAGGTGACTACGCCTTTTACTTTGACTACGTCGCTGCCGGGGGTGTCGCTTTTGGTGTCTTTTAGGACTCTAGCCCTTATAGAACGGGCGTAAGCAGCTCCTGATTTTATAGCGTCTGGGGTGGCATCGGAGGCGTAGTCTGCGCCTTCTACCTCTATCACGTAGCCGTATTTCAGGCGTACTTTGCTGCCCGCAACGGCTACACCCGTTGCGTCAATGCGCGGGGGGTAGAGGCGAAAGAAGCCTTTGCTGGGCACTTCTTCGTAGTCGCTGCGCTCTATCCACACTTCTTTGCCGAGGTTGAATGTGCGTTTACCCAGCTCGGGCAAGTGTGGGTGCACGGGGGCGGTGCAGGGCTCTAGGTGGTCTGCGCTGCCGAAGGCTTCTTCCCAGTTGGTGATGACGAGTTTTAGGGGGTCTAGCACGGCCATGGCGCGTTTGGCGCTGGGGTCTAGGGTGTCGCGCAGCGCGCCTTCCAGCGTGCTGTAGTCGATCCAGCTGTCGGCTTTGCTTACGCCGATGCGGTCGGTGAACAGGTGGATGGCTTCGGGCGTGTAGCCGCGCCTGCGCAGGCCTACTATTGTTGGCATGCGGGGGTCGTCCCAGCCGGCTACTTTGCCTTCATTGACTAGTTGCGCCAGCTTACGTTTGCTGGTGACTACGTAGGTGAGGTTGAGCCTTGCAAACTCGTATTGGTGCGGCGGGGGGCTGGCCAGCAACGCGGGCAGGCTGGTGCCGTCAGAGCGCGTGAGATTGACCTGGGGGTGGCTGAGCTTGCCCAGCAGCCAGTCGTACCACGGGCGCTGGTCTTCAAACTCCAGGGTGCAAATGCTGTGGGTGATGTTCTCCAGCGCGTCTTCGATGGGGTGTGCGTAAGCGTACATGGGGTAGATGCACCAGGTGTCGCCGGTGTTGTGGTGCGTGGCGCGGCGTATGCGGTAGATGGCGGGGTCGCGCAGGTTGATGTTGGGGCTGGCCATGTCGATCTTGGCTCTTAAGACCATCGACCCATCGGGGTGCTTGCCGTCTTTCATTTCTCTGAAGCGGGCCAGGTTCTCGGCTGGGGTGCGGCTGCGGTAGGGGCTGTCCACGCCGGGCTTGTTAAAGTCGCCTCGGTTGGCTTTCATGTCCTCGGCGCTTTGCTCGTCCACATAGGCCAGGCCTGCTTCGATCAAAAACTCTGCTGCCCGGTACATAAAGCCAAAATAGTCGCTGGCTTGGTAGGGCGCGGCATCTTTAGCGCCGTTCCAGTCAAAGCCTAGCCATTTGACGGTGTCGATGATGGCGTTAACGTACTCCTGGTCTTCTTTCTCGGGGTTGGTGTCGTCAAAGCGCAGGTGGCACACACCGCCGTAGTCTGCTGCCAGGCCAAAGTTCAGGCAAATGCTTTTGGCGTGGCCAATGTGCAGGTAGCCATTGGGCTCGGGCGGAAAGCGGGTGCGGATTCTGGCGGGGTCGCTCGCGCCTGCGGCGTGGTGCGCTGCGTCGCCGGGGCTGCCTGCCCATTTGCGCTGGGCGTAGGTGCCTGCTGCCAGGTCATGCTCGATGATCTGGCGCAGGAAGTTGCTGGGCTTGGCGGTGTCCACCGGGGTTGTCGGGGCGGCGGGGGAGGGGGTAGCTGGTGTAGTCATATCTGGTTTGATTTTAGGCTGGGAACGGCCTTGGACACGATGTTCTTGACACGATTGGTTGCAATCTTCACGCGCCGGATGCCTACCGGGCGGGGGGCTGGCACGTTGTATGTTGACCTTAACAAGGAGTTCTGTATGCCTAAAGTCTCTATCGTCACCCGTAAATCTGCTACCAAGTTAATAGCTGCTTGCGCAGTATTGGCGGCGGCTACGGTGAGTTTGAATGCCCATGCGGGCGGTAATGTGAGCTGGACGGTTACGGTTGGATCGCACTTCCCGGTGGTTTTGCAGCCCGCGCCAGCCTACTACCCGCCAGTCGTGGTGCAGCAGCCGCAGGTGGTGTATCAGCCCCAAGTGGTGTACCAGCCGCCCGTGGTCTACACCCAGCCCCGGGTGGTTTACACGCAACCGCAAGTGGTCTATACCCAGCCGCGCGTAATCCATGCGCCCCAACCGGTGGTGGTGGTGCATCCTGGCTATGACGATCACCGTGGGCATGGTCGTGGCCGTGGTAGAGGGCATGATCGCGATGATGACCGCCGCGGCGACCGCCATGGCCAGCGTATGGGGTACCTGCAAGTGGGCCACCACTAGGTGCCACACCGCATAAGCTGCAAGCCTGCGCTCCCAAAAGCCTGCGCTCCCCTCTAAAGCCTGCCGCGTGCAGGCTTTTTGCTTGGCGGGTAGCCTACACTGTGGGGCTCATAGCACCAGAGGCCAGCAGCCAATGCGCAGCGTTTTTAATTTACACCAGGGCACCAGCCCCTTGCTGGTCAGTGTCCCCCATGCGGGCACGCACATCCCCAGCGAGCTGCGCGGCCTGTTTACACCCAAGGCGCTGGAGCTGCACGACACCGACTGGTATGTAGACCTGCTGTACGACTACGTTAAAGCCGACCAGGCCAGCCTGCTGGTGTCCCAGCACTCGCGCTACGTGATAGACCTGAACCGCCCGCCCGACGGCGCAGCCATGTACCCCGGTGCCAACAACACCGGCCTGTGCCCGGTGACCGATTTTTACGGCGACAGCATTTATCACAGCGGCTGCGCACCCGATGCACAGCAAGTGGCCCAGCGCACCGTGCAGTACTGGCAGCCTTACCACGCGGCGCTGGCCACCGAGCTGGCGCGTATCAAGGCGCTGCATGGCTATGCAGTGCTGCTAGACGGGCATAGCATCAAGTCGCAAGTGCCCTGGTTTTTTACAGGCCGCTTGCCGGATTTGAACATCGGCACGGCCAACGGGGCCAGTTGCGCCGCCAATCTGCGCGAGGCAGTGGCAGGTGTGATGGCCGGTGCTACGGCAGGGGAGGGCGCTTTCACCCATGTGATGGATGGCCGCTTTACGGGTGGCTACATCACGCGCCAATACGGGCGGCCAGCGCAGGGCATCCATGCAGTGCAGCTGGAGATGTGCTGGAGCACCTATATGCAAGAGCAATCGCCCTATGTGCTGGACGCACAGCGCCATGCGCGCATTCACCCGGTGTTGCAGGCTTTAACTACGCTGCTGGCTACTGTGGTGCCGCATCACTCCGCATAACTCTGCGACGATCCAGCTTAGACCCAGCGTAGGCCCTACATCGCCCTAAACAGGTGCGCGTACAGGCGGCTTACCGCCAGCTTCTCGCTGCGGCTGCGCAGGCGCAGGTGCAGCTTGCCGTCCTCGCTGCGCAGCACACTGGCAATGTCGCCCACGCGTACCACGGTGCCCCGGTGAATCTGCCAAAACTGTGCCTCGTCCAGTTGCACCAGCATATCTTTGATGGGGGTGCGGATCAAATACTCATGCTGCGCGGTGAGTACGCGCACGTACTTGTCGGCAGCTTCAAAATACACCACGTCGGCAAGCGGCACAAAGTCGATCTGGTTACCCCGGCTGGCTTGCAGTGTACTGAGTTTGGGCAGCGTATGCGCTATATTTTTAGTAGCTGTTTGCGCAATATTTTGTTGGGCTGTAGCCTCTTTTAATAAGTTATTGAGAGCTTCAAAGTTCACTGGCGCGGCGCTGGCCAACTTCTCCTGTACCCGCGCCACGGTTTGCGCCAGGCGCGCGGCCTGCACGGGCTTGAGCACATAGTCCAGCGCCTGCTGCTCAAAGGCCTGCACGGCGTACTGCTCAAACGCGGTCACAAACACCAAAGCCGGGAAGCTGGCGGCATCGGGCCAGGCATCGGCCAGTTGTGCAGCGGCCTCCAGGCCGGACTGGCCGGGCATCTGGATGTCAAAAAACAGCACCTGCGGTTGGTGCTGCAAAGCCAGTTCAACCGCCTGCAAACCGTTGGCGGCTACGGCGCACAGGCTCAATTCTGGCCAGGCGCTGCGCAGCTCGGCCTGTAGCGCAGCAGCCAGCAGGGGCTCGTCTTCGGCGATCAGGGCGGTGGGGCTTGCGCGCATGGTTTAGACTGCTTTTTGTATAGGAAAAGTGATTGTAGCCCTTGTAGAATAGGCGTAAGCAGCTACTAAATTTAGAGCGCCCGCATCGCCGTACACGCTGTGCAGACGCGCGCGCACCTGGGCCAGACCGAAGCCTTGGGAGGCTTCCTGTTTGGCATCCTGGGCGTAACCGGCGGGCAGGCCCGCGCCAGTGTCACGCACCTCCAGCGTCAACATGTCGCCCACAGCACTGGCCGTCACCGTCACCGCGCCGCCCGCTACCGTGGGCTCCAGGCCGTGCTTGATGGCGTTTTCTACCAGCGGTTGCAGCAGCAGGGGCGGCACGGGCTGCGCCGCCAGCGCGGGCGGCAGCGTGAGGCTGTAGGTCAGGCGCGGCCCCATGCGAATCTGCATCAGATCCAGATAGTCTTTGACACGCTCAAACTCGGCACTTAAGGGGTGCAGCGTAGCGCGCGAGGCTTGCAGCGTGCTGCGCAGGTAGTTGTTCAGGCTGTCCAGCATGTGGGTGGCGCGTTGTGGGTCGGTGTTGATGAGCGCGCGCAGATTGGCCAGGGTGTTGAACAGCATATGCGGTTCAAGCTGGCTTTGCAGCAGCTTGAGCTGGGCTTCACTGGCTTGGCGCTGGGAGGCTTCCAGCTCACTGTGCAAGAAGTGGCTTTTACCCGTGGCATAGAAATAGAAGCTGATGACGCAACCCGCGACGAAGCCAAATAACAGAAAATTTACCAGAAGGCGCGGCCTGTCATAGAGAAGTTCCCAGGTCGATTTGCCGCTGTAGGAATCTCCCGCAAAGGTGCCCAGCACATTGCCGATGGCGCAGCCGACCACGATCAAGGCTATCGCGCGCCGACCACGGGGAAACTGGTAGGGCGAATCGCGGTCTATGAAGAATCGGCCCAGGTCAATGCACAGCCAGCTCACCAAGCCGATAGAGAAGGTGTACATCAGCTGCACGTCCAGCGGTATGCCAGGCCGCAACCACCACAGTGCCAGTGCGATGACCAGGCAAAATGCCGCCACCTTCAGGCCGTGCCGGGCCAAGTCGGGCAGGCACGCGCGAATGCGCTCTAGTGCGGAAGGATGTGCGGCGGTGCTCATGAAACCAGAGTTTATAGCTTGCACACACGCGCCACGGCCATGTGGGCCGGGGTGTCCAGCGTTATGCCCATGTGGTTTACACCCGGCACGATGGTGACTGGTACGCTTTTGCCCGCTTTGGCAAACACGTTGCCAAAGCGCTGCGCATCAAACAGTTCATCGCTTGCGCCCACCACAACGTGTACAGATCTTTTGGCGCTGCGAATATCGCTTGCGTAGTCGTCGTGGGGTCCAAAATTGGTGCCTAGTGCAAAGGAGTAGCTCGGCGTTAAAAACTGTTTGGCAGCATCATTCAGTGCAAAACGTGTGACTGGCAAATGGTTCAACGCAGTGATGCCAAGGGCGTTGAGTAGGCGCAAGCCCACCACGCGTGGTATGCCCACAGACACCCCGCCGCCGTTGTTTGGCCTGGCCGTAGGCGCGTCGTAGCGCAGGTAGGGCGCGAGCAGCACGTAGCGGTCAAACAAAGTCTGCTGCGCGCTGGCAGCAAAACGCAGCACAAAGCCGCCGCCAGAAGAGTGGCCCAATAAGGTGTTGCCGCCCGCATGCGGCACGGCTTTGATGAAGTCGGCCACATCGTCTTCGAGTTGACCGATGTAGGCAATATGCCCACGCGGGCCCGAGCTGCCGTGGCCCCGCATGTCTAGCGCGGCCACGCTAAAACCCTGTGCAGCCAAGGCTTGCGCCAGCGGATGCATGGACTGCCCGCGAGCGGACGAGCCATGCACCAGCACGATGCGCCGCCCGATGGTTGCGTTACCGCTGGCGGGGTAATGCAGATAGGAGAGTGCCGTGCCGTCGCGTGCCGTGTAAGTATGTGCTTTGGGTACGGCACTGAAGTCTACTTTGGCAAATGGCGCGTTGATGCTGTCCAGCGCGGCAATGTCACGCGGGCCACCCCACCAGATGGCAGCACCCAGGCTGGTGGCCAGCACAGCGGCAAACAACCCTGCTATTTTCATTGCGCTCACCATGGGTCACGCTGCGCAGTCAGGCGTGCCCGCTCGCGCTGTACCATGCCCTCGCGCAGCGCGCTGCCAGCACCCGCAAACCACACGCATGCGCCGTGAATGGCCAGGCCCAGGCCCCAGCCCAGCAGCGGAAACGCCGCCCAGTGCTTGCCCTGCCATAGGGACATGGCTAGCAGGAAGGCATTGACGATGAGGTAAATGCTGGCGTGCATAAACCAGCCCAGTTTGGCGCTGGCGCGTTTGCGGGCGAGGCGGTCGATGTTTTCGGGGGTCATGGGGGTTCTCCGGGGAAAAATTAAAGTGATTTGGCAACAAACTGACCATGTAAGCCCAGTGGCAATCCGTAGGGCAGGGCCAGTTGCGCGACGGGCCCGTTGGAGAGTGCATTGGCCTCAAAGATGTTGAGTGTGGTTTTATGGGTGGTGATATTGAAGGCAGTACCCAGCACCCAGCCGTTCGCTGTATTGAAACTACCGGGCGCAGACAGGAGTAAATGCTCTTCAGCGAGCCAGTTGTTGCCGTAGCTATAGCGCTGGATTTTGTCGTTTGACAGGGCCAGCACGGTGTCGTTGCCCCAGGCCGCATCGGTTTTGGCATGGGTGTTTTGCATTAGCACCGTGGTTTCGGTTTTTTCGCCTGTACGGCGCGTATCAAAGCTGGGGAACTCAGTGCCAGGCAACCCAGTGTCGATTTGCCGCGCAGTGCCTTGGGAGGGGTTAATTTCCACCTGTGTCCAGTGAGCCAAATGCTCTGGTGGCGATTGAGGCGACGGTAGTACCAGGCCTTTCAGATGCTCTAAAAACTTCCCATACCGCGCGTACCCTAGACGCACCATGCCGCCTTCCTCCCAGGCGTTGCCCAAGTGGAATACTCCCCCATTGGGCAGATCAATGTGCTTCACGCTGAAGTCGCTTTTGCGCACCAGCATGGCGATCAGTGGGGCATCGCTGCGCCAGGTGTAGCGATCCAGGCTGCCGACAGCGGGGGTATTGGGCTTGACGTGCAGGGGCATGAGCAGAAAAACCAGGTAGTTTTCGGTGATTGCAAAGTCGTGCACCATGTCAGCTTGCGGCGCGGCAATGGCGGCTTGGCGCAAAAGCTGGCCTTGTGCGTTGATCTTGTAAATGATCAGCTTGCCACTGTGTGGTGCATAGCCAAAATTCCACAGCGTGCCATCCGGTGCGCGCCGAGGGTGGGCTGAAAATGAGGCACCTGCTGTCTCGGGTGACCAGGCCTTAAAGCCTTGCACTGCCAGAGTTTGAGGGTGAAGCTGGGTGGCCGAGCCACCCTCCCACAGGGCATACAGGTCGCGCCCATCGTTCATGGACAGCACATTGATGTTGGCCGTGTTGAGCAGGTCGGGCCGGTCTACCGGTTGGCTGTCGGCCATGGGGGTGCCAAAGCCTGCGAACAAAAAGCGGCCCGCTGCTTCTTCTTCGACCAGCTTGGGGGTGCGCAGCAATACGCCCAGATGGCTGGCTTTGCCGCTATCAAAGTTAAAAGCCTGCACCATGCCGTCGCCATCAAACCAATGCGCATAGCGCGTGCTGCCCAGCTTAAAGCGCGCAGCACCGTTACGGTACAGCGTGCCACGCAGGCTTGCAGGGATTTTGCCGCGCACGGGGATGTCGGTGGTTTGCAGTGTGCCGTTAAACCCCACACCTGCGGTGGCGCTGAGCGGGCCGTCGAAGGGGGCAGATGCACTTGCAAAGGCCGTTGCGCGGTCGGCGGTGAACGCCCGTGCCAAAGGCGACAGCATGCCAGTGGCGCTTGCGCTGCCCCAGGCTAGGCCTTGGAGCAGGCGGCGGCGGTGCATGGTGGGTAAGGGTGCTTGGGACATGGTGGGTGCTCCTTACTTCAAAGTCACTTCGATCGTCAGGTCTTGCTCGCCCAGCGTAATGGCGGCATCTGTGAACGCGGGTGGACCAAATTTGCCACGTGCGTTGTTGGAGAAGCCGTATGGCTCGGTGGGTAGTCCCATGAAATTGACATTCAGTTTGCCGTTGCTGTCTAGGTCGTGGAAGGCCGTTGCAGCGTATTGGCCGGGTGCCAAGCCTTTGAAGACCAGACTTACCTGCCCGGTAGTGCTGCGCTCTTTCGCTTGAACCAGTGTGCCCTGGCTGATGGTTTTGGGGAAACCTTCGGCACTGTTGAACAAACCCAGCATGACTTGGCCAGCATCTTGCTGCACGTTGTTGACGATGATGGTCAAGTCAGCGGCATGGGCTGCACCTTGCATGAATAAAGAATAGACGGTGATGGTTAGTGCACAACAGACTTTAGCCATGCGAAATGGGCGAGCGGTAGTAAACATGTAGAACTCCTAAAAATTTGATGTTCGTAATGTCCATCAAAGCAGCATCACCCGCCAGCGCTATGCGACTAAACGCTGTTTTTGCTTCGCCAAATGCCTTTTCCGGGGTGTTTACACGGGAGACACCCAACCCCCGATAGGCATGCCTACAATGCAAGCTATGAAAAAAATCACTTGGATCACAGGAGCCGTGCTGCTTGCCCTGCTGGGCGGTGGTGCCTGGTGGTGGACGCAGCGGGCCAAAGCCGACGCGGTGACGTACCGCACGGCCAAAATAGAGCGGGGCAATTTGCAGGCCACCGTCTCGGCCAGTGGTGCGGTGAACCCCGTCACACAGGTGTCGGTGGGCACGCAGGTGAGCGGTCAGATCAAAGAACTGTATGTAGACTTTAACTCCGAGGTGAAGGCGGGCCAGCTGATTGCCTTGATTGACCCTGAAACCTTTGAATACCGCGTGCGCTCGGCCCAGGCTGACCTGGATTCGGCCCGTGCGGCGGTGCTCACTGCCCAGGCCAATATTGCCGCCAGCAACGCAGCGGTGTCGCGGGCCAAGGTGGAGCAGATTGAAGCACAGCGTGACCTGGAGCGCCAGCAGATGCTGGTGGACAGGCAGTTTGTGGCGCAAAACGTGGCCGACAAAGCGCGCGCCTTGGTGTCGTCCAGCAGCGAGTCGGTCAAGGCGGCTGAGGCGCAGTTGGGGGTGACGCAGGCGCAGATCAAGAGCGCGCAGGCCAACGTGGCGCAGCGCGAGTCGGCCCTGGCGCAGGCGCGCATTGATTTGTCGCGCACCAAAATTACCTCGCCAGTCAACGGTATTGTGATCAAACGGGCGATTGAAAAAGGACAGACCGTGGCGGCCAGCCTGCAAGCGCCCGAGCTGTTTGTGATTGCGCAAAACCTGTCGGACATGCAGGTCGATGCGAGTATTGACGAGAGCGATGTGGGGCGTATTCGCACCGGGCAAAAGGCAACGTTTACGGTGGATGCCTACCCGGGCCAGACCTTTGAAGGCTCGGTGAAACAGGTGCGCAAGGCTGCGCAAAACGTGGCCAACGTGGTGACCTATGTGGCCGTGGTGGGCTTTACCAATGTGGGCGACAGGCTGCTGCCCGGCATGACGGCCAATGTGCGCCTGGTGACCGACCTGCGCGAGAACGTGTTGAAGGTTCCTAACGCCGCGCTGCGGGTAAAGATAGCAGGCGTGGAGCCTGCGGGGCAGGGCGCATCTGCCCCGGCGCGTGGGGCATCGGGCGCAGCGAATGGTGCGTCTGGTGCAGCCAACGGCAACGGGGTAGGTAGCGTGGCAGGCGCGGCTACGCTGGCGGGATTTAGCTGGTTGAGCCAGGCCATAGCGCAGCCTGCGGGCGGCGGTGGTGGTTTTGCCGCGCAGCGTGAGCGTCTGGTGACCGAGCTGGGCTTGAGCAGTGAGCAGCAAGGCAAGCTCGATGCGATCCAGGCCGAGCTTCGCCCGCAGTTTATGGCCCTGCGCGACCTGGCTGAGGGTGAACGCGCCACTGCGCGCGAGAAGGTGATGGCCGAGATGCGGCAAAAAATCAGCGCCACACTGAGTCCTGAGCAGCGCACCAAGTACCAGGAGATCACAGCCGCCGCCGATACCGCCCGCTCGGCAGTTGGTGATGCAAAACCAGCGGTAAATGCTACTAATTCAGTAGCTGCTTACGCCAGTAATACGGGAGTTCCAGTCAAAAATACTGTTAAAAATGTAGCCCCCGCAGCGGCAACTGCACCCGCCAGCGCTGCAGCCCCAGGTGGTGCACCAGTTGCAGGTGGACAAGGTGGCCAGGGCGGTGGGCCGCTGGCCGAGTTTCGCAACAGGGTGGTGTCTGACCTACAGCTCTCCGCTGAGCAAACGGTGAAAGTGGATGCCATTTTTGCCGAGGCGCGGCCCCGCTATGCCACGCTGCGCGACCTGTCTGCCGAGGAGCGGCCCAAGGCGCGTGACCGCATTACCGCAGATGTGCGCTCCAAAATTGGTGACTTGTTAACCCCTGAGCAAAAGACCAAATACTCCGCGCTGCAAGCCGAGAGCGCCAGCCGCACTGCCAGCCGGGGCCGCATCTATTTGATGGGCGCTGATGGCAAACCCGTGGCCTACAACGTGCGCCTAGGCATCACCGACGGCACCAGCACCGAGCTGATGGTGGGGCCCAATACGCCGGGGGCCGATGCGATGAAAGAGGGCGCATGGGTCATCATCGGCACCAATACTGCGGGTGCGACAGCAGGCACTGCGGCCGGTGGCCAGCGGCCCAGCGGCCCGCGCATGGCTTTTTAGGCACGCTCTAGCACGGTACGACATCTTATGGCACTCATTGAAGCACGCCAGCTCACCAAGGTCTACACCATGGGCGACCAAACCGTGCACGCGCTGCGCGGTGTGTCCTTAGACATTGAAGAAGGCGATTTTGTGGCCATCATGGGTGCCTCGGGGTCGGGCAAAAGCACGCTGATGAATATTCTGGGCTGTCTGGATTTACCCAGCGAGGGCGAGTACCGCCTGGCAGGCGAGGCGGTGCAAGGTATGCACAGCGACCAGTTGGCATCTATTCGCAACCGGCGCATTGGCTTTGTGTTTCAGCAGTTCAATTTGCTGCCGCGCACCAGCGCGCTGGAGAACGTCGAGCTGCCCATGGTGTACAGCGGCATCAAATCCGCAGAGCGGCGCGCCAAGGCCAGTGCCGCGCTGGCCAAGGTGGGCCTGGGCCAGCGCATGGACCACACCCCGTCGGAGTTGTCGGGTGGTCAGCAGCAGCGCGTGGCCATCGCCCGCGCATTGGTGAACAACCCGCAGCTCATTTTGGCCGATGAACCCACAGGCGCACTCGACTCGCAAACCTCCGAGGACATCATGCACCTGCTGACCGATCTGAATGTGCAAGGCATGACCGTGGTGCTGGTCACCCACGAGGCCGATATTGCCGCCTGGGCACGCCGCAAAATCGTGTTTAAGGATGGGCATATTCTTGAGGATGTGCAGCAAAGCAAACGCAGTCAGGCGAGTGCTGAGGTGGCAGCGCTATGAACTTTTTAGCAGCCCTGCGTTCAGCCCTCAGAGCCCTGGCCGCCAATACCCTGCGCAGCATCCTGACCATGCTGGGCATCATCATTGGCGTGGCCGCCGTCATCACCATGATTGCCGTGGGGCAGGGTGCAACTAACCGCGTGCAAGACCAGATGAAGGGCCTGGGCAGCAACATCATGCTGGTGCTTCCCGGTGGTATGACGGCAGGGGGCGTGCGCATGGGCGCGCAGACCGGTCAGGCCCTCACAGAAGAGGATGCCATCGCCATTGCCAAAGACATCCCCGAAGTGCAAGTAGTCGCGCCCAGCATGCGTACCGCCGCGCAAGTGGTGGCAGGCAACAACAACTGGAGCACCTCGGTGTTTGGCACCACCAACGATTACCTGGAGGCACGCGAGTGGCCGCTGAGCGCGGGCCGTGCGTTTGAAGCGGCCGAAATGCAAGGCTCGGCCAAGGTCGCCATCATCGGCGTGACTACGGCGCAGCAATTGTTTGGTGATGCCGACCCGATGGACCAGGTGATACGGGTGAAAAAAGTGCCCGTCACCATCATCGGTGTGCTGGAGAAAAAAGGCCAGAACATGATGGGCCAGGACCAGGACGACATCATCATCGTGCCTATCAGCACCTACCGCAACCGCATCCAGGGCGGCAGTGGTGGCAAGCTCAAACGCATTGGCTCCATGAGCGTGAAGGTGAAAGAAGGTCAAAGCATGAAAGCTGCCGAAGAAGGCATCAAAGAGCTGCTGCGCCAGCGCCTGAAAGTGCAACCCGGCGCAGACGAGCCCTTCAGCGTGCGCAACCTCACCGAGATTTTGCAGGCGCAGGAGGCCTCAAGCCGCATTATGACTATGCTGCTGGCCGCTGTAGCGGGCATCAGCCTGATCATTGGCGGCATTGGCATCATGAACATCATGCTGGTCAGCGTCACCGAGCGCACCCGCGAGATCGGCCTGCGCATGGCGGTGGGCGCGCGGGGCAAAGACATCCTG